>PAQX01000065.1 GCA_002709835.1 Deltaproteobacteria bacterium
CGCTCGCCGACGCCGTCCAGAGGTGGATCGCCAGGGCGCCCGGGCCCCGATTCGGTTGGCTTCATCTCGGGGGCGCGAAGGACCTCGATGCCCTCGACCGCACGCTGGCGCGGGTCGACGTCGCCTTCGGCGATCGCCGGCGACGCGGCGTCCTCGTCGTCGCCCTGGCCGGCGAGCGCGGAGCGCCGAGCCTCACCTGGGCACGCCACCGGGTGCCACTCCTCTGGCGCTCTCCGACTCCGGCCCCGCCAGACGGCCCGGGCGTCTCGTTCCGGCTCGCCAGCCTCGAGGACGTGAAGCCGACCCTGCTCGCCGCGGCGGGCGGGACCACGCGCGGGAACCCCGATGCGAGCGTGCCCGCCCGACGGGGCCGGGACCTCGCTCGCCTGGCGAAGGCCCCCCGCTCGACCGAGGCGGAAGACGAGCGCCGGATCCTGCTCGGCGGCGGCCGCGACGACGCCGTCGGTCTCGCAACGGCCACCCATTTCTACGCACGCAACCGAACCGCCTTCGACGGGAGCGGGCAGCCGATTCCGATCGAAACGCTGACCGTCCATCGAGCGCGCTTCGCCCCCCTTCCGCTTCCGGACCCGGTGCGCCATCCTGCGCCGCGCTCGGGCGCGCTCCGCCCCGGCCCCTGGCGCCGGGACGTGCTCGCCTCCGACAGCCCCGTGCCCTCCCTCGAATTCCACCTCGCCCGCCGCCTCGCCGAAGGTGAGCGGGAGGAAGCCCGATGAGCCCCACGGACGCGAACCCGATCATGCCCCTTCCCCGACCGACCGACGACCCCGGCGGTCTGAGCGGCGGAACGCTGATCGCGGTCGTCGGCGGCCTCGTGATCGGCCTCCTGATCGTCTTCTTCGGGGTCCGCCAGGAACGCTTCGCCGGACTCGACGCGGCCGAAATCGCGATCCGGATCAACGACCTGGGGCTGCGGCTCGGGCGCGACGTGCTGGTACCGACCTACGGCTGGACGATGCAGGTCGAGCTCCCTGACGGCCTTCCGGAAAGCGTCCGCGACACGCTCAAGATCGAAATCCGCGAAGAACGAACCGGGGCGATCGTGGAGATCACCGACCGGTTCCGTTTCGACGGCCTCGTTGGAACGACCCTCATCGCCGAAGACCTCGGCCTGATCGAGGGTCTCTTCTCGGTTCGCGCGACCCTCGTCGATGCCGACGAGCAGCTCCTCCAGACCTTCCGACGCCAGCGAATCCGGACCTGGCTCGGAGGCCCCCCGATCGGATCCCGTCAGATCGTCCACTTCGACTTCGACGTCGATCGCGACGGCGACGGCCGCGCAGACTTCGAAGCGGATCTCGAAGGGCTCGGCCTGCTCGCCCGAGACGCGGGAACCGCTGCCGGGCCCTTCGCCGAAGCGATTGCCGATCGCGCCCTCGCCCGGGTACGACGCGCCTACGACCGCACAGACGACCCGAACCGCACCGGTCGCGACCGCGACCAGGTCTTCGTGCGGTTCGAGCGCGAGATCGACGACGGCCCCCTGGTGACGCGCATCTGCATCGGCGGCCGGAACGCGACCCACCCCGACTCGATCGGCTTCGTCCGCTACGACCCGCACAATTCGATCAAGGGCAGCGAAGAATGCATCGGGACCGCGGAGGACGGAAGCGACGCTGGCCTCTTCCCCGCCGCGTTCTCGGTCTACGCGGACGACCCGCTCTGGGGGGACGCGTTCGGGCCACTCATCGCGGCCCCTTTCGGCTCCCGCCCCGGCGATACGGCCCTCCTCGCAACCCCGGACGCGAACGACCGCGCGCGCGTGATCGCGACCGCGATCGCCCGTTTCGGAGACGCGCTCGGCACGGTGATGTCCCACGAATCCGCGCATGCGCTCGGTCTGGTCCCTACGGGCAAGCCGAGCCTCGGGCTCTTCGCCGGCGACGAACAGGCGGGCGAGGCCTACGCGCACAACCTGACCGTCGAGGACACCCTCCCGGGCGAACCGTGGCTCATGAATCCCGGGGGCGGGTTCACGCTCGCCGATCTGACAGGTCAGGGCGCAGCGGGCGAGCTGCGATTCCGGCCTCTCAACTGGGCCTATCTGAAGGACCGGGTCGTTCTCAAGGCGCGTTAGGCGGCGGGACAAGCCAGCCCCGACCCTCTACATGTCCCAGAAGAAGTCGGCGTTCGAGAGTTCTTCGCCCTCGGTGTTCGCGCGCTCGGCGCGTTCCTCCGGCGCCAGCAGGTCGTCGCCGCGTTCGATGCGCCCGACGAGCTCGTCGAGATCCCGGGTCTCGTCTTCCCAGTACGCGTCGGTCCCGAAATGGGGAAATGCATCCGGAAAGGCCGGGTCTTTCCAGCGCTTCGCGATCCAGCCCGCGTAGAAGACGAACCGGAACCCACGCAGGGGCTCGATCAACGAGAACGTCCCTTCGTCGAAGTCGCGAAAGGTCCGATAGGCCTCGACGAGCACGCGCCGCTGCCGATCCGCCTCCGCGTCCCGCCCGGGCACGAGCATCCACACGTCCTGGACCGCCGGCCCGATCACCATGTCGTCGAAGTCGAGGAAGAACCAACCCGCCGGCCCGTTGAGCAGGTTCCCCGCGTGGCAGTCGCCGTGGATCGGCTGCACCGCGACCCCGCAGCTGCGCTCCCGGTAGATCGCGACGAGCCGCTCGACCGCCGCCACGTACCGGTCGCGGCAGGACGGCGGGAGCCAATCTCCTTCCTCCAGCAGCGCGAGCGCTTCGAGGGGGCCGTGCTCGGGGTCGAGCGGGCGGCGATGGGGGGCGCCGAGATCAGCCGCGACCGCGTGGATCCGCGCCATCAAACGGCCGAGCACCGCGAGCTGGTCGTCGCGAAGCTCGTCTGGGGAGCGCCCGCCCGTGCGCAGCCAAAGGGCATAGTGAACGTCTTCGTCGGTCCAGAGCGTGTCGCCATCGGGGAAAGCGAGGGGCGCGCAGACCGGGATCTCGGCTTCGACCAGCGCCGCCAGGAGACGATGCTCGTCGAGAATCGTGTCCCGGGTCCATCGCCCCGGCCGGTAGAACTTCGCCACGACGTGACGACCGTCCTCGAGCCGCACGTCGTAGACCCGATTCTCCAGGGCATTGAGCGCAAAGCAGTGGCCCGAGGGGACGTGCCCCGCCGCCTCGACGGCGGCGAGGACGCGCGCGGGGTCGAGCCCCACGAAGGACGCGTGCAGATCGGACACGGGCTGACTCATGGTTCGGAGCATACCCCGGCCCCGGTTTGCCCCGCAGGACCTGTTTCGGTAAGTTTTTCGGCCACTTAGGGATGGACCGGCGATTCTGCCGGACCCCGCTCGGCGGCCCGCGCCGACGCCCCCATCCCACTCGGCCCGAAGGGCCCACCCATCTTCACTATCCCCGATTGCCTCACGAACGGAGCCCCCCCGTGTCCTCGATCGACTCCCGCCCCGAACGCGACCGCCCGTGGATGTTCCGGACCTATTCCGGACACAGCTCGGCCAAGGCCAGCAACGCCCTCTATCGAAGCAACCTCGCGAAGGGCCAGACGGGCCTCTCCGTGGCCTTCGATCTCCCGACCCAGACCGGGTACGACTCGGACCACCCGCTCTCCCGTGGCGAAGTCGGCAAGGTCGGCGTCCCGATCTGCCACATCGACGACATGCAGGTCCTCTTCGACGAGATCCCGCTCGAGAAGATGAACACGTCGATGACGATCAACGCGACGGCGGCCTGGCTCCTCTCGCTCTACATCGCGACCGCCGAGCGCCAGGGCACGGACCAGGGCGCCCTGCGCGGCACGACCCAGAACGACATCATCAAGGAGTACCTCTCCCGCGGCACCTTCGTGTTCCCGCCGGAGGCGTCCATGCGCCTCACCAGCGAAATCGTGTCCTACACCGTCGACCACGTTCCTAACTGGAACCCGATGAACGTCTGCTCCTACCATCTGCAGGAAGCGGGGGCGACGCCGGTCCAGGAGATCGCCTTCTCGATGGCGAACGCCATCTCGATCCTCGACGTGGTGCGCGCGATGCCCGAGGTCGACGACGAGACGCTCTCACGCGTCTTCGGCCGCATCTCGTTCTTCCTCAACGCAGGCATCCGCTTCGTAGAAGAGATGTGCAAGTGCCGGGCGATGAACCTCCTCTGGGAAGAGATCGGTCGCGAGCGCTACGGCATCACGAACGAGAAGATGCTCCGCCTCCGCTACGGCGTACAGGTGAACAGCCTGGGCCTGACCGAGGCGCAGCCCGAGAACAACATCATCCGGATCGCTCTCGAGGCGCTCGGCGTGACGCTCTCGAAGAAGGCCCGGACGCGCTCGCTGCAGCTTCCCGCCTGGAACGAAGCCCTCGGCCTGCCGCGTCCCTGGGATCAGCAGCTCTCCCTCCGCACCCAGCAGATCCTCGCCTACGAGACGGACCTGCTCGAGTACGGCGACCTCTTCGACGGATCTCACGTCGTCGAGGCGAAGACGAACGCGCTCCTCGACGAGGCGCGCGGCGAGCTCCAGACCATCCTCGACATGGGCGGTGCCGTGACCGCGGTCGAGAATGCCTACATGAAGCAGAAGCTCGTCGAGAGCCAGACGGATCGGCTCCGTGCGATCGAAGCGGGAGAGCTCACCGTCGTCGGCGTGAACGAGTACGTCGAAGCCGTGGACTCGCCGCTCGTCGAAGAAGGCGCGGGGGCGATCCTCAAGGTCGACGAGAGCGCCGAACGCGAGCAGATCCAGTCTCTCGAAGCCTTCCGCAATCGCCGCAACACCGCGGACGCCGAGGCGGCGCTCAAGAACCTCGAGGACGTGATCAAGAACGGGGGCAACATCATGGCCCCGTCGATCGCCGCCGCGAAGGCCGGCGTGACCACCGGTGAATGGTCGCAGGTCCTGCGCGACGTTTTCGGGGAGTACCGCGCGCCCACCGGCGTGGTCGCTGCCCCGGTCGCCGAGGCCTCCGAGGACGTGTCACAGGTCCGCAAGCGGGTCGACGAACTCTCGACCACGCTCGGCCGCCGCCTCAAGATCCTCGTCGGCAAGCCCGGCCTCGACGGCCACAGCAACGGCGCCGAGCAGATCGCGGTCAAGGCCCGCGACGTGGGCATGGAGGTCGTCTATGACGGCATCCGGCTGACGCCGCAAGAGATCGTCCAGTCGGCTCAGGACGAAGGCGTACACGTGATCGGCCTGTCGATCCTCTCCGGTTCCCACGGCGTGCTCGTCACGGACGTCGTCGAGCAGTTGAAGAACGAGGGGATGGGAACGATCCCGGTCGTGGTCGGCGGCATCATCCCGGACGACGACGCCGACAAGCTCGTCGCCGCCGGGGTCCGCCGGGTCTACACGCCCAAGGACTTCGATCTCACCCGGATCATGGACGAGATCGTCGACGTCGTCGCCGAATCGAATGCGGACTGAGCCTTCCAACGGAGTGGCGGAGACGAATGCCGACTGAGCCTTCCAACGGAGTGGCGGAGACGAATGCCGACTGAGCCTGCGAGCACCGCCGCGCTGGAGGCGGCCCGTAAGCTCGCTGGGCGCGTCTGCGCCGGGGAGCGGTCTGCGATCAGCCAGGCGCTCAACGCCGTCGACGACAACCGCGCGAGCTCGCGCGAGGCTCGCCTCGCGCTGCTCGATGCCGTCTCGCCGCAGGCGAGGGGCGTCCGGATCGGCGTAACCGGCGCGCCCGGGGCGGGGAAGTCGACGCTCCTCGACGCGCTCGTATCGGGGCTCCGCGATCGGGGACGCTCCGTCGGCGTCCTCGCGGTCGACCCGTCCAGTCAGCGGACCGGCGGTGCACTGCTCGGCGATCGAATGCGGCTCAGCGCATCGGCGCGCGATGCCGGCGTATTCCTTCGCTCGCTGGCGGCGCGTGACCAACTCGGCGGCCTCTCGGAGGTCACCGGGCCTTCCCTCGACATCATGGCCGCGGCGCTCGACTACGTCTTCGTCGAGACGGTCGGGGTCGGCCAATCGGAGGCCCAGGTCATCGACGTGGTCGACACCCTCGTCTTCGTCGCGCAGCCCGCTGCCGGCGACCTGATCCAGTTCATGAAGGCCGGCATCCTCGAGTGGCCCGACCTCTTCTTCGTGAACAAGTCGGACCTGGGCGACGTGGCAACGCGCGCCGCGGCGGAACTGCGCGCAGGCCTCGACCTCGGGCATCGACGCGACCCCGATCGCGTCCCGCCAGTCCTCTCGGGCTCCGCCCGCGACGGCCTCGGGATCGACGAGTTGATCGAAGCGCTGGACGAGCACACGGGATACCTGAAGACGAGCGGGATCGGAGAGGCCCGGCGACGTCAGGGGCGGATCGCCCGCATCGAGCACGCGCTCGAGGTCCGCTACGGCCGATTCGGACTGGCGACGCTCGGATCCGAGACCGAGGTCCGCGCCGCGATCGCAGCCGAGCCTGGCGCATCCGTCGATCGCGTCGTCGATGTCCTCAGCAGCCGGATCGAAGCAGCCCTCTGCGAGCACGACGAGGAGAAGGGTCGACGCGGCGCGTGACCCGCTCCATCCCCCGGGCCCGGGCAGGCTTCGTTCCGGCGAGTGCGATCGACGGACGAGCCCGGCGTGGGATCTCCCCACGGCGAAGGTCGCGAAGGATGTGGATCCCCTCGGAGGCGTCCCGGGCTCGATCGAAATCCCCGCAAATGCGTGCGTCGGGGGAGACCGAGCGGAATCCCTGGAACGACAAGCGGGTGCTCGCCGAGCCCGCCGAGCTCGCAGCGGCCGTGAAACGCCGGCGCGTTCGTTTCGAGAGCGCTAGCTGGCAGTCGAGCGGCCGACCCAGGCCACATCAGACACGCCGAGGCGCGCGTTCTCGTGGCGCGCGATTACGAAGAGCGCGTCGGAGAGGCGGTTCAGATAGCGGAGCGAGGTCGCGGCGACGGATTCACCTTCGACCCGGGCGAGCCGGACGACCGCGCGCTCGGCTCGTCGACAGACCGTTCGCGCGACGTGGAAGGCCGATGCCGAGGGCGACCCGCCCGGCAGGATGAAGGTCTTGAGCTCCTCGAGCGGCTCTTCGAGCCGGTCGATCAGCGCCTCGAGCGCCTCGATGTCCGCCTCGGCGACGCCGGCGATGCCGTATTTCTCGCGATGCTCTGGATCCGGGGTCGCGAGGGAAGAGCCGAGATCGAAGAGCGCGCTTTGGACCGACCGCAAGAGGTCCGCCAGCTCCGGATCCGCCCCGCTGGCCGCCGCGACGCCCACGAAGGCGTTTAATTCATCGACGTCGCCGTAAGCCGCGACGCGGAGTTCGTCCTTGCCGACACGGTCGCCCCCGAACAGGTCGGTCTGGCCCGCGTCGCCGCGCTTCGTATAGATCTTCATCGAATCGAGGTTCCGTCTCGCACCTAGCGTCGGTTC
The DNA here is from genome assembly GCA_002709835.1 of Deltaproteobacteria bacterium. Taxonomy (GTDB): domain Bacteria; phylum Myxococcota_A; class UBA9160; order UBA9160; family UBA4427; genus UBA4427. The sequence goes on from PAQX01000065.1 coordinate 7,330, forward strand.
GCGAGTTCTTCGTCGACGAGCCTCGCAAGCTCGTCCTCGTCTGCCTGAGGCGCCGCGGGTGCTGCCGCGGGGCGCGAGGGCGCCAGATCCTCGTCCTCGAGGTCGTCTTCGCGACCGCGAGCGCCGACCAGCCTTCGCAGTGCGACCACGACGACACCGCCGCCACCGAGGAAGCCCGCAACCGGCAGGACGTACGCGAAGAGGGTCGCGCCCTCCGCCGGCGGCGCGCCGTAGATGTCCTCACCGAAACGCTCGACGAGCATCTCGACGACTTCTTCCTTGGATGCGCCGGCGGCCTCCTGAACCTGAATCCACTGGATCAGCTCCCCCGCCTGCGGACTCGGACAGGACGCGATCGTACGGCCCGGGCAGTAGGGGCTCATCATCTCCGCGGCAAGGTCCGCCGTATACGGCCCTTCCTCGGCGCAACCGACGAGGCCGGCGATCGCGGCAAGCGATGCCGCGAGGTGAACCAGTGATAAAGATCCCACGCGCATTCCGCTTCCTAGATGTCCCACTGGAGCTGCAAGGAAGCCTCGTCTTCGCCCTGCACGAGCTGACGCGGCGCCTCGGCCATCACACGGCTGTTCGCAGGCACGCTCTCGGTCAGGAAGACGCTGCCGCCGATCACGCTGCCCTGACCGATGATCGTATCCCCGCCGAGGATCGTCGCACCCGCGTAGATCGTAACGTCGTCCTCGATCGTCGGGTGCCGCTTCTTGCCGCGAAGCGTCGACGAATCACGGAGCGAAGCCGCCCCGATCGTCACGCCCTGGTAGAGCCGCACACGGTCACCGATGTGGGCGGTCTCGCCGATCACGACGCCGGTCCCGTGGTCGATGAAGAACCGGCTGCCGATCGTGGCCCCCGGGTGGATGTCGATCCCCGTCCGGTCGTGGGCGATCTCGCTCATGATGCGGGGAAGCAGAGGCACGCCATACGCGTAGAGCTCGTGAGCGATGCGGTGGAGCGCGAGCGCCCGGATCGCGGGGTAGGCGACGACGATCTCATCGTACCCGGCCGCAGCCGGATCTCCAGCGTAGGCGGCTTCCACATCGAGCGAGAGCTGCTCGCGCAAGCGGACCAGGCTGCCCACGAAGCGGGTCGTCAGCTCCGCGGCATCGGGGCCATCCTCGGGAAGGTCGACCTGCTCGAGCAGCTTGAAGAGCCCGTCGGCGACGGCGGGCACCTCGGAGCGAAGCTCGTCCGGATCGACGCGAAAGCGCAGCAGGCGCTTCGCTCGATCGACCCACTCGACGACCAGGTTCGGATCGAGGATCCCGCCACAGACGGTCTCGGAGAGGACGGTCTCGTCGCAGCCAGCGAGGCCCTCGATCGCCTCCTCGAGCACGTCCTCGGGGCACGTGAAGGAACCGGGGGAATCGTTGCGGATCGTACGAAGCGCGGGGCTCGCCGCGCGGGAAGTCGGATTGCTGGCCATCGCCTTCTCCTGTGCCCGGTGGGTCCGATGTCCAGCGAACCAGGATCGGGCGGGCGCCTCTTCGGGGCGGGGGGTCTTGGGATCGGTCGAACTCTAGGCGCGCAGCAGGGGCCCGTCGGGTTCGGGCGCCGGTGTGCCATAGAATGCCCTACATCCGGCGCGGGGCCACCCGGCGCCCCAAAGCCCCGGGGCAGGCGCAGGCAAACAGCAAGAAGTCGGCAGCCACGCCACCGACCGCCTATCTTCGCTGCCGCGCGCGCCCTCTCAGGGCGCGCCGACCACGGACGGGGGGTCCGCGCATGGCCACCATCTACAGCCACTCGCGCCTGTCGAGCTTCGAGAACTGCCCTAAGCAGTTCGAGTACCGGTACATCCAAAAGATCCCGGCCGCGTCCGAGGGCATCGAGGCCTTCGTCGGCAAGCGCGTCCACGAGGTCCTCGAGCGGCTCTACCTCTTCGTCGGCCGCGACCAGATCCCGGGCATCGAGAAGGTCGTCGACCGCTACCACAAGCTCTGGGAAGAGACCTACGACCCCGAGCGCGTCCGCATCGTCCGCGAGAACACGCCCCTCTCCTACTACCGCCAACTCGGCGAGGACTGCCTGCGCGGCTACTACCTCCGCCACTACCCCTTCGACGAGAGCGAGACCCTCGGCCTCGAGAAGCGGGTCGTCTTTCCCCTCGACGACGCGGGCGAATACAGGATGCAGGGCATCATCGACCGCATCTCCCGCGCCCGGGACGGCGCCATCGAGATTCACGATTACAAGACCGGAGCGCGCGTGCCCTCCCAGCGGATCCTCGACCAGGACCGTCAACTCGCCCTCTACCAAATCGGCCTCTCGCGCCAGTACGGCCACGACACTGAATACCGTCTCGTCTGGCACTACGTCGCCAAGAACCGGACCTGCGTCTCGACGCGGACGAAGGAAGACCTGCGCAAGCTCCGCTCCGACACGATCGCTCGCATCGACGAGATCCAGGCGGCGACGGACTTCCCCGCCAAGAAGATCTCGCTGTGTGGCTGGTGTGAATACAAGAGCCGTTGTCCCCTGTGGGCCTCGCCCGAAGAGGTGGCGCGGGTCGAGGCCGAAGAGGCCGAGGCGCGCGCCGCCGCGGAAGAGGCCGAGGCCGTCGACGACAGCCAGCTCAGCCTGCTCTAGACGACCGATAGGAAGCATGATCCCCGAAGACGCCACGACGATCACGATGCAGCACCGGGTCGGTTTTCACGAAACCGACGCGATGGGGATCGTGCATCACTCCAACTACCTCAAGTACTGCGAGAACGCGCGGGTCGTCTGGCTCGAGACCCACGACAAGAGCTACCCGGACTGGATCGATCTCGGCCTCCATTTCGCGGTCACCAAGGTGGACCTCGACTACAAGCAGCCCGCGAAGTTCGACGATGTGCTGGACGTAACCGTCTGGCTCGAATGGGTGCGCGGCGCGTCCCTCGCGATGGCCTACGCCATTTGCCGCGAGGGTACGCTGCTCTGTTCGGGCCGAACGGAGCACGCGTCGATCAACGATGACGGGAACGTTCGGCGCCTGCCGAAGGAAGACCGGCAGCGTCTCGTCCAGCGCGCAGTCACGGAGTACACGCGGGGAGACTAATCCTCCGGCTGCGGGCACTCGCCGGAATCCTCCGGCTGCGGGCACTCGCCGGGGCGGTGGCTAGCGTGCGGCGCGTCTCACCAGGAAGCGTCGCAGGTCGCCCACGCGGAGCGTGAGCTCGCGCTCGAACCAGCCGGTCGTGCTCTGGATCGCGTCGAGGGCATCGCCCTGTCCCGACCAGTGGCTGCGGACGACGTCCGGATGGACGTGGTTCACCAGGCGCGAGAGACAAGCGGCGACGATGAACAGATCGTCTAGGAGACCGAGCGGCCCCATCAAGATCGCCGGGAGCACGTCGATTGGGGACAGCACGTAGGCGACGCCCGCGACGGCGAGGCCCTTGTCGAGAAGGGGCACGCGTTCGTCGCGCAAAAGGCGCAGCAGAAGGATCGTGAGATCGGGGAGGAAGAGGAGAACATCGCCCATGCGCGAAGCGCCGGGGCCGCCGGACGTGGAGGGCGTGATGAGGCGTTCGCGCAGCTGGTCGTAGAGCCGCTGCTCCTTCGGGTTCAGCTCGATCGTGACGGCAGGACCGTCGACGCTCGGGCCACTCATCGCCCGACCTCTCTCCCCCGGCGCATCTCGCGCAGGCGCGCATCGGCGTCAAGCTCCTGCCCGAGCCGCTTCGGCCCGGGCGGCGGGGGCTCGACCGCCGCGCGGAGGATGCCCAGGATCGGGTCGCCGTCGAGGTCGTCGCCCAGGCGCAGACCAAGCAGTGCGCTAATCGTGGGCGCGACGTCGAGGAGATCGACGAAGGGCAGCCGCACGTGGTTCCGGATCCCGCGTCCCCAGGCGACGAAGCCCACGCTCGTCTCGTCGAGCGCATCGCCGAGCACACCGGGCGCGCCGCGCACGCGAGCGGGCGCGACGAGCGGACCGGCGAGATCGTCGGTGATCACGATGCCGGGCGGCGCGACGAGAGCGAACCAGGCATTCGGATCGCCGTCGAGGACCGCCAACTCTTTGGCGGAGACGAGTTCGAAGGCGCCGGTCCGGTCCGCTTCCTCGCGAAGGAGTTTCCGTGCGTCGATCGCATTCGCCGCGTCACGCGCGTACACGTAGGCCGAGCGGCCATGCGACCGCGCGAGGGCGAGCCAGCTCCGAACGCCCGTCGAGGCCCTCGGGTCACGGCCGACGAGCCCCCGTCGTGCTAGAGCCGTATTCGGCGCGACACGCGTGTGGACGGGATGATGGGCTGCGTCGCCGGTCACGATGATGGCCACGTCTTCGAGCTGCCCGTTCGCCGCGAGGCAGCCAGTGAGGCGTTCGAGATCCGCGTCCACGCGACCGAAGGCATCGTCGACCTCCACGCTGCCCGGACCGAAGGCAGCGAGCGGGCCGAGGGTCTGATCCAGCCTCAAGAGCCAGAGGCCGGCGTCGCGCTCCGACGCGATCAGCCGGCAAGCCAGGTCGACGAGGACGCCGTCTTCCTGCACCGCGGTCGGCCAAGCGCCCGCGGCCTCGGCGTTCGCCTCAAGCGCTTCCGCCGCGAGCGTCGCGATCTCGCGGGTGAGCGCAGGACTCGTGCCGGGGCGATCAAAGGCCACACCGCCGTCGACGGGCTCCGGGAGAAGCAGCTCGATCCGGGCGCCGGTCGTGGTCGGCCAACCGAGCGACACGACCCCCTTCGCCACCGCGGCGTCCCAGAGCGTCGTACCGACGAGCAAGCGGCTGTCGTGGAAGGGCAGCGAGCGCGTGCCTTCCCGGTCGAGCGTCGCGTCGGCAATGATCCCGTGATGCGGGGGCGTCCGGCCCGTCACGAGCGTCGCGTGGGTCGCGCGCGCGGCGCTCGGTGCCGGCGGGCGCGCGGCCAGACCGGTCGCGCCTTCGCGGGCGAGCCGGGCGAGGGTCGGCATGTGGACGTGGGCGCCTTCCGCTGCGGCGTGGCCGAAGGGATCCAGGTAATCCACAGGGCGCAGGCCGGCCACGGTGATCAGGAAGACCCGACTCGGCGGGCCGTCGCCGAAACGCGCCTCGTTTCGCAGGTCGACCGCGTCCGCGGTCAGGGTTCGCTGGTCCTCCAGGGTCGGGGTCGCGCAGGCCAAGGCGGCGAGGAGGCACAGGCCGAGCCCCAGGCCGGCGCCCCGGAAAGACCCCGTCTTCGTCTCGTTTCGCTCCACCTCGACCGGCCCCCCGCAGCGACCCGCGGGCGAGGCGGTCGCGTGCGGGAACTATCCGGGAGGGGATCGCCCCTGTCGAGCCGAGGCGGAGGATTCTTTTTCTCGTTCATTACCGAGTACTTGCAGTCATACGGGGGAGACTCTCGGGCGGCTTTTTCCTAGCATGGGCCCCGCCATGGAGCCCTCCGCCACCTTCGAAGAACTCGAGATCCCCCTGCCCGAGCCGATTCACGGCAAGGACCACCTGAAGGGGGTGCTCGGCATCCCCGAGTGGTGGCCGACCGGCGAGCGCATCGCCGTCGTCTTCGCTCATGGCGGCGGGAGCGACTACGACGATCCGCTGATCTCCGCCGTCTGCAATGCATTGACCCAACGCAGCTATCTGACGCTGCGCTTCAACTTTCCGTTCGCTGAAGCGGGGAAACGAGCGACCGCCGACTCGCCGGCCATCCTCGAGCGCGGATATCGCGCTGCGCTGAACGTGCTCGGCCGGGACCCGACCGCCCTCCCCGCCCAGCTGGTCGTCGGGGGCATGGGACTCGGCGGCCGTGTCGCCGCGGGTCTCGTGGCCGACCGACTGCAGGCCGATGGCCTCTTCGTCCTCGGCTTTCCTCTCCACCCGCAGGACAAGCCGGAGAAGAGCGACCCCGAGGTCCTCTTCCGCTCCACGGCACCGACGCTCTTCGTCCAGGGAACGCGCGACCGACGATGCGACCCGGGTGCGCTCCGGCAGGCGCTGCGGCGCGTCGGCGCGCCGATCGAGCTCTACGACGTTCCCGAGGCGGACTCGAACTTCCACGTGCCGCGCAAGTCGGGACGCACGAACGAGCAGGTCCAGGCCGAGGTCTTCGGCGTGCTCTCCAAATGGATCGGGCGCCGCACCCGCTGAGGGCGCGCCCGGAGAAAGAAACGATGGCGACCGAGAGCGACCTCTACTTCGTGCAGCAGAGGGTCGGGGACATGGCGAACCTCGCCTACCTGATCGGCAGCAAGAGTCAGCGGAAGGCCTACGTCGTCGACCCTGCCTGGAACGTCCAGGGACTCCTCGATCAAGCGACGAACGACGGCATCGAGGTCGTCGGCGCCCTCGTCACCCACTACCACCAGGACCACGTCGGCGGCGAGATCTTCGGCCACAACATCGAGGGCCTCGCCAAGCTCCTCGAGGTCTCGCCGATGCCCATCCACGTGAACAAGCACGAGGCCGAGGGCACCATCAAGGTGACCGGCGTCTCCGAGAACGACCTCGTGCAGCACGACGGCGGCGACCTGCTCGAGCTCGGCGGGATCGGTATCCGTCTGATCCACACCCCGGGCCACACCCCGGGCAGTCAGTGTTTTCACGTCGAAGAGCGCGATCAGTCCGGCCACCTCGTCTCGGGCGATACCCTCTTCCTGAACGGCTGCGGCCGCGTCGACCTGCCGGGCGCAGACCCGAAGGCGATGTACGAGAGCCTCGAGACGCTGAAGGCCCTGCCCGACTCGACGAACCTCTTCCCCGGCCACCTCTATTCCCCCGAAGGGCATGACTCCATGGAGTCGCAGAAGCGGACGAATCCGTATCTCCGCGCCCAGAACGTCGAGATGTTTCTCTCGTTCATGGGGCACTAGATCTTCGCCTCCGCGCGCTCGGCGGCGGGCCGCCTGGAAGGATGGAACGCCGGGTCGCACGCGTGGGCTGGGGCGAGTTCCTGGCCGAAATCGGCGGCGAGAGCGGATCTCGCCTCGAGTTTCGCCCGCACCGCGCGGAGGCGGCGCACGCCGGGTTGCGTTGAAATCCGGCCCCTCGGGCGTTAGAGTCCGCGCGTTCGATTTCCCGGCGGCTCATCCCTGGCCGGGATTCCCGACAGTCCCAAACCCAACTCGCAACGCTTCGCCCAGGACGCGTCGCGCTCCCTTTCGTTTTCGGAGCGGGACGGCGCCTGGCCAGAGGAGGCTCGCCCCCATGAAGGTCATGGTGTGCCTGAAGCAGGTTCCCCATCAGGACGCACGTCTCGACGTGAACGGTGATGGCACCTGGATCCAGGAAGACAACATCAAGTTCGAAATCAACTCCTACGACACCTATGCCGTCGAGGAGGCCCTCAAGCTGAAGGACGCCGGCTCGGCCGACGAGGTCATCGTCGTGTCCATCGGTCCCGACCGCGTGACCCAGGCGCTCCGCACCGCCCTCGGCATGGGCGCGGACCGCGCGATCCACGTCAACGATGACGCGGCCGCCGGTACCGACGCACTCGCCACGGCAAAGATCCTCGCCGCCGTCGCCAAGGAAGAAGGCGCAGACCTCGTGTTTGCCGGCCTCATGGCGGACGACGACAACGCCTCGGCGATCCCGCCGATGGTCGCCGAGCTCCTCGGGTTCCCGAGCGCGACCGGCGTCGTCGCCACCGACTTCTCCGATGCCTCGGTCAAGGTCGAGCGAGAGCTCGAGGGCGGCGCGCTCGAGGTCGTCGACCTGCCGAAGCCCTGCCTCATCGCGATCCAGTCCGGTGCCAACCAGGTCCGCTACGCGTCGCTCAAGGGCATCATGCAGGCCAAGAAGAAGCCAGTCGACGTGAAGACCCTGGCCGACCTCGGTGTCGCCGATTCGGCTTCCGCCGCCCAGAACAAGACCACGATCAACAAGATCTACGTGCCGCCGAAGGGCGACACCGCCGAGATCCTCTCCGGTTCCACGGACGAGGTCGTTGGTCAGCTCGTGACCAAGATCAAGGAGCTGGGTCTTCTCTAATCAGCGGCTGCGCAAGCAGCCTCGGGCCGCAGGCGCTCCGTAGCCCGGAGCGACGAGGCGGCACTCAGAAAAGGAGAACGCGATGGGAACCGTATTGGTCGTCGCTGAAATTCAGAACGGCGCGATCCGCGAAGCGAGCTACGAGCTCGTGGCGGCCGCGCAGGGCATCGACGGTGCCGAGGTCAACGGCCTCGTCATCGGCTCCGGTGTCGGAGAGCTCGCGAGTGAATTCGCGAGCAAGGGCGCGGGCAAGACGTATGTCGTCGATGATGCCGCGGCCGAGAACTACAACGTGGACGTCTGGAGCAAGGCGATCAAGGCAGCGGCCGAAGCGTCGGGCGCCGAACTGATCCTCATTGCCAACACGCCCACCGGTTGGGACGTCGCACCCCGGATCGCCGCGGGCCTGGACTGCGCCTTCACCAGTGACTGCATCAAGGCCGGTGCCGGCGACGGTGGTTACAACTTCGTGCGCCGCGTCTTCAACGGCAAGCTCGATGCCGAGGTCTCGACCTCGGGTCGCACGGTCGCCACGATGCAGCCCGGCGCGATCGCCCCGTTCGAGGGATCGAGCGACGGTGGCGCGGAGGCGGTCTCGGCCGATCTATCCGCCGGCGCCAAGTTCGTCGAGATCAAGGTGGCGGAATCTACGGGCGTCGACCTGACCAAGGCCGACGTGATCGTTTCCGGTGGCCGCGGTGTCGGTGATCCGGAGAAGTTCCCGGAGATCATCCAGCCCCTCGCCGACGTGCTCGGCGGAGCGATGGGCGCGTCCCGCCCCGTCGTCGACGCGGGCTGGCTCGATCACCCCTACCAGGTCGGTTCGTCGGGTCAGGTCGTCGCGCCGAAGCTGTACATCGCCGCCGGCATCTCCGGTGCGATCCAGCACCTGGTCGGGATGAAGGCGTCGAACTTCATCGTCGCGATCAACAAGGACCCCGACGCGCCGATCTTCGAGGTCGCGGACATCGGCGTCGTCGCCGATCTCTTCGACATCGTCCCGGCGCTGACCGAGGCGGTCGGAGCGGCCAAGGGCTAGTCCCCGATTCGACCGATCATCCGATCGATCGAACGAGGTCCGCGGAGCGATCCGCGGGCCTCGTTTCGTTTGGAGACACGCGTCTCGAGGGCTCTGAGGAAAGGCTGCGCCCCCTTCTTCCCGCTGCGCCCCATTCGTGCGGAACCGAGGCGCATCGCGCCACTTCCGTCGACCAGAGAACCGCACTCGCAGGCGCGGGGTCCTTCCGAGCGAATCCCGAACCACCCCGGTGTCGCTGGATTCGCCTCGCCTAACACGGTCGGTCCCGGAGTCTTCCAGCTCGAAGGTCGCCTTCCGTTTCCGGTGACGAGGGCTGCGGCACCCGCATGGTCCTCGTTCGCGCGACCTCCGGTCGCGACGGCCGAGCTACGCCCGGAGAACGCGATGCGCGCCGACCGCCTCCTTCCTCGCCCCTTTTTCCTCTCCTTCCTTCTCCTCTTCGTGCCCTGGGTCGTCGCCGCCGAACTCGGCCCGGTCCGCGAGCCGGGCGAGATGAGGGCCGGCGGCCTCCTGATCCAGACCGACGAGGGCCTTCGAGAGGCTCCCCTCCTCCACACCGACGTCGCGATCGAAGTCGCTGGCTTGATCGCCCGCACGCGGGTGACCCAGCGCTTCACCAATCCGACGACCGGCTGGGTCGAGGGGATCTACGTCTTCCCGCTGCCCGAGGACGCTGCGGTGGACTCGCTGATCATGCGGATCGGCGAGCGCGTGATCGAAGGCCGCGTCGAGGAGCGCGCCCGTGCGAAGCAGACCTACGAACGCGCGAAATCCGAAGGCCGCAAGGCGAGTCTGGTCGAGCAGGAACGTCCCAACGTCTTCACCACGTCGCTCGCCAACCTGGGCCCGCACGAAACCCTCGAGGTCACGATCGCCTTCCAGGAAGACGCGCGGTTCGACCGGGGCCGCTTCAGCCTCCGCTTCCCCCTCGTCGTCGGCCCCCGCTACATCCCGGGCACGCCGATCGCGAACGGCTTCTCCAGAACCGGCTGGGGCGTGAACACCGCCGAAGTCCCCGATTCGGCCTGGATCACGCCGCCCGTGACGCAGCGCGGGCCGGGCCGAAAGAACCCGGTCAGCGTGCGCGCAGAGATCGACGCGGGCTTCCCCCTCGAGTCGGTCTCGAGTCCGAGTCACCCCCTCGTCGTCCGCGCGCAGCGGGGCGACGTCTACGCAGTCCGGCTGGATGATCCCGATGCGCAGGCGGATCGCGACTTCGTCCTCGAATGGATCCCGACGGTCGGCAACGCCCCGAACGCGGCACTCTTCCGGGAAGAAGTCGACGGCGACGAGTATGCGCTTCTGATGGTCATGCCGCCCCAGACCGAGGCGACGTCCGCGCGGGTCTCCCGTGAGATGGTCATCGTGATCGACACGTCGGGTTCGATGGCGGGCGAGTCGATCATCCAGGCGCGTCGCGCCGTCCGGGAGGCTCTCGCCACGCTGCGCCCCGAGGACGCGTTCAACGTGATCGAGTTCGACTCGAGCTTCCGGCGTCTCTTCCCTGATTCCCAGTCGGCCACCGCCGAGGCAATCGCCATCGCGAACGCCTGGGTCGCCGCCCTGGAGGCCGAGGGCGGCACCAACATGCTCCCCGCGCTCGAGAGCGCGCTCCAGCCCGGCATCGAGTCCCGCGCAGTGCGGCAGGTCGTCTTCATCACCGACGGTGGCGTCGGAAACGAACGCGCCCTCTTCTCGTCGATCGAGCAGAACCTCGGCCGCAGCCGTCTCTACACCGTCGGGATCGGTTCCGCCCCCAACGGGCACTTCATGACGAAGGCCGCGCAATACGGCCGCGGAACCTTCACCTACATCGGCCATCCCGCCGAGGTCGTCCCGAAGATGACGGCGCTCTTCGAGAAGATCGACAGCCCGGTCCTCCACGACCTCCGGATCGACTGGGGCGAAGGCGGCGTCGAGATGTGGCCCACGCGCATTCCCGACGTCTATGCCGGCGAGCCGGTGGTCGTCGCCGCACGGCTGCCGAAGGCGGCAAAGAAGGTCGTCGTCTCGGGCAAGCGCGGAGGCGAGACCGTCCGCCTCGAGCTCGCCCTCGGCGGTGGCGCCGATCACGAGGGAGTCTCCCGGCTCTGGGCAAGGCGGAAAGTCGCGGGACTGAGGGACTCGCTCCGTTCCGGGCGATCGATCGACGACGTCTCGGCCGAGGTCGCTGCGATCGGGGTCCGACATCAGCTCGTGACCCGGTGGAGCAGCCTGGTCGCCGTCGACATGACGCCCACGGCGCCGCTCGACGTCGCGCCGAAGACGCGAAACGTGCCCTCCCTCCTGCCGAAGGGCTGGGACTTCTTGAAGGTCTTCGGCGGGCGAAAGAGGCCCGAGGCCCGAAAAACGACGCTGACGCCCGTCGCCGCGAGCCCTCGGGATACCGACGCGCAGAGTGCGGGTGTCGCGATCGGTCAGCCGCTCGCTCAGGTCCAGATCGGACGTCTGCCGCAGGGAGGCACGCCGGCGACGCTGCTCATCGGCCTCGGCGCGAGTGGTGTCGGGCTGGGCGCATCACTCCTCGCCCTCGCCCGGCGAAGGCGTGAGGATCGCAGCGAGGCGCGAACCTGATGGGCCTGGCTCGGGGCGTCCGGCGCCGTTCGGCCGCCTGCGCGCTCACGCTATTCGGTGCCGTCGCCCTCGGCCAGGGGCTCTGGATCCCGGCCAAGGCGTTGCTGGCCCAGTTCCTGATCGCGCGCGCCTGGGCCGCGGCGGAAGCGGACGAGACCCCGCCTAAACCCTGGCCCTGGGCGGATACCGGTCCCGTCGCGAAGCTCTGGCTCGCGCCTGATGCCGCGCCGCTCTACGTGCTCGCAGGCATAAGCGGCGAGGCGATGGCGTTCGGGCCGGCCCATGTCTCTTCGAGCGCGCGCCCGGGCGAAGCGGACAACGTGGTGATCGCGGGTCACCGCGACACCCACTTCGCGCCGCTCCGGGATCTCGAAGCCGGCGCCCGGCTACGCCTCGAAGACACGCGAGGAGTACGGCGCGACTACGAAGTCGTCGCGACCGCCGTCGTCCACGAGTCGCGCGCGGACCTGCTCGATCGGACCGGCATCCCCGAGCTCACACTGATCACGTGTTTCCCCTTCGACGCGATCGTGCCGGGCGGTCCCGAGCGATACGTCGTCCGTGCGCGCGCGATTCGCGGAGACGCCCGAGAGAGGTGGAACGTAGGCGGCGGAGCCCTGCGCTAGAGGCGGAACGTAGGCGGCGCCGCGCCGGTCACCTGGATGGTCTGTCCTTCGAGGGTCTGGCCGGCGAGCGTCGGCAGCGTGTCGTCATCGGCGACGGCGCAGATCCGCTTGCCATCGGGCAGCGTCGCGATCACCGGCGCGAAAGAGGGCGAGCCGTCCCGGCCGTAGACGACGGTCCCGGCATCGACGACCGCTTCGCCTTCCGCCGCGCTCGTCCACTTGAGGGCCGAGTCCTGGATCGCCTGCTGCGCCGAAGACGTGTCCGCAATCTGGAAGGGCCGGGGCGGCGCTTCGTTTCCGTAGATGCCGATCGAATGCTTCGAAAGGATTCCCCCGTTGCCCGTCACATAGCCGAGGCGGCCCCCTTCCCGAAGCCGGAGCGCGACCGCTGCGATGCCGTGGGTCGTGTAGTTGTTGCCCGGGCCGCCGAAGAAGGACATACCGCCGGTCTGGGTCAGGCCGCGCGGGTCATCGAGCTCGAGGCCGATCTCCATCGCGCTGATCTGGACCGCGACCGGGAAGCACGAGTAGATGTCGATGAAGTCGATCTCATCGAGGGTCACGCCGGCCGCTTCGAAGGTCGCCGCAGCCGCCGCGCGGATCGCGGGAGAAGCGCCGAGGTCCTCGCGCTCGATCGGCATGAGATCGGCGCTGTTCGCGCCGGCCCAGGGGTAGACGACCTGCTCTTCGAGGCCGAGCTCCCGGGCGATCGCGAGGGTCGTCACGACGAGGGCCGCCCCCTGGTCGACGTTCATGAAGCTGTTCATGCACTTCGTGTAGGGCTCGGCGGTCAGGCGGTTCGCGGGCGTCGCAGTCGCGATGTCCTCGGCGGAACGCACGTCCTGGAACCACGCGATCGGGTTGGTCGCCGCCATTTCGCTCGAACGCGACATGAAACCGGCGATCCGGGCGCGGGAGCCTTCGGGATCCGTCCCGAGCTTCTTCGCGAGGGCGTTCTCGAAGATCGGGTACGTGTCGGCGGGGCGGACGAGCTTCGCTTCGATCTCCGCCTGACTGAGCATGCCCCGCATGGTCGCGCCGACGACCTCGTCCTTGGGCCCACCCTCCTCGCGGGTCTCCAGGCCGGCGCGCATGAAGTCCTGGTCCGGCTTCATCTGCTTCATCGAGCGCGTCGACTCGGCACCGACGATCAGGGTCGTTTCGAGCTCGCCCCTGACGATCTCTTCGCACGCGCGGTTCATCAACCACTGCGGCGTGTTGCCGCCCGGCGTCGTCATTTCCCGCTTCACGCCGCCCATCGAAAGGCGATCGCAGACCTCCGTCGCGGCGCCTTCGCTCGCCGGCGAGAAGATCACCGAGATCATCGACACCCGCTGGACCTTCTCCTTGATGCCGGGCGCGTCCTCGAACGCGCGCTCCGCCGCACGGGCGCAGAGCTCGACGGTCGTGACGACCTCCTCGCGCTCGAGGATCTGGCCGAGGCCGAGGAGGACGGGGGTACGGGTGGGATCGAGGGACATGCGTGCGCTCCGGATTCGTGTGGAGCCGGATCTTAGACGTTTGAACGGGCGCACGAGAGGGCCCGAATCGACCTCGTGTCCGGACGGAATTCAGACCCGGCGCCGCTTCCAGGAGCCGCGGCGGAAGCGCTCGACGAAGAGCACCGCCTTGATCGCATAGTCGAGGATCAGGACCGTCCAGACCCACTCGATCGGAGCGTCGAAGAAGACCACCAGGCCCGCCGCGATCCCGAGGCGAACCACGACCAGGCCAGAGAAGACGCAGATCAGCGGAAAGACGGTGTCCCCTGCGCCACGGAGCGCGCCGCCCAAGGCGAACTCGATCGCCATGAGAGGATGGGCGAAGGCGAAGATCGTGAGGACGAGCACCGAGAGCTCGACCACCTCGGGGTCGTTCGTGAAAGCGTCGGCGATCGGGCGGGCGAAGAGCGCGAGCACGAGTCCGATCACCGTCATCGTGCCGATCGCGAGGAACATGGCCCGCCACCCCTCTCGGGACGCCCGCCCGGAATCGCTCGCACCGAGGTGCTGTCCAACCAGCGTCGACGCCGCCACCGAGAAGCCCACGCCCGGCATGAACGAGAAGTTGAGGAGCATCGAGCCGACGTTGTAGGCCGCCACGACGTTCGTGCCGAAGGTCGACATGATGCGCTGGAAGAGCATCAAACCGACCTGAAAGAGACCGCCCTCGAGGCCGGCCGGGACCCCGATGCGAAGGAGGCGTCGCTGCAGATCCAAGTCGGGTCGCCAGGATCCGGCGGTTGGGACCAACATCAGGCGTCGCGCCCACCAGAGCACCAGGAAATGGATCGTCATCGTGGCGATCGCCAGGTTCGAGGCGATCGCCGCGCCCGCCACGCCGAGCGCCGGGAAGCCGAGCTTTCCGTAGATCAGCACCCAGTTCATGAAGACGTTGACGCTGGCACCGACCAGACCCGCCCAGAGCGGCGTCCGCGTATCGCCAGCCGCACGGAGAGCGGAGCCGAAGGTCATCGCGATCGCGAGAGGCACCGTGCCCCAGAGACGCCACCACAGATAGCTCGCCGCGAGTCCCACCACGTCGTCTTCGACGCCGTAGAGGCCGATCGCGAGCTCGGTCGTGGGGAACACGAATGCGCAGCCGACGAGCGCGAGGGCGAGGCCCTGCAGGTGTGCCTGACGATGAGACGCGTCGGCCAGCGTGCGATCGCCTGACCCGACCGCGCGCGCGAGGATCGCCATCAGGCCGAGCGAAGGCACCGACGCCAGCGACTCGATCAGCCAATAGAAGTTGCCGCCGATCCCGATCGCGGCCGTCGCTGCCGGCCCGAGGTCGCCGACCATCGCGAAGTCGGTCAGCCTGACGACGGTCCCGGCCCCCATCGCCAACATCGTCGGCCACGAGAGCGCCCAGATGCCGAGCGGCGTCACGCCGAGGGCTTCATGGGCCTCGTTCTCGACCGGAGGCGGCGAACCCGGATCTTCGGGGGACGTCATCGTAGAGCTCCGGGTCGGCGCAGCGAGCGGCTCGGCAGCGTAGCAGGCACCGCTCACTCCCTCTCGCGCGGGTCTCCCCACGCCGACTATCCTCGCGCCCGCCTCCGACGAGAAGGAACCCAACGATGAGCGAATGCCGCGCGGCGGTCTTCAATGGCGACGGAACCTACGACCTGCGCGACTTCCCGATCCCGGAACCCGGCCCCGGCGGTGCCGTCCTGAAAGTCGAGGCCGTGGGGATGTGCGGGAGCGACGTGGCGCAGCTGAACGGTCATCACCACGTCCCCGGCGAGGTCGCCCCGATCGTCCCCGGTCACGAGATCGTCGGTCGGATCCACGCCCTCGCACCCGACGCGGCTCTCGGCGTCGAGGTCGGAGATCGCGTGGCAGTCGAGATCATGGTGATGGAGATCCCCTCTGCGACGAACCCGACGGGCATCGTCGCCGGCTACTCCTATACCCTCGGCATCGAACACGAGCACGGCCTCTGGGGCGGCTACGGCGAGTACATGGGACTGATCCCGGGCACCCGTCTCCACAAGTTGACCGAGGACGTGCCGGCCTCTGAGCTCACCCTCTTCGAAGGGCTCGCGAGCGCCGTCAACTGGGTCGACATGGCCGACGTCCGCGAGGGGGACACGGTCGTGGTCCAGGGCCCGGGGCACATGGGCCTCTGCTGCATCGTCATGGCGAAGCTCCGCGGTGCCGGTCGCGTGATCGTGACGGGGACGACGAGCGACGAAGCACGCTTCGAGATCGCGCGGGCCGTCGGTGCCGACGCGTGCATCGACGTCCTGAAGGAAGACGTCGTGGCCCGCGTCCGCGAGCTGACCGGTGGCGCGATGGCGCGCGTCGTGATGGACATGGCCGCAGTCGCCACGTCGACCGTTCCCGAAGCGATCGCCCTCGCGAGTCACGGCGGACACATCCTGCTCGGGGGGCTCAAGAACGAACGGCCGGTCGAGATCATCAGCGACCACCTGATCTTTCGTTCCCTCACGATCCACGGCGGATCGGGTTCGACGAGCGCATCCTGCGCGGAGGCCTGCCGACTGCTCAACGAAGGGAAGATCCCGGCGACGGAGCTGCTCGGCGTGACCTGCACACTCGACGATCTCGATCACGGCATGGCGCTCCTCAAGCGCGAGGTTCCGGATCAGGACGCGGTTCGGGTCGTGCTGACGCACCCGTAGCCCGTGCGCTCTTCGTCTTCGTTCGGCCCACCCTCGGCGGAACAACCAGCAAGTGGCTGTCCAGGCTCAACTTTCGGCCCGGGACGACCGATCGACCCCCCAGCTGCCCCGTTTCTGGCCAGGGGGCGGCCCTCCGCTAGAATCGGCGCCCGTTCGGCCCGGCCCGGACCCTCCCCCCGACAGCACAGCCTTCGACGCGCCCGCATTCCCAGCTGACGAGAGGGGCGCACAGGATCTCACCGACCATGGCGACCACCGACACTTCGCAGTTCAAGAACGGCCTCAAGCTCGAGCTCGACGGCCAGCCCTTCACGATCACCTACTTCCAGCACGTGAAGCCGGGCAAAGGCGGCGCGTTCGTCCGAACCAAGATCAAGAACCTCCTGAACGGCCGAACCGTCGAGCGTACGTTCCGCTCCGGAGAGAAGGCCGAGCTCGCCGACATCGCGGAGAAGTCGATGCAGTACCTCTACAACGACGGCGAGTCGATGATCTTCATGGACCAGGACACCTACGACCAGATCCCGATCCCGCCCGACGTGATCGGCGATCAGGAAAAGTTCATGATGGAAGAAATGATCGTGGACGTGCTCTTCTGGAAGGGCAACCCGGTCAACGTCGACCTCCCGAACTACATCGAGTCGAAGGTCGTCCAGTCCGACCCCGCCGTGAAGGGCGATACGAGCTCCGGCGCGGTGAAGCCCGCGACCCTCGAATGCGGCGCGACCCTCGACGTCCCGCTCTTCATCAAGGAAGGCGACATCCTTCGCGTCGACACGCGAACGGGTGAGTACGCGGAGCGTGTGAGCGGCTAGTCCGCGTCACCCGAGCCCGATGGTCGCAGAGACCGCTCCCGGCACGTCCTCCTCTTCCGCGCGCGGCGACAAGCCGAAGCGCGCGATCGTGCTTTCCGGGGGCGGGGCGCGCGGCGCTTACGAGGCCGGGGTACTCCGCTTCATCCTCGACGACCTGCCCCGACGGACCGGAGTCCAGCCGGATTTCGAGATCGTCTGCGGAACGAGCGTGGGCGCGATCCACGCCTGCTTTCTCGCCGCGACCGCGGACGAGACCGAAGGCCGCGGCGATCGCCTCGTCGACATCTGGCACCGCATGAAGGTCCAGGAGATCTTCGAGTTCACGACCCGGGACTTCTTCCGGCTCCCACGTCGCATGCTCGGGGTGAAGCGCGTCGCCCAGCAGCTCCGTGAGGGCCAGCGCCCCGACCGTCTCTACGGCCTCCTCGACACGGAGCCCCTCGAGCGCCTCGTGCTCCAGTCGATCCCGTGGCGCGGTATCCGTCGCAACCTGCGAACCGGCAAGATCGACACCGTCTGCGTGGCGGCGACCCAGATTGCGACCGGACGGGCCGTCGTCTTCTGTGACTCCCAGCGACCCGCGCTCCCGCCCTGGGCGTCGGTCTCGAACATCCGGATGCAGCGCATCCGGCTCTCCCCGCTCCATGCGCTGGCCTCGGCGGCGATCCCGCTGCTCTTTCCCTCGGTCCGGGTCGGGGCGCGCTACTACGCCGACGGCGGACTCCGCCTGAACACGCCGCTTGCGCCCGCCGTCCGACTCGGCGCCAACCGGATCCTGGTCATCGGTCTGACCCACCCGACGGAGCCCACGGTCAACGAGGCAACGGCGCAGGAGCGGACCGCCGAGTTCGGCAACCCGATGTATCTCTTCGGCAAGGTACTGAATGCGCTCATGCTCTCGCCGATCGAGGCGGACGTGTCTCGGATGCACTTCATCAACGACATCCTCGACGCCGGGCGCGACGTCTACGGCGACGATTTCCTCGAGAAGCTGAACGCCCACCTCGAGATCGATGGGGATCGCGAGTTGAACCGGATCGAGGATCTGGTCGTGCGGCCCTCCGAGGACCTCGGCGTGATGGCGGCGGAGGTCGTGCGCGAAGACCCGGATCTCGATTTCGGTCCCTTCCTCGGTCTGCTCCGCCGCGCCTCGGGCGGCGGCACGAACGCTCGGGAAGCGGACCTCCTGTCCTATCTCCTTTTCGACGCGGCCTACGCGCGCCGCTGCGAGGAGGTCGGATACAAAGACGCCGAGGCGCGCGAGGAAGAGCTGGCCGCCTTCTTCAGCAACTGACTGAGGCCGCACCGTGCCCCCGGCGCGGGGAGCGGGTACGTTCCTCGCCATGCGGGGGGACCAGCTCGCACGACAGTGGCAGTTGATCCAGCACCTGGCGCGGAGCCGCGCAGGTGTCGGCCTCGACGAGCTCGCGGAAGATCTGGGCTGCGTGCGGCGCACGGTCTATCGCGACCTCGATGCGCTCATGTACGCGGGCTTCCCGGTCACGAGCGAAAAGCGCGACGGGAAGGCCTACTACCGCTTCCTCGACACGTTCCAGATGGGGCAGGTCCCGTTCACACCGGACGAGCTCCTCGCCCTCGCCTTCTCCGAGGACCTCCTCAAAACCCTCGAGGGCACCGTCTTCCACGACTCGATCCAGGCCGCCCTCGCGAAGGTCCGCGCGGGCCTCGGCCCGGAGCTGTCGGGCTACCTCGAGCGACTCGGCGATGGTTTCCGCGTCCTTCCCGGGCCCCACAAGCGTTATGCGGCGTTCCACGACACGATCCGTGTGCTGAACGAGGGCGTGCTCGAGAACCGGACGCTGTCGATGACCTACCGGACGGGCCGGACGGGCGAGGAGTCGACCCGGAACATCGATCCCTACAAGGTCTGGTACCACGGCGGGGCGCTCTATGTGATCGGGCACGATCACCGGAGCGAGGAGATCCGAACCTTCGCCGTCGACCGCATCCGCGCGATCGAATCGACGAGCGACGACTTCGAGATCGATCCGAGCTTCGACTTCGATGCCTATACGGCCTCGAGCTTCGGCGTCGTCGCCGAGCCCGCGGTCCCGATCCGCATCCGCTTCAGCGCCCAGTGGGCGTCCTTCGTCGGCGAGCGCGAATGGCACGCAAGCCAGAAGACGGAGGCGCTGCCGAACGGGGGTCTCGAACTCACGATGGAAGTCGGGGGGAGCCAGGAGCTGGCGAACTGGGTGCTCTCGTTCGGCGGGGGGGCCGAGGTCCTCGAGCCTGCTTCGCTGCGCGACGAGGTCCGCGCGTCTCTCGAAGCCGCGCTCGCGAACTATTCCTAGCCTCCCGGTGCTGCGAAGGGCCCGAGAAGGAAGATGCATCCGGCCCGAGGTCAGTCCACGAGGCCGCGACGGGTGAACCGAGAGGCCAGCGGCGGCGCTCGACCGCCAGGCAGAGAGGACGGACGCGCCGCCGGTGCGCTTCGCCGAGCTCGCCGGCGGAGAAAGGGAAAGTGATCTCGCAGATGACGCGGAGCAGCGCTTCCGGGGCGCGAGGCGTGGAAGGATTGAAGGACCGGGGGCTTTAAGCCCCGCTCATTGAACGGCGATCGGCCCCGAGCCGCTGGCCAAGAAATGACTAAGGGTCCACTTTGTGA
>PAQX01000066.1 GCA_002709835.1 Deltaproteobacteria bacterium
ACGCCGCGTTCCTCGAAGCGGGCTTCGCGAGCGGCCACCGCTTCATGGTTTCTTCCTCCGGGATCCGAAGCGTGAAGAGCCTCAACGAAACCGCGTACTTGATCGACTGAACGTCGACTCCGGACGGAAACGTCCGATCCAACGTACGGATTCGACCGATTGGAAATCGGAAAGAATCCGGAAATTCCCTGACACTTTTCGGTCATCGCCGTGTTAGAAGGGAAGAGACGTTGACGACGATCTGCGCTTTCGGCGGACCCGCTACGGATGACGTGGCGCCGAAGTTGATCAAGCATAAGCTGAGCTGAGCGGACCTGGGAAGGGGTCGAAAGCAGACAGATCGTGCGCGCTCCCCCTCCGGTCGCCTCCGATTCGGAGGGGTGAGCGCGCGACGACGGCGCTTCGTTTCGCGGCGCATGCGACACGAACGCATCTAATGTCGCTATTCCTGACACGATGCTGTGACACGTGTCACCGGCCAGGGGGGGCGGCCTCTCCTTGCTCGAAGGGCGCCTCCCCTCCGGCGACGTCGTCGCGCGCGAAATGTGCTGGCTCGTCGTGCTGGGAGAGGGGCGCTTCCGACGGACCCTCGAAACGAACCCGCGCCTCGAACACGTTCTTCGCCGCATCGCGATCGAGTCCGTGGAAGCGTCCGGTCCCGGGGAGCGGGACGTGGCCATGCTCCAGCTCCCAAGCGAAGCGCCTTCCGGACCGATGCTCTACACGGGGTTTGGTTCGGGCGGTCCTCGGCGGCGCTTTGCTGCGTTCTTCTACGGGTTCGGGGATTCGAGGGGCGGAGTGCCGCCGGCCGCGTTCACTTCGTCCTCTCTCGCGGCCTGCGGAAGGTAAGGCTCGGCGATCCCGATCTTGATCGCGGTACGTCGGGGTAGCGGGGTCGTGGCATAGATGCCGTTGAGGACGCCCGTGAAGACGACCTCGAGCTCGTTCCGTGTGCGTTCCGAGAGCTGTGCGAGGGTTTCGTCTTCGAGGGAGCGGGCGACGCGCAAGCGTGTCACGCGGAGCGATCGCGCGACCTCCTCGTCGATCGGTCGAAAGCTGTGCGCGAACGCGCGGGCACGGCCGCGGTAGCGGGCCGCGTCGACCGACAGGACCTGCAGCCGATAGACGAGTCCGTCGAAGACGACGAAGGTCATGTTCGTGAAGAGCGGACCGAAGGGCGTGGTCGCGCGTCCCTCGATCCGGATCGCATCGAGGTCCCCGATCTTGACGACCCGTCGGTCCCGAATGCGCACGCTGACGCCTTCGAACTCCTCGGCCAGGAAGTCATCGACGACCGCGTCGAGAGACTCGCCTGCTGGACCGACGAGGGAGAGTTCGGCCTGGGCATCGCGTCGCGGCGAGGCCGCGAGCACTCGCTGGGTCGTGTTCAGGGTGTCCCAGCCCGGCGGGAAGCGAAGCGAGAAGCGCAGCTCCGGATGGATGAACTTGTTCTCTTCGTCGAAAAGACCTCCCGCCGGATCCTCGCCGATCACGAGACCGTCGATCTTCGAGAAATAGCCTCCGCTTCCGTCGTCTGCGACGCCCTCGATCGCCGTCCATTCGAGTCCGCGGGCCCGATCGAGCGCGATCGCGGCGCGCTCGGGGCTGGTCGGGTGGGTCGCAAAGAAGGAAGGCAAACGGGACCAGCCCACGACATAGCGTTCGGAGGCGTCGAGCTTGCGCAGGAACTCGGCAATCGCCGCGGGGTCGTAGCCGGCACGCGCCGCCAGGAGCTGTCCGCCGCGGTCCGCATCCCGCTCCTGGTCTCGACCGTAGGCGGCGATCCGCCCCGCCTTCAAGAAGCCCATCGTGAAGGGATTGAGGCGCTTCGCGTACTCGAGGCGCGCCGCCGAGTGGCGTTCGGCGGCGTGCGTGATTTCGTGCCCGAGCACGCCAGCCAGCTCGTCCTCGCTCGTGACGAGGGCGAGCAGTCCGCGCGAGACGTAGATCTTCCCGCCTGGGAGGGCGAAGGCGTTCGGCACGCTCTGGTCGACGATCTTGAACTCGTAGTCGAAGGGACGGTCCGGCGCGTGACGCAGCAGCCGGAGTGCCACGCTTCGGACGTAGGCGTTGAGCGCCGGGTCGCGGACCAGCCCCATCTCCGCCTCGATCAGGGAAGTCTGGTCGTTCCCGACGCGCGCGTCGTCGTACTCGGTGTCGAGGACGATGCGGCGTTGAGGTTCTGCTTCCTTCTCACCCTCATCCCCGGAAGTCTCCGAGTCGGCGGTCTCCTCCGCTTCCGCTGTCTTCGCCTCTCGAGGGGCGGGGGCGGGCCCGTCGGTTTCCTCGGAGCGGGCGGCCTTTCCGGTGGCCTCGGGGCCCGCGGGTGCCGGGGGGGGCTCGGCCGCGTCGGTTCGGGAGGGTCGGTTCGTTTCCTCGGCTGCGTCGGTCCCGGAGGGTCGGTCCGTTTCCTCGGCCGCGTCGGTCCCGGAGGGTCGGTCCGTTTCCTCGGCGTCCGGTTGCTGCCGCTCTTCGTCCGGCATCCAGGGGCCGACCACGACGAAGGGAGGGTCGTCGGTCGGGTCGGGTCGCAGGCCAGATCCCGCACAGGCGGTGGCGAGCAGGGCGATCACGAGAAGCGAAGGGGCGATGCGAATCAAGGTCGGGCTCGGATCGTTGGGCGGAACCGGGGACGAGTCTATCATTCGGACGGTTTCGCGGCCGAGATCGGTGCCCGTGTCGGGCGCCGCCCGATCCTCGGGCCCGCGATCCCGTACGGAGAGAATCGATGGCGGAGTGGACGCTCGCGAAGAGCCGCAGGTTCGCGGGTGTGGACGGGCCGGTGGTCGTCTGCGTGATGGACGGCGTCGGCTACGGCCGCAAGGACGAGTCGGACGCGGTCTGGCTCGCCCGCACGCCGACCCTCGATTGGCTCGCGACGAACACCCCGACCGGGGAGCTGGTCGCGCACGGCAAGGCCGTGGGCATGCCGAGCGACGGCGACATGGGCAACAGTGAGGTCGGCCACAACGCTCTGGGGGCCGGTCGTGTCTTCGATCAGGGGGCGAAGCTCGTCGCGAACGCGATCAAGAATGGCAGCCTCTTCGAGGGAGAGCAGGCCAGCGTATGGCAGGAAGTCACGGAGCACGTCCGCGAGCGCGGCTCGACGCTCCACTTCCTCGGGCTGCTCTCCGATGGCAACGTCCACAGTCACATCGATCATCTCTTCGCGCTGCTCCGTCGCTGCGACCAGCAGCAGGTCGAGCGCGTTCGACTGCACGTTCTGCTCGATGGACGCGATGTCCCGGAGACCTCGGCCCTCGACTACGTCGACGCCCTCGAAGAGCTTCTCGAGACGATCTCCGGCAAGCCACAGCGCGACTATCGGATCGCCAGCGGCGGCGGTCGCATGACGACGACCATGGATCGCTACCAAGCCGAGTGGGGGATGGTCGAGCGGGGCTGGAAGACCCACGTTCGCGGCGAGGGACGTGGCTTCCCGAACTGCCGGGCGGCGATCGAGACCTTCCGCGAAGAGTCCGCGGGGATCGGGGATCAGAGGCTGCCGCAGTTCGTGATCGTCGAGGGCGACGGCGTTCCGGTCGGTCGCGTCGAGGACGGGGACGCGGTCGTCTTCTTCAATTTTCGCGGAGACCGGGCGATCGAGATCAGTCAGGCCTTCGAGGACGACGACTTTCCGCACTTCGATCGTGGGCCGCGTCCGGACGTCGTCTACGCTGGCATGATGCAGTACGACGGAGATCTCGATCTCCCGAATCGGTACCTCGTCGCGCCTCCTGCCATCGACCGCACGATGGGCGAGTACATCGCGCGCGCCGGGCTGCCGCAGCTCGCCATCAGCGAGACCCAGAAATATGGTCACGTCACCTATTTCTGGAACGGCAACCGGAGCGGCGCCTTCGATGAAGACGTCGAGACCTACGTCGAGATTCCCTCCGACGACCTGCCCTTCGAAGAGCGGCCCTGGATGAAGGCGGCGGAGATCACCGACCGACTGATCCAGGAGCTCCAGACGGGACGCTACCGACATGCGCGCGTCAACTACGCGAACGGCGACATGGTCGGCCACACCGGTCATCACGCAGCCGCCGTCCAGGCCGTCGAAGCCGTGGATCTCCAGATCGCGCGACTGCTGCCGGTGATCGACGCGCTCGGCGGTGCGCTCGTGGTGACCGCCGATCACGGCAACGCCGATTGTATGTTCGAGCTCGACAAGAAGTCCGGTGAGCCCGCTCTCGACGCCGACGGCCGGAACAAGGTCAAGACGAGTCACACCCTGAACCCCGTTCCTCTTCACGTCTATACGTCGGGCAAGGCGGTCGCGCTCGATCCGACCGCCCTCGCCGGCGCGCGCCCCGGTCTCGCCAATCTCGCGAGCACCGTGCTCGACCTCATGGGTCTCGAAGCCCCGGAAGACTATGAAGCCTCCCTGCTCGTCAGCGAGTAGCGCTTCCCCGCGCGCCCGCGGGCGCGAACAAACCTAGAACGAATCGCCCATCTTCCCGAGCAGCCGGGTGAACTCGGCTTGCTCCGGGTCGCTGAGGACCTTCTTGGTGTGCTCCACGAGGTTGAGCAGGCCGGCCTTGTACAGAAGAAGGGCCTCATGGGCAGCCGGCGTGGCTTCGAGCACGACGGATCGTCGGTCCTGCGGGTTCGGGCGACGATTGACCAGTCCACGATTCTCGAGCCGGTCGACGATCGCCGTCATCGTGCTGCGCGGCAATCCCAGGTCTGCGACCAGGCTCTTGACGCTGGTCGGACCGCTCGAGGTGAGGAGAGCGACGAGGTCGAGCTCGCGACCGAAGAGTCCAGTCGAGGTCTCGAGGTCGATTCCGCGAAGCCGCAAGCGGAGGCTCATGGCGACCATTGCATCGAGCATGGCTCGATCCGGTGGTGACGTCGCTTCGAGTCGATCTCTCGCCAGGGAGCCGCTCTTGGGGACAGGGGCGGGATCGGGGTTCGCCTTACGTCCGCCTCCCGGCGGCGGCTGTCCGTTCGGGTTCATGGCTGCGATGCTCTCGTCCAGAGGGGAATGAATTTGTGTGCTCATGTCCTTTGAAACGTTCGAAAGCTCGAACCGGTTTCAAACACGCGTCATTCTAAAGTACGAGCGTCGAAGGAACGGCTCGAAAATCGCTGGTTTCCTTTGGGGCGGGCGGATCGGGCGGATCCACATGACTGAGACGCGAGGAGAGGCATTCGTGACGGTGCGTCGACTGACCTTCGATCAGATGGGGATCGTGCTCACCGGGATGGTTTTCTGTGTCTTCCTCACCGCACCCCCCGTGTCGATCGCGGCCCCGCAGCCGAGCCTGGGCGTCGCCTATGACGCCGAGGCGCGGAGTGATCCCGATCGGACCTACGACTATTTCCCGCCGAAGCGATCGGGAGGAGCGGTCGTCGTCTTCATCCAGAGCCATCGCTGGGCCGAGCGCCTCCCCGACGCTCTGCTCCTTTCCGGCTTCGTAAAAGGCGTGATCCAAGCGGGGCACGCCGCTTTCGTCGTGCGCCACCGTACCGGTGACCGTGCCGTCCATCCGAATCCTCCCCGCGACGTCGCGCGGGCCCTCCGCGTGATTCTCGAACGCGTGGAGAAGGAAGGGCTCGATCCCTCGCGCGTCTTCCTCGTTGGGCACACCTCCGGTGCGCAGACGGCCCTCCTCGCGGCGCTGGACCCCAAGTTTCTCGAAGCCGAGGGCGTGGCGCCGACTGATCTGGCGGGGCTGGTCTCGATTTCCGGTGTGCTCGACCTCGGTCCGCATCCGGATCGTCTTGCCGCGGAGGAAGCCGCGATCGGGGCGGTTTTCTCGTCGATTCGTGCAAGGGCGGAAGGGCAGCCTGCCTCTTGGCTCGATCGGGCACGGCCTCCGATTCTTCTGCTGACGGCCGGTCGGGACCTGCCCCGAAGAGCGGCCGAGGCGCAGGCCTTCGCGGAAGAAGCGCGTTCGGCCGGGACCGGAGCGGTCCAGCGCTTCGTGATTCCGGGTCGGGATACCGGGACGATCCTTGACCTGACGGTCCGCGGCGGAGCGGAGCAGCTCTTCGAGTTCCTCGCGCACGATCCGCGCGACGGCGCGCTGCCGGAGCGCTGGCAGATCGTCGAGACGTGGCAGGCACCGCCATTCACGACGGAGGACTTCCATGCGCGCTTCGCCTCGCTGATCGAGACGCATCCTGTCGACGATCGCTTCACCGAGGTCGTGAACCGTCCTTTTCGAGCCGCGCCCGGAGAGCCCTTCCGCCTGCGCTTCGGGACTTACCAATCGATCGATCTGGTAAAGCTGCTCGAAGCGAAGGGGCCGGCGGAGGTCGGTCGCGGCGACTTCCTGGTGCTCACGAACGTGCGCGGAGAGAAGGCGTTCTTTCCGATGAGCCGGATGCGCGCGCTCGGGCCGCGCCTAGTGATCGGGGTCGACGGCGAGCGCAATCTCTTTCGCGCGACTGATCTCTATCACACGGTCCGACGCTATACGTGGGTCGACGTTCATCCCGACCGCATCGACATGGCGCGCCCGCTCGGAGCCTTCCTCTTCTTCCCGGGGGCGGAGCCTTCTCGCGCCGAATCGCTTCCGCTCTTCGGGCGCTATGCGCTGACCTCGGATTCCTTCGCGCTCATTGACGGCGATCCGCGGTCCGTTCTCGACGATCTCCCGGCCGAAGGCCGGAGGGTGATCGCCGAGTCCCGGCAATGCATCACGTGTCATCGGGTGCGCGACGTCGGGGGGCGGGCGTTTCACATCCGCGCGCGCGACGCGAAGAAGATGGGCGGGCACGCACTTCCGCTCGAGCGCTATCCGGCAGGGGTCTGGCGCCGCTTCGTGTTCGAGCAGAAGACCGTCGCCGAGGAGATCGGCGCGAACGTCGTGGACTTCACGCCCACCGAAGCCAAAGCGCTCTACGAGATGATCGTTGCCGAACGCGAGCGGAGAGGCGTGAGGCCCTGGCATCGTCCCGAGCGCGACCGGGATCGGCCGTGAGCGACGCCCTCGATACGCTGCGTGCACTGCATGCCGAGATCGACCGGAAGGCCTCGCGATTGGCCGAGCGGCACGCGGACCGGCTCGAGTGCGGTCGCGGATGCGCAGGCTGCTGCCTCGACGGGTTGACGGTGCGCGCCGTGGAAGCGGAGCGGATCCGATCCGCACACGGAACGCTCCTGCGAGAAGACCAGCCCGGCCCCGAAGGCGCCTGCGCGTTCCTGAACGGCGAGGGCGCCTGCCGGATCTATGCGGACCGGCCCGCCGTCTGTCGATCGCAGGGGTTGCCGCTCCGCGTGCTCTTCGAAAACGACGAGGGCGACATCGAAGAACGCCGGGACATCTGCCCGCTCAACGAAGTCGAGGGCGAGCCTCTGGACGCGCTCGAAGAAGACGCGTGTTGGCTGGTGGGGCCTTTCGAGCTGCGTCTCGAGGCGATCGACGAGGCCTTTGCGGAGGAGGAAGCGCCGCGGGTGGCGTTACGTTCGCTCTTCGAATCCCGATAGCGCCGCTCAGACGCGGGGACGCCCGTTCGCGCTCATCGTCGAAGCGCGTCGAGGATCTCCCCCGGTTCGGGATATCGCCCCGAAGCATGCTTCGAAAAGATCGTATCGCCGTCGACGGCGACGTCGAAGATGCCGCCGTCGCCCCGGACCAGCTCAGGGGCGATGCCGGTCTCCCGCTCGATGTCGGCCGCCAGACTGGAGGCCCGAGGGAGGTAGTTTCAACGTCCGCAGTAGGTGATCGTGATCTTCATTTTCAGACTGCGAACTTCTCTCCGGACCACTCCTCGCTGAGGGCCCAGAGCCGATCCGCCTGATCCTCGTCGAGTGCGTAGGAGCAGACACCGAGGGATTCGCCGGGGGTGTCGATCGTCGGTGCGACGCCGCAATCCTCGCAGTAGACGCCGCCCTGTCCGTCGAGCTCGGGGCTCGTGGCGGCCCAGACCGTCGTTGCGGCCCCCGCCTCGACCGATTTGAACTTCATCGGCTCGCTCTGCGGTCGCATCGCCATCAGATGTTTCACGTCGTCGCCTTCCATGTGGCGGGCGAGCTCCGTGTGGATCGCGCCGGGATGGACCGCGTAGCTCCGGACGCCGCGATCCTTGTAGCGCTTGTCGAGGCCCACGCTGAAGAGGACGTTCGCGGTCTTTGCCTGTCCGTAGGCCACGAATTTGTCGTACTCGTCTCGCTCGAAGAAGGGGTCGTCGAAGCGAAGCGGAGACATGCGGTGGCCGCCGCTCGATAGGTTCACGATTCGCGCCGGGCTGCCCGCGATCACGTTCTCGATCAGTCGCGCGGTCAGTACGAAGTGGCCGAGGTGGTTGGTGCCGAGCTGGGTGTCGAGACCTTCCTTCGTTCGACCGAGGGGGCACATCATTACGCCCGCGTTGTTGATCAGCCGGTCGATCTTCGGGAAGCGCGCCGCGATGTCATCGGCGCCGCGGCGAACCGAGTCGAGGTCGAAGAGGTCGAGGAGCGCGAGCTCGATGTCGGCGCCAGGGACGCGCTCGCGGATCGTTTCGGCCGCGGCCTTGCCCTTGGCTTCGTCGCGGACGACGGAGACGATCTTCGCACCGCGGAGGGCGAGGACGCGTGCGGCCTCGACGCCGAGGCCGGCGGATCCCCCGGTCAGGACGATCGTCTTGCCCGAGAGGTCGATTGCGCCGGCGGCTTCCTCGGCGGTCGTGTCGGCGTTGAAGGCGTTGGCCATGGTCGGAACTCCTCGGACGGATCGGGTGGGCGAGTAAAGCCGTGTGCGGCGAACCGCGAGGATAGGGACTCCCCCCGGAAGAGGCTCGGGCGTTGATCGCCATCGCGCGCGAGCCTGCCGCGTTCAGGATGCGGATCCGACGTCGGGCAGTTCGCTCGCGGCGATCTCGGAAAAGGCGATCCGTCGGCGGTTCCACGTGTAGGTGAGCGCGACGCCGGCAGTCGTCTCGATCAGCGCCGGGTAGGAGTACTCCCCGGGCGCCGTCTCGATGTCGAGCCGTCCAGGCCAGGTCTCGCCGCCGTCGCTCGAGACCAGGAGGGAGAGCGGCGTGCGTTCCGACCAGTTGCCCGGGACCGGATTGCAGGCGAGGACCACGCGTCCGTCCGGGAGCCGGACCGCGTCGATTCCGCTGTTGTTGTTGGGAATCGGGAGGGCACGGGGCCGCGTCCAGCTTAGTCCCCCATCGGCGGAGTCTGCGCGGTGGATGAAGCCGTCGGTGCTCCGGAAGAGCGCGTGGACGGCATCGGCGCCGGACGTCCAGAGAGTCGGCTGGATCAGGCCCTTGCCTCCGAATCGGAAGTGGTCGATCACGACGTCGCGCGTCGCTCGCCAGTCGTGCACGCCGTCCGGGCTTCGATCGAAGAACGCATCCCAGCGTCGCCACCGTTCGCGACTCGCCCCCGCGATCCATTCACCGGAGGCAAGGCGGATCGGCTTGCAGCGCACCGCGCCTCGCCCGCCCCGATCGCCGGACACGAGCGGGGACGGTGTGGACCAGGTCGCCCCGCCGTCCCGGGAAAACTGTGCCCAGGTCTCCCAGTGTCGGATCCGCGCGCCGACCTTGAAGTGGAGAACGAGTTCACGCCCTTCAGCGTCGAGCGCGAAGAGGACCGGATTCCAATGGGCGACGGGGCCGGTGTCCGCGAGGACGCGCGGCGCGCTCCATCCTCCATCGGCGTTTCGCGCTGCGCACCAGATCGCGACGTCTTCGGCGCTCTCGCGGGTGCCGGCGAACCAGGCGACGAGGAAACCGCCATCGGGCACGCGAACGACGGTCGAAGCATGGCATTGCGCGAAGGGGCGCACGTCCTGAAAGGCGTGTTCCGTGAGGAGCGGGTCGTCGCTGCTGCGGGCGGGCATCTTCATCGTTCGACCGGCCACCTCGAGGAAGGCGCTCGCGAGCGTGTGCGGGGTGTCCTCCCGAGTGGGTCGTCGGGGGAAAACACCATTCTGGGCAAAAGATGACGAAGCCTAGCCGCTCCACTTGGGTGCAGGCCATGTGCGGACGATAGGCAAGGCGACGTGGCGCCCGCCGCGAATCGTCATCCATACGGGACGTCCGCTGCCGTCCTCGTCAGGAGCTCCGCATGATCAAGACCGGTAGTGACGTCCTCTTCCACGAGCCGACCTGCGCGACGCGTCGCCTTCGACGATCGGTCGTCGTCGACGCCTCGGACGAGACGTTCGCGATTCAGTTCGTCGCCGAGCCCTTCGCTTTCGAGGAGGACCAGGAGGTCCTCATGTACTTCAACGGCGCGCGCGAGTTCTTGCAGCAGGTGGTGCGGGTCATCGAGGTCGTGCAGCCCGACGAAGGCTCGGGCCAACCGATCACCTTCACGCTCGCGCCCGTCGGCGACCCGATCTCCGCCGAGAGCCGCCAGCACTATCGCGTGAGCACGATCAGCGCGGACCTCGAGGCATGCGTCGGGGAAGAAGAGAATCTTCAGGTCCAGGATCTCTCGTCCACGGGTTTTGCAGTGCTCGCGTCGACGCCGTACTCGCTCGGCCAGACGCTGCAGGTCTCGATCGTGCACGAGGGCGAGCAGTGGCCCGGGATCGTTTCGGTGCAGAGCATGCGCGAGTTCGGCCGCGGCCGGACCCGCTACGGGATGCGTGCGATCGAAGGCGATCCGCACAACGCGGAATTCCTTCAGGTCCTCCAGCGCCTCTCGCTCGCGGTTCAGCGCGAGCAGCTCCAGCGGAGCGGCGGCGCGCTCTGAAACCACGCTCCGGCTCACGCGTTGTTCGGGATGGCGCGATCGCCGAGGCGATCTGCGGCGATCCCGTGTGATACGGACCGGTTCGAGAGGCTCCCCCCCTCGCGGATCGGTCTGATCTCGTTTCGGCTCCGCCTTCGGTCAGCGCCGCGGTGGGCCGATCGAAGCGAGCAGGCGCTGGATCACGTCGGTTCCGTCGCGACGGCCTGAGAGGTGATCTTCCGGGATCTCCCACCAAGCCTCCTGCGGGACCGGGATCGTCCACTCGCCGATCGCCGTCCGGTCGGCGATTCGCCACGCGTCCGCTCTTTTCTCGAATCGGTCGACGTATCGGAAGCCCGTCGCGACGCTCATGAACGGGCGGGGGTCGTCGCTTCGGTGGAGCGAAACGCCGTAGGTCTCACACGCGGCGACGCCTTCCTCGCCGAACTCGATCAGCACGTTCCCGACCAGGTGCATGGTCCAACGGTAGCGCGCGGTCAGCCCGTCAACCCAGGTGACGAACTCGTCCACGGTTCCGTCGAAGCTGCCGTGGTGGTCCCGCGCGTCTTCGTGGTAGCAGCTGCGGACGAGCGCGAAGTCGCGTCGGTCGATGCCCCGGCAGTAGCGGAGGACGACCTCTTTGATCTCCTGCTTGTCGAGGAGCGCCTGGAGTCGCGGTTCCATGGAGCGAGACTAGCAGCCTCCTTGCCAGAACGAGCGGAGGGCTAGGCGCTGCCCTCGACCTACGCGGACGACGGATCGATCCCGAGGAAAATTCGGGGATACGCGTCGCGCATGAAGAAGGCGCGCCACCAGCAGGCCGCCGTGGCGAAGGTCGTGCAGGCGATAATGCTCCCTCCGAGAGGCGCCATGATCGGCAGCCCGGCGGCGCGGATCGTGATCATCGCGGCGGCGCCGACGACGCTCAGTATGCTCGCGAGTCCCCAGAGCAGGAAACGGTGCGTCGTCTCGGGGTTCGAGAGTCCGAGTGCGGCGCACTTCTTCATCTTTCCGTAGTAGGCGATCGACTCGAGCCCGTTCCAGAGGCACGAAGCCAGGGCCGCCGTGACGAGGGGGAGCGTCCAGGGCTGGATGCCCGCAACCATCGTTTCTCGCGTGGGAGCGAAAGCGACGACCCACGCGGCGCCGAGTCCGCCGACGGCCCCCGTCACGCCGATCGCGATGGAGAGGAGCGGGGCCCATCGCCTGCCCGCGCGGAAGACGACGTAGGGGAAGCGAGCCAGCGCGGAAATCCCGACGACCATGCCGATCGAGCCCATCGCATAGAGGAGCAAACCCTCGTTCGTCATGATCATCGCCGGCGCACGGCTCGCGCTGGCGAGGGGGAAGCCGACGCAGAAGAGCCCGCCGAAGGCAATCGCGAGGAGGCGTTCGGGGGCCGCACGACTGTGCCGTGCGAGCGCGAAGAGTCGTGCCGTCACGCCCCAGCCGACGAGAATGGAGAGGAGTGCGGAGATGCCTGCAAAGCGCGCCATTGCGATTCTTATCGTGCGAAGCGTCTCTCGAGTCGAGGCGGGGAAGGGGGCAGTTGCCGGCGACCCGCGCGGTCCCCCGCGGCTGATTCGCGGGGCTATGATTGGCGGCGCGCGTCGCGAGGGTGACTCGATCCGCCCCGCGTCCCGCCTCGACCCCGGAACCCTCCACAGGAGCCCCACGTGAGCGCGAGCAAAGATCTTCGATACGGCGTCCAGTTCGGATACTGGCAGGCCCAGCCCCACCCCAACTTCGTCGAGATCGGACAGGCGGCCGAAGCGCTCGGCTTCCACTCTGCATGGAGTGCCGAGGCCTGGGGATCCGACGCCTTTTCTCCGCTGGTCTGGCTCGCCGCGCACACGACGAAGCTCCATCTCGCGACGGGCATCGTGCAGATCTCCGCGCGGACGCCGGCCTCGACCGCGATGCATGCGCTCACCCTCGACCATCTGTCGAAGGGGCGAATGATTCTCGGGCTCGGCGTCTCGGGACCGCAGGTGGTCGAGGGCTGGTACGGAAGGCCGTTCTCCAAGCCGATCTCCCGGACCCGCGAGTACATCGACATCATCCGTCAGGTCATGCGCCGCGAAGCGCCCGTGACCAACGACGGTCCGCACTACCCGTTGCCCTACACGGGCGAGGGGGCCTGGGGGATGGGTAAACCGCTCAAGCCGATCACGCATCCGCTCCGTGCGGACATGCCGATCTATCTCGGCGCCGAAGGGCCGAAGAACGTCGCCCTCGCGGCGGAGAAGTGCGACGGCTGGATGCCGCTCTGGTACTCGCCCTACCGCGAAGAGGTCTACGCGGACTCGCTCACGGAAGCCTCGGAAGACTTCGACATCGTCCAGGGCGTGTCGGTCAACGTGACCGATGACCTCGAGGCGGCCTACGATGCTGCGCGCCCCGGAATCGGCTTCTACGTGGGCGGGATGGGCGCGAAGGACCGCAACTTCCACAAGGAGCTCATGGCGCGTATGGGGTATCCCGACGAGGCCGATGCGATCCAGGAGAACTTCCTCGCGGGTCGTCGGGCCGAGGCGATCGCCGCAGTGCCGAACGGATTCATCGACGAGGTGATGTTGATCGGACCGCGAGAGCGGATCCGGGATCGGCTCCAGGCATGGAAGGAGAGCCGCGTGACGACGATGCTTCTTCAAGCGCGGGACCCGGAGCACCTCAAGGAGATCTCGGACGTCCTTCTCGGCGCCTGACAATCGACCTCGATCGGTTCGATCAAGGAGACATCAAAATGGACTACGGCTATTTCGGATTCAACCATGGAGCGCTCCACGACGCCGACTCGATCACCCGGGTGGTCGTCGCCGCCGAGGAGCTCGGATACGAGTCGATCTGGACCGGCGAACACGTCGTGCTCGTCGACCCGCACGAAGCGCCTTCTCCGGTTCCGCCGGAGACCAACTTCGTCGACACGATCGCGAGCCTCGCTTTCGCGGCGGCGAAGACCGAACGGATCAAGCTCGGCTCTGGCATCATCCTGCTGCCTCAGCGCAATCCCGTCGTCCTCGCAAAGGAGCTGGCTGGCGTCGACGTCCTCTCGAAGGGACGCCTCCTCTTCGGCGTCGGCGTCGGTTACGTCCCGCGTGAGTTCGAGACGATGGGCATCCCGTACGAGGAACGCGGCGCGCGGATGACCGAGCACATCGAGGCGATCCGGGAGCTCTGGACCGCGGACAAACCGAGCTTCGACGGTCAGTTCACGCAGTTCTCGGGCATCCAGTCCAACCCGCGCCCGATCCAGGACCCGCATCCGCCGATCCTCGTCGGGGGCATGTCGGGGCCGGCTCTCCGCCGCGCGGTCGCCCAGGGTGATGGCTGGTACGGCTTCTTCATGGATGTCGACGCGACCGCCGCCGCGATCAAGGGGCTCGAGGATGCAGCCAAGTCCACCGAGCGACGCGAGGGCCTCGATCGTCTCACCGTCAGCGTTACCCCTCCCGGCCCGGTCGATGCAGATACGGCGAAGCGATACGAGGATCTCGGCGTCGACCGACTCATCCTCATGCGGGGCTTCGCCGACATGAGCGCGAGCGGAGGCGACGCCGTCGACGGAATCGTCGACTTTCTCGAGGATCAGGCGAAGCTGATCGGCGGCTGACCGGGAATCCATCCATGCGACGAGTAGGCCCAACCCTTCATCTTTCGGGTTCGCTATCGGTTGATCGGCAGATCAGCCGATAAGTCTTCGAACCCGGAGGTCTTCGCTCGCCATGGGTGCGATCCTGATTACGTTGAACGTGAGCGTGCTGACCGCGCTCGCGCTGCTGGGTTGGCAGTGGCCGCCCGCGCTCTTTGCCTACCTGATCGTGGGGCCGCTCTCGGTCCTGTCGATCTGGAGCGTTTCTGCCGGCGACGTCTCCGCGCGCACGATCTTCGTGACGACCGCAGCGGTGTCGATCGGGGGGCTCGCGGCGCTCGGCTACTACTGGCCTTCCGCCTGGTATGGCTTCTTCCTGATCGCGCCCTTCGTCGCGCTCGGCATTGCCGACATGACCCAGACGAAGCGCGCGATTCGCCGAAACTTCCCGGTGATCGGACACGCCCGCTATCTCCTCGAGGGCATCCGGCCGGAGATCCATCAGTACTTCGTCGAAGGCGATCACGCGGGCACGCCGTTCAACCGCGAGGACCGCTCGATCATCTATCAGCGCTCCAAGGGCGAACTCGACACGCTGCCCTTTGGCACTCAGCTCGACGTCTACGAGCCGGGATACGAGTGGATCAACCACTCGATGGCCCCCGTCCATCCGCAGAAGATCGAGCCGCGGGTCGTGATCGGCGAAGGGCGCTGTGAGCAGCCCTACTCGGCTTCGATCTTCAACATCTCGGCGATGAGCTTCGGTTCCCTCTCGGGCAGCGCCATCGAAGCGCTCAACAACGGCGCGCGCGAGGGCGGCTTTGCGCACAACACCGGCGAGGGCTCGATCAGCCCCCACCACCTCCAGGGCGGGGATCTCATCTGGCAGATTGGGACGGGCTATTTCGGCTGCCGGAGTGAGGAGGGCGGCTTCGATCCCGACCAGTTCGAGGAGAACGCGCGGCGCGACGAAGTCAAGATGATCGAGATCAAGGTCTCCCAGGGCGCCAAACCCGGTCACGGTGGCATCCTGCCCGCCGCCAAGATCACGCCCGAGGTCTCGGCGATTCGCGGCGTTCCGATGGGGGCGGACGTGATCTCGCCCCCTGCCCATTCCGCCTTCTCGACGCCGAAGGAGATGCTCGCCTTCGTGACGCGCCTGCGCGAGCTCTCGGGTGGCAAGCCCGTCGGCTTCAAGATCTGCGTCGGCAAGCGCCGTGAGTTCCTGGCCGTGTGTCGGGCGATGCTCGATACGGGCATGGTGCCGGACTTCATCACCGTCGATGGGGGCGAGGGCGGGACGGGCGCGGCCCCCTTCGAGTTCTCGAACCGACTCGGCTGTCCCCTGGTCGAGGGCTTGACCTTCGTCCATAACGCCCTCGTCGGGATCGGCCTTCGAGAACAGGTCAAGATCATCGCAACGGGCAAGGTTGCCAGCGGCTTCGGCATCGTCCGACTCCTCGCTCTCGGTGCGGACCTCTGTTATGCGGCGCGCGCGATGATGATGTCGATGGGCTGCATCCAGGCTCGCAAGTGCAACAGCAACGAGTGCCCGGTCGGGATCGCGACTCAGAAGAAGTCGCTGACGAAGGGCCTCGTAGTCATCGAGAAGTCGGCGCGGGTCGCCCGTTATCACGAAGAGACGATCGACGCAGCGGTCCATCTGATGGCAGCGGCGGGGATCGCCGACCCCGACGAGCTCCGCCCGTGGCACATCATGCGGCGGACGTCGGAGACCGAGACCTGCCACTACGGGGAGCTCATCGAGTTCCTGGAGCCCGGCGCTCTGCTTCAGGACGATCTGCCGAAGAGCTTCGCGCGCGCCTGGGAAGCGAGCTCGGCGGATACGTTCATGCACGTGGAAGACGTCTCGGCGGGATCCGAGGCCAGGCCAGCACGTTCGTCATAGCTTCGAAGCAGCGGCCTCAGGGTCGGTTACTGGAACGAAAAATGCCGGCGAGTCGCTTTCGCGACCGCCGGCGTTCGTCGTTTCCAGGGACCGGGCGCTAGAACAGCGGGTCGAGCAGCAGCTCCGTGCGATCGTGTTCGATCACGCCCCAGTCGCCCATCTCGTCGGCGCCGAGCTCGCGTTCGACGACGCGCAGCTTGCCGTCGTTGCACTCGAAGCGGGTCCACATTCCGCCGTGATCGGACTCGAACTCGAGGTAGCTCCCGGGTTCGACGTAGGGGGCGATGGGGTCGAAGAAACGCGCGATCGCGCGGGCGGGGAGTTCGTCCATCATGCCCTCGCGACCGCAACCGGAGACGCCACCTTCGGGCGTCTCGTTGACCACGAGATGCTCCCCGAGACCGGTGAGGGCGCGAACCAGACCCGCGAAGGTCGTGGCTGCGGAGAACTCGCGGTAGGCGGCGGGCCGTTCGTTGACGCCCTTCGAGAGGAAGACCTGCTCGTTGGGGAAGGCGGCCTTGAGGGCCGTGACGCTGGCGCGCTCACCAGCAGCGCTCATGCGAAAATGTGCTTTCTCGATCCAGACGGCAGTACCCATGGATGTCTCCCTGCATGCTCCGGCGCGGGGCCGGAGGGGGCTTATCGGAAGGCCAGGCTCGCGGAATGCGGGCGTGGCTGGCCGACCATTCACCTCCGCGTCGGAATTCCGACCCGTTGCCTTGAGCCCTCCACCGCTCTTCCGTGCGGGATCGCCCGAAATGCTTCAGCCGACTACGCTAGCTGCGCGTTCGCGGACCGGAGCTGCACTTCGACTGTGTGCGCCTGCCGTACACCTGCGTGTGTCGGCGTTCCTCTTTTTTCCGCCGTCCCGAGAAGATTCATCCCTGACTGGAGCCAGACCATGAGAGTGGAACTCGACGCAGAATCGCGCGATGCGCTGCCGACCGATTGGCAGCGCGCCTTCACCTGGACGGAGCAGCAGCTCGGTGGGCGAGTCGTCGCCTGGGAACCGCAACCGCGCTGGCGACCGGCCTGCGTCTTCGAGCTGGAGAAGGACGGCGAGCTCCTGCCGCTCTATTGGCGCGGGGCGCGCGGCGAATTCCACACCAGCACGAAGCCGCTCATGCGCGAGGGAGCGGTGATCGACGTTCTCGAGAGACACGGCGTGCCGGTGCCGCACTCCTACGGTGTCTGCGAGGAGCCGCCCGGTCTGCTCCTCCAGAAGATCCCCGGCCGCTTCAGTCTCGACCGCGCGAACGATGACGTCCATCGAGGCAAGGTCCTCGATGAGTACCTTTCCGCTCTCGCGAAGATCCACTCGATCCCGATCGAGGAGTTCGAAGCGATCGGCTACCGGCGGCCTGCCGACGCCGAGACGAGCTGCATGGGGGAGACCATCGGTTTCGAGCGGAGCTACCGCGCGGGCAAGACCATGCCGGACCCGATGATCGAGTTCCAGCTCGCCTGGGTGAAGCGCAACGTGCCGAAGGGCCGGGACGATTTGTCGTTCCTCGTCTGCGACTCCGGGCAGTTCATGTTCGACGACACCGGGCTGACGGGACTCCTCGACTTCGAGCTCGGCTACATCGGTGACTACGCCGCGGATCTGGCCGGGTTCCGTACCCGCGACCTGACGGAGCCCTTCGTGACGCCTCTCGGCGACGTGATGCGACGATACGCGGAGCTGAGCGGTCGCGCTGTCGACCTCCGCGTCGTGGATTTCCATACGGTTCGCTTCGCGCTGCTGAACCCGCTCTCGGTTGCGCATCAGGTCACGAACCCGGTGCCGGCGGCCAACTACGTTCAGTATCTCGGATGGTACGTGTGCTACGGGCGTTGCGGCCTCGAGGTAATGGCGGACATGACCGGCACTGAGCTCGATTCCCCCTCGCTTCCGGATGAGCGTCCCTCGCGCCGCAGCGCGGCGATCGGCCAGCTCGTCGACCTGCTCGACCCGAAGGAAGCCGGCGATGACGGGGAGGCGGCGTATCAGCTCGACCGGATGCAGCGCACCGCCGTCTATCTGGACCGCTCGGATCGATACGGCGCCGCGCTCGAGGCCGACGATCTCGATGACGTCGCGAAGCTCCTCGGTCACCGCCCCCCGAGCTGGCAGGAGGCCGATGCCGAGCTCGAAGCCCTCGTGTTGGCATCGGGACCCGAGCGGGACGCCGAGTTCATGCGGTACTTCCACCGTCGACTCGCACGAGAGGAGTCGCTCCTGTATCCGGTCCTCCGGGAACAGCAGGACGCGACACTGCCGCCGCTTCGCTGAGCGCGGCGATCGCTAGAGCCCGGCGATCCCGAGGTCCAGGTTCGCGCTCGTGATCCCGCCGTGGATCTCGAGAACCGAACCCGTGACGAACGCGCTCGCCGGGGAGGCCAGGTAGAGCGCGCCGAGCGCCATGTCTTGCGGCTCGCCGAGTCGCTTGAGTGGCGTCGCCTCGACCATCGCGTTGTGGACCGCGTCGTTGGTCAAGACGGTCTCGAGGGCCGACGTGGCGGTCGATCCGACGGCGATCGCGTTCACGCGGATCTTGGGGGCGAGGTCCTCCGCGAGGAGTTTCGTGAAGTGGGTCATCGCGCCTTTCGCCGTGCCGTAGGCGGCGAAGCCCTTGCCCGTCATCTGTCCGATCGAGGACGAGATGTTCACGATCGAGCCCCCGTTCTCCTGCATGTGCGGGACGGCGGCCTTCGAAAGGGCGAACGCGGTCGTGACGTTGAAATGGAAGGCGCCCTCGAAGTCCTTCTCCGTCGTCGAGAGGAAATCCTTCGGCATCGAACCGCCCACGTTGTTGATCACGATGTCGATCCGCCCAAACGTGTCCATCGTCTGGGCAACGAAGGCCTCGAGGTTCTCGGTCTTCGCGGCGTTGGTCGGGACGACGAGAGCCCTGCGGCCGAGCTTATGGATTTCTTCCGCGACGGTCTGGAGCTGGTCCTCGCTCCGGGCGGCCAGAGCCACGTCGGCTCCGTTCTCGGCGAGGGCGAGGGCCGTCGCGCGGCCGATGCCGCGGCCGGCGCCGGTCACGAGGGCAACTTTGTCATCGATTCGAAAGCGGTCGAGAATAGCCATGAGTCGATACTAGCCCCTTGGTCGGGACCCGCCGCGAGGCGGGTTCACCGGCTAGACTGGCGAACCCGGCGCCGTCGTGCGCGAGACGAGGAGAGAACGATGCAGGATTTCCAGGGAAAGGTCGCGGTCGTGACCGGTGCAGCGAGCGGAATCGGGTTGGGCGTGACCGAGCGCTTCGTCGCCGAGGGGATGAAGGTCGTGATGGCCGACGTCGAGCAGGGGACCCTCGATCGGGAAGTGGCGCGGCTCTCGGAAGAGGGCGGAGACGTCCTCGGCGTGATCTGCGACGTGCGCGATCCGGAGGCCGTTCAGAATCTCGCCGACCGGACCCTGGAGCACTATGGCGCCGTCCACGTCGTCTTCAACAACGCGGGGGTCGCGCCGGGCGGGCCGATGCTCGAGACGACGCCGGATGACTGGAAGTGGATCGTCGATGTTAACGTCCTGGGCGTCGCGTACGGCGTGACGACCTTCGGCGCGATCATGAAGGAAGCCGGAGAGGGACACATCATCAACACGGCGAGCGAGGCGGGTCACGTCTCCAGCGCCGTCCTCGGGATGTACACGGCGACCAAGCACGCGGTGGTCGGTCTGTCGGAGTCGCTCTACCGCGAACTCGAAGACACGAACGTCTCGGTCCACTGTCTCTGCCCGAACCTGGTGAACACCGGGATCTTCCACTCCGAGCGCAACCGCGACGACGGCGTCGAGATGACCGCGGCACAGACGGCGACGATGGCCCCCCTCCGTGAGGCGATCACGGCGATGGGCATCACGCCGACCCAGGTCGCCGCCGACATCATCGAGGCGATGAGGCAGGACAAGTTCTGGATCTTCACCCACGACATCACGAAGCAGGGGCTGAAGGTCCGCTACCAGGACATCGAGGAGGGGCGGAATCCCTCGAACCCGTACGAGAACGTCGAGGGCCTCGAAGAGATCACGAAGGTCTAGGCCCGATCGGCCGCGGCGTGAGGTCGCTCGACGGTCTCGTCGATCAGCTCATCCCACTCGACGCTCGCTGCGCCTGCGGCGAGTCGCACCGCGCGCCAGCTCTGGCTTCGCGTTCCGTCAGGGAGGACGCCCCCGCGACCGGACCGGATTCACCCGAAGCCGACAACGTAGTTCGGCCGTCGGGCAGCAGACTTGGGGCGCCACACCCTGTTTGCTCCGTCGGATCTGGCCGGAAGGACTGCTCGGTTCGCCCGTGTCCGCCAGGGGCTTGATTCTGCGTGGTACCCTCTCGCGCCACACCACCTCGGAGGGATTCCCTTGGGTTTTCTGGATGTCCACCGCGACAAGATCTACGCGGTTCTTCGGATCGTGACCGGCTTCCTCTTTCTCTGGCACGGGAGCCAGAAACTCTTCGGTTGGCCCGGCGGGGGGCCGGATGGCGCTCCGGCCCTCGTCGTCTACGTCGCAGGACCGATCGAGCTGATCGGAGGCGTACTGCTGATCTTCGGTCTGAAGGTCCGACCCGTCTCTTTTCTGTGTAGTGGTCTGATGGCGGCTGCCTACTGGATGGCCCACGGCACGAAGGCGCTGCTTCCGATCCTGAATCATGGTGAGCTGGCGATGCTCTACTGCTTCCTCTTTCTGTTCATGGCCGCGGAGGGTGCCGGGATCTGGTCCCTCGACAATCGCGGAGACGGCGGGTGACCGAGATCGAGATCGTGGGAAGTGCTTCGAGCGGACGTGAGGCTCGGCTCCAGCGCGCGATCCTCGGGCTCGCGGAGAACCCGCCGGGCGCGGAGGAGGCGAAGCGTCGCCCGGCGCGTCCGGGCTTCGCCGAGAATCTCGTTTTCGAATTCGACGAGGCGTATACCGCCTACGTCGAGAGCTTCGAGACGCTCCCGAGCGAAGAGCAGCTGCTAGCTCTTCAGGCCGTCGACACCCACGTGTCGAGGATGGTTCGCGCGAAGGACGCCGAGCTCTGGACCGAACGCGCGCGGCGGGAAGAGGCGCCCTGGGCCCAGGTTCGCGAGCTCGCTGCACACGTTCTACGTGTCTTCGAATGGCGCGCGCCCTGAAACGCCGTGTACGGAACCGATGCGGGTCGCCGATGTCCTAGAATGAGGGACGCCGCGTGACGGTGAACGGAGAACCCATGCCCGTTGGCCTCGAAAGCGCAGAGATCATCGGCTGCCTGGCACCCCAAGCCGGAAGCGGGCTGCACGCGCTTGCCCTGCTGGCCTTCGTTTTCGCTGCGCGCGCCGTTCGCGGCTAGCGACGGGCGCGCGCCCCGGCCCTACGTCGGCTCGTCGAGGGCCGCTTCGATCCGCAGCCCGTCGCGCAGTGCGCCGACGTCGTGGGTCCGGAGGTAGTCGGTCCCAGCGCGCGCGGCATAGAGCTCCGCCGTGAGCGTGGCTGCGCCAACCGCGTCGACGGCGCGTCCGGTGATCGCGCGGAGGAAGGACTTCCGCGACACCGAGATGAAGACGGGGCGGCCGAAGCGAGTGCGCAGGCGCGGGATCGACTGCAGGACCTCGACCGAGGAGCGCGGATCGTTCCCAAGGAAGAATCCCATCCCGGGATCCACGATCAGCCGGGACTCGTCGACCCCCGCCCGAGTGAGTTCTCCGAGGCGCATGTCGAAGAAGCGGTCGATCGACGCGAGGACTTGTTCCGGGGTCGCCGCATCCCGGGTCGCGCGCTCTTCTGCGAGCAGGGAGTGGACGACGACGACGAGCGCGTCGCTTCCACCGAGCCGCTCCTGGGTGGCCGGGTCCGGGAAACCGCGCACGTCGTTCACCATCCCGACGCCCTGATCGAGCGCCCAATCGAGCACCTCCGGGCGCGTGGCATCGACGGAGAGCGGGAGCGGTCCGTCGCCGAGCGCGTCGACGACCGGCTTGAGACGGCGGATCTGTTCCTTCGGCGGGACGAGCCCGGCGTCGGGGTTGCTCGAGGCGGGGCCGAGTTCGATCCAGTCCGCGCCTTCTTCGGCGAGGGTGCGGG
This sequence comes from Deltaproteobacteria bacterium, assembly GCA_002709835.1. Lineage (GTDB taxonomy): Bacteria > Myxococcota_A > UBA9160 > UBA9160 > UBA4427 > UBA4427. The sequence continues at coordinate 22,166 of PAQX01000066.1, forward strand.
CGTGATCGATCGCCGCCGCCGCTTCGAGATAGCGGCCGCCGTCCGAGAACGAGTCTTCGGTGATGTTCACGATCGCGACGAGTGCGGGGGGGATCGGCACGCTCGTTTTCTAGCACTTCATTGCGTGAGAAGGCGTATCCGACACGACATGAGGTTTTACACCCCTTTTACGCTGAGGCCGGCCTCCTTCGTTTTCCCCGCAATCCCCCTCGGCTACATAGAAAACTCGCGGACGCGACGCGGCAGCGGGGTGAAGCCTCGCGTCCCCGCGTTCACTGGCCGACGCGACGACCGGTTCGCCCCCCCAGAAAAAAAGAAAAAGAATTGCGAGTCCGCAGGTGCAGTCCGCGCTTCGCCGAACGAAGCGCGCGCTCGAACCCGTGGATCGTGTAGAGGACGAACAAACGCGATGGCAGTTGTGATCGAGCCGGGAAACGACGTTCCGGCGGACGAGACGCCGAAGGCGGAGACGAAGGCATCGCCCCGACCCGCCGGCAAGGGCAAGTACCTGCGGTACACGGCGGATCGCCGACCCGTCACCCTGACCTTCGCGCTGCTCGCGCTTCACTTTCTGGCGTTCCTATTCGCGCCGACCTGGCTGGCTGTCCTCCTGGTGGTGCCCTTTTCGATCGCGAGCTTCTTCATCGCCCCACTGAACCATCATCACCAGCACTTCAACTCTTTCCACTCGCCGATCCTGAATCGGATCTATGAGGTCGCGCTCTCGCTTCAGGCGGGGATCTCGCCCTATGGCTGGGTGCTGCACCACAACCTGGGACACCACAAGAACTACCTGAACCAGCACCCGAACCCGGAGCAGGTGGACGAGTCCCGCTGGACCCGTCGAGACGGAACGACGATGAATCGGGTCGAGTACACGATCAAGCTGGTCGCGTCCCATCAGCTCGACATCTACAAGGTCGGACAGAAGCACCCGAGGCAGTGGCGCAACTATTTGCTGATGAAGATCCCGGTCTGGTCGATCCTTTTCGTCCTGCTCTTCCTCAACCCCGTGAACGCCGTCCTGGTCTTCATCCTGCCGGCCTTCGTGGCGCTTTGTCACACGAGCTGGTCCACCTACGAGCATCACGCCGGCTACCACGCCACCGACCACTACGATGCGTCGGTCAACCGGACGAGCAGGGTCTACAACTACCTGACCTGTAATCTCGGTTACCACACCGCGCATCATGCGCGGCCCGGTCTCCACTGGAGCCTTCTCGAGAAGCTCCATAACGAAATCGAAGACCGGATCCCCGACGACATGATCATTCCGACGTTCTTCGGTCGCTGAGCGCCCGAAGATCGTATGAAGAGATTCCTTCTCCGTTGCGGCCTTGCCGCGTCGGATCGAGGCGCCTCGTGACAGGCCCTGTCGGGGCCTTTCTTTTGATGAGGGCTCAGGAGACGAGCGGCGCTGGCTAGCTTCGCCTGCGGTTCGCGCGGGGGTCGTTGGTCTGCTTCGTCACATCGATGCGGACCTCGTCTGCTTCGACTTCGACGGCGAAACAGGGGATCGGAAACCCGTCCGGGTTGTCCGGGTCGAAGCCGGTTCGGACGTCGAAGGGCCAGCCGTGTACGCGGCAGATGATCACGCAGCCCTCGAGATGGCCATCGTGGAGGGGGAAGCCCTGGTGGGGGCAGGCGTCCTCCATCGCGTGGACTTCATCTCCGATTCGGTAGAGGCCGACGCCGACGCCATCGACGACGACGCGCATTCCGCGATCGATCGGGATCTCGCTCAGGCGGGCGACGGGAACGAAAGCCACGGTCGGCTCCTGGGATGGGGTTCTGGGGCGCCCAATAGAAAACGGCGCTCGGTCCTGGCCTCTGAGCCAGGACGAGCGCCATAGGATGCTTCAGCTCCCGCCGGTTCACCATGCGAGGCGGGCCGTGCGGACCGAGAGGAGCCCGAAGTCTCGGTTCAGTTGGCTGCGATCGCCGCGGGCATCGCGGGTCGCGGCGTGCCCTCGGCGGTCACGACGCAGGTGTCGATTTCGCCCGCGGTGAGTGCATGCGAGCAGCTCATCGTCGACGGGCCGGAGAGTCGAAGGAGTCGGCCGTTGGCGGTGTCGGCGAGTTCGAGTTCGAACCGCTGATCGAGCTCGAGCTCGAAGCGTTGCTCGAGTTCGAGTTCTGCCGTGAGCGAAAATTTGCCGGCCTCGGCGCCGGCGACGCTCGAAAGACTGAGCGCGAGGAACGCGCCGAGAAGAGTTCGGGGGATGAGTCGCATGGGGGGCTCCTTTTGAAAGCGTTATCGGGAGATCCATGGATTGCTTGAGGCGTTATTCCAACTGCCCTTGAATTCCGAGTGACCGACGCGCAACGCCCGTGCAGCGATCCGCCCTCGCGCGATCCAGCGGACTTGGAGCTGAGGAGAAAGTGGAGGCCACCACGCCAGACACCCGAGGTGATTTTCGCTTTCACCGGAGTAGACTCGGGAGTGGGCCAGCCTGGTGTGTGTTTCACGCCGGGTTCCAGCGAGACTGGAATGCCCGTTCTGGGAATAAAGAACGCGAAGGAGACCGGGAGGAGGCACGCGCAACGCTGGAGCGAACGCCGGGGGACCGAATTCTCGACACCCACCGGCTCGTCCGGTCGGCGCACATGCGGGGCGTGCGAAGCCTCGTCCCCGACCGTCTGTTCGCGCCTGCGTCCGTTCTCTGCGCCCCGAAAGGAATCCGAAGCATGGCGACCCACCGACTGATCGTGTTCACGCAGCCGACCGAGGGCAAGGAAGACGAGTACAACCGCTGGTACGACGAGGTCCATCTCGGCGACGTACTCGAGACCGAAGGCTTCGTCGCCGCCCAACGATTCGCGCTGGCGGACGCTCAGATCGGCGATGCCGGCGAAAAGGCGCCCAATCGCTACCTGGCGATCTACGAGATCGAGGCGGACTCCCTCGAAGCGGCTCTCGAGAAGTTGAGCGCGGGCTCGGGTCACATGGAGATCTCCGAGGCCCTGGACACGAATTCGGCGACGGCCATCGCATTCAGCGCGATCGGTGAACGCATGGAGGCAAACTGATGCAGGATTACACGGGAAAGGTCGCGGTCGTCACGGGCGGTGCCGGCGACATCGGCAAAGCGATTGCGAAGCAGCTCCTCGACGACGGGGCGAAGGTCGTGATTTCGGACGTGGAGCAGACCGCCCTCGACAAGACGTTGGAGGAGCTCGCGCCCCTCGGTGAAGTCAGCGCGATCCGGACCGACGTCTCGGACCCGGCGGACGTCGAGTCCCTCGCAGAGCAGGTCTACGCGAAGCACGGCGTGGTCCACCTGCTCTTCAACAACGCGGGCGTCGGCGCGCCTTCGGTGAACGTGTGGGAGACCACGATCAACGACTGGAAATGGGTCCTCGGTGTGAACGTGATGGGCGTCGTGCACGGGATCCAGAGTTTCGTGCCGCGCATGATCGAGGGCGGCGAGCCGGGCCACGTGATCAACACCTCGAGTGGCGACGGCGGGATCGCGCCGATGGCGGGTCAGTCCGTCTACGCGTCGAGCAAGGCGAGCGTCTCGATCATCACGGAATGCCTCGCGGCACAGTTCAGCACTCAGCACCCGCAGCTCCAGGCGACCATCTTCTATCCCGCCGGCGGCGTGCTCGACACCGGGATCTGGACGTGTGCCCGAAATCGACCGGACGAGTTCGCTCGGGAAAAGCCGTCTGGGCAGCCCGAGGATCTGATGGGTGCCTTCATGGAGCACGCCAAGGAGACCGGGATGGAGATCCAGTTCCAGGATCTCGACGACCTGGCCAAGGCGCTGCTCGTCGATCTCAAGACGGGGAAGTTCGTTGCGATGATCGGCGTCGAAGGTGCCGGCGCGACGCTCCACACGCGTGCGGACAAGATCGGGAAGGGCGAAGCGCCCTTCGACGATCATTCGCTCATCGCCTGACGCCTACGCGAAGCCCTTCCGGGACATCCAGTCCTGGATGAGGCCGACGGCTTCCGGGATCAGCTCGGGCTTCTGCATGTAATAGTGGTCCGCGCCCTTCACGTGGTGCAGCTCCTTGTCGTCGTGGGACACGGCGTCGAAGAGACGTCGGGCATGGCTCGGCGTGCAGGCGAGGTCCGCGGTGTTGTTGATCGCGAACACCGGGCAAGAGATCCGGCTCGCGTTGCCCAGGCCATCCGCCCGGGAGTCGTCGAAGCTCCACTGGGAGAGCCAGGAACGGAGCGTCGTGAATCGAGCGAGCCCGACCGGGCCATCGTTGACCGTCTTCGGGTCGCCGAGGTAGCAGGTGCCGGCAAGACGATCCGACGGGTCGACCGCAGGGTCGAGGAAGCAGGGTGCCGCCATCGTGCCGTGCACGCAGAACGCGCGCTCCGGCGGCCTCGACGGATCGGCCTTGAGCTCGGCCAGCGTTCCCTTGACCCACGCCGTGATTCGCCGATTGCGCGCGATCTGTGCCTCGGCGTACCGCTCCAGGAATTCCTTGGAGTAGGGCGGCTGATTCGGGTTCGCCGGGTCGTAGAGGTTGAGCTCCGAGTCACGCTCGAAGGGGGCGGCCTCGTCTGTGATCGACGGATCGATCCATTCCGTCAGCGTGTGCGCTCGAGAGAGGTGGGCCGCGAGGAAGGTCACGCCGTCTGCGGGGATGAGGTCCGCAGCGACGAGGTCGGCGGGGTCGCCCGCCGGCGTCTCGCGAATCGTCGGGTTCTCGGCTTGATCCTGGTAGAAGGTCGAGAGGGAGCCGCCGCCGGACCAACCGCCCAGGAGGATCGTCTCGTAGCCCTTCTTCTCCTTGAGATCACGGATGCACGCGCCCAGGTCGAGCACGCACTTCTCCATGATCAGGGCTGTGTCGTTCCCGCGGTAGCGCGGGTTGCAGTAGACGACGTGGATTCCGGCGTGGGCGAGTCCGTTCACGAGCGGAAGAAATGCTCCGCCTCCAATCGGATGGGAGAAGACGATCACCGTCTTCGAATCGACGCCTTCGGGTCGAAGGCGCATGCACTCGACGAAGACGGCGCCGGAGTCTCCGCCATAGACGTCCTTGATCGGACTCGGGTCGACGTGGAGAATTCCGTAGGGCTCGCGAACGATCTTCACTTGACCGGGGGGTCCGAGAAGCGGGTGGCGTCCCAGAGCTGCTGGTCGCTCATCGCGAGCAGCTGTTCGTAGACCGGCTTCGGATAGAGCATGTGCGGCTTCGCGGGGTCGTAGGGCGGCTGAGCGACCGGCTCGGCTGGGCGATCGAAAGCGTCCGGCTTCGCCATTCGCTCCATCATCGCGGGCGTGATTCCGACTTCGGCGGCGGCTTCCGGATCGAGCCAGTGCTTCGGGTCGACGGGCTCGTCCGAGGTCGCGATCTCGAGGCTCAGTCCTTCTGGGCCTGCGAAGTACATGGAGCGGCACATCCCGTGATCCATCGGGCCGAGCACGTTCACGCCGCGGCTGCGAATCCGGTCCCTGAGCGCGAGCAGTTCGTCGTCGGTGTCTACCACGAGCGCGAGATGCTGCAGGGTTCCCGGCGCCGACGGCAGACTCCCGCTTCCGGCGTGGGTCTTCCCGTACTCGATTGCGATGTCCGCGATCTCAGGCAGCTGCACGAAAGAGATCAGACACTCGGCCGAGCCTTCCAGGAAACAATGGATGCCGCCGGGCACACCGTGCATCGGGAAGATCGCAACCAGCGGCATCCCGAGCACGTCCGAGAAGAACTCGACCTGCTTTTTCATGTCGGCGGTCGAAAAGGCGATGTGATGAACGCCGCGTGCCTTGATCATGCTTCTGTCTCCTACCAGAGCGAGAGGACGTGGCCGTCGCTCGGATCGAGGTCGCCGTTCAGGACCTCGAGATAGACGCGCTGAAGTGCCTCTTCGCCGGACTGGTGCTTGACGTTCATCCAGGTCTCGCTCCAGTCCGCGAAGCCGAACCAGGCATCCCCGAGGCGCTCCTGGAGACCGCCGGGGCCCCAGTCCTGGGTCCGCTTGACCATCCGGCCGGGCGCGAAGAAGAACTCCGGCCGCGGGCCATTCATCGTCTTCGGACGTTCGCCGGCTTCCCAGTGGGTCGCGCCGACGGTGCACGAGTATTTGAGCTCGTCGGCCAGTCGGTCGTGTACGCCGCCGACGACTTCGCCGTTGCCGGCCATGTCGACCATGACCGCGCCCCTGGCGTTCACGATCCCCGGAAGGCGGTCGAGCTCGTCATAGAGCACGACCTCGTCGTAGCAGCCGAGGCTCGCGACGAAGTCCTTGTTACGCGCGGAGGTCAGCCCGACGACCGGTCCGCGGCCACGCTTTGCGAGGAGATGTCCGAGGGCGATCGACGTCTTGCTCGACGCGCTCGTCACGATCGAGGTCTCGGCGCCGAAGAAGTCCTCGTCCGCGATCAGGTCCTCACACAGGAACGAAGTCATGAAAAGCCCGCGCAGCAGGATCATCTCGTCGGCGCGGGAATCCTTGTAGAGCCCATCCATCTCCGTCCAGGTATATGATCGGTAGATGGGAGCGTGCTCGGCGCGGTGGGCGACGCCGTCGACCATGCCCGCGCTGTTCTTCTCCGCATCGATCACCAGATGGCGCGACATGGGATAGAAGCCGAAGCACTGTCCGCCTTCCGGAATGTCTGGATTGCGCGATGCGACGACGCGCGCGAATCCCATCGCCGGAATGCGTCCCCATCGGTCCGGCCCCGGAAAGAAGCCCCAGTAGTCGAGCATGTCGCCGGCCGCGGCGTAGGAAATGTTGTTCGAAGTCAGCGCGAAATAATCGATCTCGAAGAGGACCTGCCCCTCCGCGAGATCGTCGATCGGAGCACCCGGGGCGAAGCGCGTCTCGCGGAAGTCGTCGCGGTTCACCTGGAAGTCGATCGGGGGGAGAGACATCGGCGGAGGGTTCCTTCGGGCGTGGGCGGTCCCGCTCTAGCTCCAGAGTTTCTGAAGCTCTTCGGCGGTGGTCTGGGTCGTGATCCGGGCCAGGCTGTTCTGTAAGACCTGCTCCGCGTACTCCGGCGGATAGCCGGTCACGCAGTCGGTCACGAGGACGACATGGTAGCCGTGGTTGATGGCCTCGATGGTCATGCCGAGGATACCCACGTTCAGCGACACCCCGACCGCCACGACGGTCTCGATCCCCATCGAGCGCAGGGTCGGATCGAGGCTCGTGCCGATGAAGGGCGACATGCCGTGGAGCCGCGCGGAGTCGAGGTCCGTCTCGGCCGGTCCGAGCTCGGGGATCACCTCCGTCGAGGGCTCGCCCATCACGAGATAGTCGGGGTTCTCAAGGAGCGCGTTCACCATCGGCACGTTGTCGTAGGAGCCGCGGCGATCGCGTCGGAAGCCCGCACGACAGTGGACGACGGGGACGTCGCGACGCCGCGCGACTTCTAGGAGGCCGCCGGTGCGTGCGGGGATGCCTTCGCTGGCGACGAGGTCGGCCAGGGGGCGGATCGAGGAGAGGTCGCCGATCACGCCACGCTGCATCTCCATCGTGAGGATCGCGGCCTTTCCGGGAGCGACGAGTTCTTCGAGGCTGGGCATGCTGGATCTCCTTGGGGCGGCTGTGTTAGTCCGCCGTGTTCATGCGATCGCCGCTCGCGGGGCGATCGCCGAGGCCGACTTCCTTACCGTCGACCTCGACGCGAATGCGGCGGAGTTTCAAGTGGGCGATACGCCACTCGCCGTCGGCTTCGCGACGATACTTCTCCTCGTACCAGCCGAGACCCCAGAGATGCTCCATCGGGGAGTCGGGGGGCCACCAGAGCATGTCTTCCATCGCCCAGGTGCCTTCGGCTTCGTCGGGCCCGGTCCGTGTAAGGATCGGCGTGTGCCCGTGGTGGCAGGTCTTCACGCTTTCGAGGATCGGCGGGAGGTAGTCCTTGAAGGCCTGGCGTCCGTGGATGAGGGGGGAGCCCTCCTCGGTGGTGTCGATGACCACGTCTTCCGTGAAGACGTCGGCCCACTCGTCCCAGCGTTTCTGGTCCATCAACTGGAAGTAGCGGGCCTTGAGCTGCTTGATCCGCTCGATCTCGACCAGGTCTTCGGGCGTCATGGTTCCTCCTCGGGATCGGCGATTCTATCGCTCGAGGCCCAGTCCGGGGGCGCGCCGGGTTCTTTCGAACGCGGATCACCCTGCGGGGGAAAGGCAGGCGCCGACCTAAGCTCCTGATCCTGTATGGGTTTCAGGATTTCCACATCGCCGCGGTCCGCCCGGCTCCGGTCCGGGGAATTTTTGGTCCGAGGTGAAAACGACATTGATTTTCATTTTCTCCAACATAGAATTTCAACTCGACAGCGAACCCCCACGCTAAAGAGAGCCCCGACATCATGCTCGTCTGCCACTGCCGAGGAATCAGCGATCGTCAGATCAAGCGCGCCGTCAAGGACGGTTGCTCTTCCCCGCGCGAAGTAGCGCGAGAGACCGGTGCCGGAATGCGCTGCGGCGGTTGCCGATCGACCGTGAAGGCGATCGTGAACGAGGCGCTCGCGAGTGAGTTCGCGAAGACCTCCCCGGGCGAGACGATGCTCGACGTGGCTATCCCCGTCGAAGGCTAGGCCGGCCCGAAGACTTCTTCGCGAAGGCGCTGCGGATTTCCGCGGCGCCTTCGTCGTTTCGGGCTCCGCCTGACGGTCGTTTTCGCGGACCGCTCCGGGAGCGGCATCGCGATCTCCTTACGCGAAGCCGAGGGCGGTGGTGTCGACCACGTTGCGCAGATCGCGCCCGTCCCGGAAACGCTCGAGGTTGTCGAGGAAGAGATCGAAGACATCGTCCATGTAGCGGTCGACGGAGACCGACGAATGGGCCGACATGTAGACGTTCGGGAGGTCCCAGAGCGGGTTCGTCGACTCCGGAGGCTCCGGATCGAAGACGTCGAGAACCGCTGCCGCGAGGGGCTCCTCGCGCATCACCCGCGCGAGCTCTACTTCGTCCACCAGCGTTCCGCGCGACACGTTCACGAAGACCGCGTGCCGGGGCATCGCCGCGAACGCTGCTGCGTCGAAGAGATGGTAGGTCTCCGCGGTCGCCGGGGCCGAGAGCACGACGGCGTCCGAGCGTGAGAGCAGCTCGTGGAGCGCCTCGGCGGGGAAAAGCTCGTCGACGTCGGGGGAGCTGTCCCCGGGCTTCGCACTCCGCTTGAGGCCCAGGGTCCGGCAGCCCAGGGCGCGGGCGCGGCTCGCGACGGCCTTGCCGATCCCGCCGAGTCCGACGATCCCGATGGTCGAACCGGCGAAGGTCCGGCCGTAGGTCCGTTCGAAGGCGTGGTTCTCCTGGTGTTCATCGGCCTCGCGAAAGCGCTTCCAGACCTGGAGCAGACGTCCGATCACCCACTCCGACATCGACCCCGCGGAAACGCCCATGCAGTTCGTGAGGACGTGTCGTTCGAGGTCCAACCCCGCCTGAGCGAATTGTTCGACGCCGGCGCCGCAGCCCTGGACCCAGCGCAGTTCTGGCATCCGCTCGGCCAGGCGGTCCGGCGTGTGGAGGGTCGTCAGGACGTGGCACGAGGCGAGGGCCGCTTGGCGTTCCGCCGCGACGGTCTCGGCCCAACCGGGTGGCTCCGGGTAGGCGACGCTCGCGCTCTCGCTCGCCCAGTCGGCCTCGGGATCGATCGGCAGGATGAGCGGCTCGATTCCACCGAGCGCTTCGAGGCGCTCGAGGTAGGAAGGAGCATGGAAGGGCGGAAAACCGAGACAGACACGAAGGGGTTGGGCCATGCACTCCTCGAGCGGACTGGGGGGCGTCCGCGGGCATCCCGCAGTGTCGCCCGAAGGTACGTTGCGTTCAATCTGGGCCCGACGCGTCCGTGCGAGCGCTCCAGATCCGCGGCAGGGCTAATGGACCCCGATGTCGGGGGAAGACCCGATCGACAGGCGGCGGCCCGCTTGGGAATCTGGCCCCCCGCGCGCCGTCTCCCCGGACCGCCCGTCCTGGAGCGTCGTACGCGAATCACGACTCAGCGACTCTTGGGGGCAACATGGGAAAGACCTGCGCTTGGTGCGGCACCGTCGTACAGACGATTTCGGGACCCGCGATCGGGACCACGAGTCACGCGCTCTGTCAGGGTTGCCTGCAGGAGCTGCAGAGCGCACTCTCGTCAAACGGCCTGCGCACCGGCGAGAGGAAGCCCCCCAAGCCCCGCTGAACGGATCCGGGCCGGGTCCCGCGCAGCGCCTCCACGAGGGCGTTCGCATGAAGTTCTGGCAGTCGATTTCCTGGGCCGAGACCGACCAACTCGTGGACCTCGCGCGCTTCGCGGAGGAGCTGGGTTTCGAAGGGATCATCGGTTCCGATCACGCGTTCTATCCGAAAGAAATGGCACCCGGCTATCCCTATTCGGACACGGGTTATCCACCGCAGACCGCCGAAAGCGAGTACCCGGACATGTGGACGAGCTGTGCGGCCATGGCCGCGGTCACGTCCCGACTCAGGCTCGTCTGCGGGGTCTACGTTCTGCCGCTCCGGCATCCGGTCGAGGTCGCCAAGCAGGCCGCCACCCTCGCGATCCTCTCCCAGGGTCGCTTCGCGCTCGGTGTGGGCACCGGCTGGATGAAGGAGGAGTTCGACCTCTACGGGGTCGACTTCGCGTCGCGCGGGCGGCGCATGGACGAGATGGTCGAGGCGATGCAGGGCCTCTGGACCGGGCAATTCTACGAGCACCACGGGGAGTTCTTCGACTGGGATCCGATCGTCGTGAGCCCGACGCCCAGCCCTCCGATTCCGCTCTACTTCGGGGGCGCCGCGCCGGTCGCGCTCCGTCGGACGGCGCGGGTAGGGGAAGGGTGGATCGGTGTGGGCAACACCCTGGAGGACGCGCCGTTGGTATTAGGCGAGCTCGCCCGGCTGCGCGCCGAGGCGGGACGCGGGGACGAGCCCCTCGACACGCTGGTCGGCCTCTATGGGGACGTCGGGCTCGACGACTATCGTCGCCTCGAAGATCTGGGGATGACGGGCGGGATTCATCTTCCCTTCTGGTTCGCGTTCGACGGACCTTCGAGCCTCGGCCAGAAAAAGCGGTTGATGGAAGGCTTCGCGGAGCGCGTGCTGCGCCACTTCTGACCCGTTGCGCACGGCCCGGCACGTCTGCGTCGAGATCGCCGTGATTTCGGCCGCTTACGACCGGAGTTGCCTGCTGCCTGCGTTTCGCATCCGTGAAGCGAAAGTTCTACACGCAAATATTTTGCGAAAAAGCGAGGTGCGGGACCTACGAATCGTCCAGGCGTGCCATATTGGAGGCACGCGTTCGAGATGCTCCTTGTTGCCACGAGGGCACGACCGGTTTGAGGAATCCGGTTTCTCGCGACACGCGGACAAACAAGGAATCGAATCATGATGAACCGGACGTCTGCTCGGATCGGTCGCGTCTCTTCTCTCATCCTGCTCGCCTTGCTCGTTTCGGGGCAGGCGTTCGCGATGACCTTCGACTTCACCGGCTCGTCCAGTGAGAACGCTCTCGGTCTCGCCACGGGCAACCTCGGCGACAGCCTCACGCTCACGGCGGGAGACCTCACCGTCAGCGTCCGCGCCTTTGACGATCGCGGCGAGCAAGGCGAGATCCACCGCGGTGCGAACGGCCTCGGCGTTTATGGCGACCCGAACAACAACGCAGTCGGTGAGCCTGAATCGCTTCGGTTCAGCTTCTCCGATTCCGCGGTCTCCGTGTCGAGCCTGATCTTCGAGCGCGGCGCGGACAACGGTCGACTCGATCTCTTCATCGACGGTCAGTTCGCCGAGACGATCCAGTGGATGACCGGTGGCGGCACCATGGTCGAGCATGCGCTCGGCGACGCCCCGGGCAAGGTCTTCGAGCTTCTCGGCGACCGCCGGAGCTTCCGAGTGAGCCGACTGACCGCGGCGGCCTCGGCGATTCCCGAGCCCTCCGCAGCGTTGCTCTTCGGAGCCGGCGCACTCGTCGTCTCGCGCGCCACCCGGCGCCGGTAGGCGCGCGCCCGTCCGCCTAGTCCGCGAGTACGCCGCTGCGGCGCTGTTCGAACCATCGCCAGCCGATCAGCAGGATGACTCCGCCTGGCGTCTGAAATGCGGCGAAGGCGAGAATCGGGAGCACGGCCTCGAAGTCCAGGACCTGGGCCACGAGGACGATGCCGAGCAGCGTGTTCTTCACGATCATCTCGACCGCGATCGTGACGGCGTCACGCGCCGGGATCCGGAAGAGCAGGGGAACGATCGTCCCGACGGTCATCGCCGAGATTGCGAAGGCCGCGGCGGGAGCGATCGACTCGATGATCTTGTCGAGATCCGGGTTGCTCGAAGTGCCGAGCGCGGCACCGAGGACGATCATGATCGCGCCGGGAATCGTCGCACGGCGTTCCCATCGAAGCGCGGCCGGGTTTCGTGCGCGTAGGAACATGCCGATCGCGACCGGCAGGATCGTGAGCGCGCTCAGCCGAAGCGCGGTCTCCAGCACGGGCATCTCGACCGCGCCCCCGTCGTGCGCTTTGAAGAGGGTGAGCGCGAACTGGACCCAGAGGGGCAACGTGAAGAGGGTCACCACGGTGGCGGTTGCGGTCAGCGTGATCGAGAGCGCCGTGTTGCCCTTGGCGAAGTGCACGTACATGTTCGAGAACATGCCGCCCGGGCAGGCCGCGACGACGACCAGGCCCGCCGCGAGGATCGGGGTCAGCTCGAAGATGTTCGCTAAGGCGAGGCCGACGAGCGGCATGACCACGAGCTGAAGGACCGTCCCGACGATCGTCGCGCGGGGATCGGTCGCGATCCGGCGGAAGTCGTCTGCGACGAGGGTCAGTCCCATGCCGAGCATCAGCATGAACATGCCGACGGAGAGCCCGAGGTCGATCCAGATCTGGTCCAATACGGCGGTGACCTCGCCGAGCCTCCGGGAGGAACTCGTCGTGAGGGGCGATGAAAGGCGTGCGGAGGGTGCGATCGGCGGGCCTGGCGTCCCGCAGACTTCGAGCCTCCTCTAGCCTTTGAGGAGGTCCTTCGCGATCGCGCGGATCTGGATTTCGTCCGTCCCGGCGTAGATCTGGAGCACCTTCGCGTCCCGAGCGAACTGCTCGACCACGTACTCGGACATGTAACCGTTCCCGCCATAGATCTGAACCGCCTCCATGGCGACCTCGACGGCGGCGCGCGCGGCGTAGAGCTTCATCGCCGATGCCTCGGCGAAAGTCATCGACTTGCCGTGAGCGGTCAGCTCGACCGTTCGGAACACGAGGTTCTGGAGGTTCATGCGCGCGACCTCCATCCGGGCGAGCTTATCCTGGATCAGCTGGTATTCGCCGATCGGCCGCTCGAACTGGACCCGCTCGCGGGCGTACTTGAGCGAGAGATCGAGACAGCGATCGACCATGCCGAGGGCCATCGCGGCAACGCCGGACCGCTCGGTCTGGAAGGTGCTCTTCGCACCTTCGCGACCGCCGCCGCTTCCCTTCGTCAGCGCCTCTTCGCCGCCGAGGAGTCGGTCCATGCCGACGCGCACATCCTGGAGGAAGAGCTCGCCGGTCGGCGACGAGTGCATGCCCATCTTGCGGAGTGGCTTCGTCTGTTCGAAGCCGGGCATGCCCTTTTCGAGGACGAAGTTCAGGATCTGTCGGTCGCGCGGGTCCACCTTCTCGTCTTCGAGCTTGCAGATTAAGACCGTCGTGTCGGCGGAGGGCCCGTTGGTGATGAAGGTCTTCGAGCCGTTGAGGACGAACTCGTCCCCTTCGCGCCGCGCGGAGCTGCGCATGCCGCCGAAGGCGTCGGAGCCGGAGCCAGGCTCGGTGATCGCCCAGGCGCCGACCTTTTCGAGGGTCAGGATGTCCCGGGCCCAGCGTTCCTTCTGCTCGGTCGTGCCCTTGGAGTTGATCGCCGCCGCGGTCAGGCCGGTCGAGACTCCGAGGGCGGTGACCATGCCCGGGCAATAGCGGCAGAGCTCGATGATCGGGATGAGAGTGGCCGCGGCCTGGTCGGCTCTCGCCGCGGGATCGCCCCCGGACTTCTTCTCGATCTTCTTGCCCTTCTTCTCGGCGGCGATCGTCTTGTCGAAGCGGGCCCCCGCCATCTCATCCATGCCGAACGTCTGGTACATCTTGCGAAGCAGGTCGTAGGGCGGCATGTCGCCATGCTCGAGCTCTTCGACGTTGGGGGCGATCTCGTTCTCGACGAACTGACGGACCGCGTCGCGGATCATCAGCTGGGATTCGCTCCATTCATGCATGGCGTGGGGCTCCTTGGGCGGGGGCAACGGACAGTGGCGCGCGCATTCTAGCCGGGTCCGGCTGGGCCGGGAGGACGCTGATTCCATTGACGGCCCGACGGCCTGCCTTACGTTCGGCGTCTATGGAAATTCAGCAGGTTCTGTCCGTCGACGAGATCGATCTCTCCGATCCCCTTTTCTGGATCCGCCCGATCGAGGAGCGGGAGGGTGCCTTCGCGACCCTCCGCGCCGAGAATCCTGTGCCGTGGTCGATCGAGCGGCCCCCGCCGGTCGAAGGCCTGCCCACGGGACCGGGCCACTGGTCGCTCACCCGCCATGCCGACATTCTCGAGGCGAGTCGCCACCCCGAGATCTACTGCTCCTCGAAGGGCGCGACCTCGATCGCCGATCTGCCGCCGCAGTTCTCCGAGTTCTTCGGCGGAATGATCAACATGGACGACCCGCGTCATGGGCGTCAGCGACGCATCGTGAGCCGCGGCTTCACCCCGCGCTCGCTCGCGACGCTCGAGGAGAGCGTGGCGCGACGGGCGGATGCGATCATCGACCGGGTCATCGAGCGGGGGGAATGCGACTTCGTACACGACATCGCCGCACCGCTGCCTCTGGAGATCATCATCGATCTGATGGGCATCCCCGAGAGTCAGACCGAGATGGTCTTCAACAACACGAACGTCATCCTCGGCCTCGGTGATCCCGAGTTTGCGAGCGATCCCGCGCAGATCATCCCCCGCGCTCTCGGCGCCGGGGGGGAACTGGCGGCGCTCATGAAGGAGATGGCGGAGGCGCGGCTCGAGAACCCCACCGACGACCTGACTTCGCAGATCCTGAACGCGGAGCTCGAGGACGGTGCGCTGACCGGAGACGAACTCGCTTCGTTCTTCGTGCTGCTCGTCGTAGCCGGGAACGAGACGACCCGGAACGCGATCAGCCACGGCATGAAGGCGCTCTGCGATTATCCCGACCAGCGCGAAAAATGGGCCGCCGACTTCGAGGGCGTCTCGGGAACCGCCGTCGAGGAGATCGTCCGCTGGGCCTCGCCGGTCATCTTCATGCGTCGAACCTGTACCCAGGACACCGAGCTAGGGGGGCAGGCCATGAAGGAAGGCGACAAGGTGGTCCTCTGGTACAACTCGGCGAATCGCGACGAGGCGGTTTTCGAGAATCCGCACGCCTTCGACGTCCTGCGAACGCCGAACGAGCACGTCGGCTTCGGCGGCCCCGGGCCGCACTTCTGCCTCGGGGCCAACCTGGCCCGTCGCGAGATCAAGGTCATGTTCGAGCGAATCTTCCGCCGACTCCCCGACCTGCAGATCACCGGGGAACCCGACCGCCTGAAGTCGAACTTCATCCACGGCATCAAACGAATGTCGTGCGAGTTCACGCCGGGGAAGCCCGGCACCTAGTGGGCTGAGCAGCCCCCTGGGTCGCTATTCGCCGACCGGAGGCGCCCCCGCGGCGGTCCGGCCCGCCATCCGGCCGAAGAAGCTGCCGCCGCCGATGGACATGCCACTCGCGTAGTGGCGTCCGGACCGCGTGAGCCCGGCCGACGCCCGCCCGGCGGCGAAGAGCCCGGGGATGACCTCACCGTCTACGCTCAGAACTTCGCCGGTCGGCTTCGTGTCGAGGCCGCCCAGGGTGAACGCCGCCCAGATGCTGTTGTCGACCGAGAGGTCGAGCGCCGCATAGGGCGGATTGTCGAGGGGGGTGACCCACTTGCTCGCTTTGTGGAAGGTCGGGTCCTCGCCGGTGGTGGCGGCGGCAGCGTTGTAGGCCTCGACGGTGTGGACGAGCTCCCCTGTCGGAATCCCCAGCGAGGCTTCGAGCTCTCCGAGGGTCTCTTCGACCGCGGCCATCGGGTACGGAACGAACTGCTTCTCTTCGTCGTAGAGCGCGTCGTCGACGATCAGGAACGCCTGGCCGTCCGCCTTCGTGAGGATCGCGTCGGTCACGCGGCCGTGGTAGCAGTCCTCGTTCACGAAGCGGCTGCCTCGCGCATCGACGAGCAGGCCGCTGATGTGGGTGTTCGGCGGGAAGTACGGGGTCGTCATGAGCCCCTCGTGCATGTTGATCGCGTTCCCGCCGGCCCCCATGCCCATCCGGATGCCGCTGCCGTCGCAGCCGTCGCTCCCGATCGGGTACTTGCACCGAAGCAGATGGGGCGCGAAGCGCGCGAGCATCTCCTTGTTCATGACGAAGCCGCCGGTGGTGAGGATGACGCCGCCCTTCGCCCGGAGCGCGAGGTTCTCGCCGTCGATCGTGGCGATCACGCCGACGACCCGACCGTCCGCGTCGTCACGGACGAGGGTCTTCACCTTGGCTTCGTTCCGGATCTCGCCGCCTTCCTTCTCGAAGGTCTCGATCAGGCTCTCCATCAGGTAGGTGCCGGCGCTGCCTTCCTTCATGGGCTTGTGGCCGCGCGGGACGGGCTTCGCCTCCTCGACGAAGGGCCAGGCCTGTTCGTTGCCCGAGTAGATCAGACAGTCGTCCGTCGGCGGGAAGATCACTTTCTCTTCGTAGTAGGTGTCCTTGAATTCGATCCCGCAGGAGAGAAAGAAATCGAAGTGGCCGAGGCTGTTCTCGCAGTAGAGTCGGACCTTCTCGGGATCGGCGGTCGGGCCGGCGGCGGCCTTCACGTGGTCGTGCATGTTCTGCAGCGAGTCCTCGAAGCCGTTCGCCTTCTGGACGCGTGTCCCCCCGCCGAAGTAGATGGTGCCTTCGGAGTTCGCAGTCGCGCCGCCGCCGCGGGTCTGTTGCTCGAGGATCAGGACCGAGGCTCCTGCGCGGCGGGCTTCGATCGCGGCGGCGCCGCCGGCGACGCCGAAACCGACGACGATGACGTCGTATTCGCCGGACCAGGATTGGATCGAGGCGGCGGAGCGGGGCTTGGACGGAAGTGCGTTCGACGGGTTCTCGGACATGCTGATCTCCATTCGGCGAACTCGAAGCGTAGCTCGTCAAACCGACCGCTGACCCCCGGTCTGAATCCGATCGACGCGACCGCGTTACCGTCGCGGACATCGCACACGCGCGCACTCGCTCCGGTCGATCGAGCGCGAGCGCGCGACACCAGGGAGGAACCCGTCCATGAAGTTCGGATTGATGTTCGCGAACGCTGGCCCCTTCGGCGCAGCGGAAGGTCTGACCCACCTGGCGCAGACGGCGGAGTCCGTCGGCGTCGAGTCGCTCTGGACCGTCGAGCACGTGATCGTCCCGAAGGGCTACGAGTCTCAGTACCCGTACAGTCGCGACGGCAAGATGCCGGGAACCGAGGATGCGCCCATCCCGGATCCCTACGTCTGGATGAGCTACGCGGCGGCGGTCACGAAGAAGATCAAGCTCGCCAGCGGCATCCTGATCCTGCCCCAGCGCCACCCCTTCTATGTAGCCAAGGAGTCCGCGACCCTCGACCAGCTTTCCGGCGGGCGCCATATCCTGGGCATCGGCGTCGGTTGGCTCGAAGAGGAGTTCAACGCCCTCAAGATCCCCTTCGAGAAGCGCGGTCCGATCACCGATGAGTCGGTCCAGGCGCTCCGCAGCCTCTGGGCCAAGGGCGCGTCGAAGCACGAGGGCGACTACTACAAGTGGGGTGAGGTCGAGTCGAACCCGAAGCCCGTCGCCGGGAACATCCCGATCGTGATTGGCGGCCACTCGAAAGCCGCTGCGCGTCGCGCCGCCCGCCTGGGGGACGGCTTCTTTCCGGCCCGTGCCGACACCCTCGCCGACTGCCTGGCGGAGCTCAAGGCCGAGTGCGAGAAGATCGGTCGGGACCCGGGTGCGATCGAGATCACGACGGGCTCCGCCCCGACCCTCGACGAGGTGAAGCGCCTCGAGGACATGGGCGTCTCGCGTTTCGTGCTGCCCCCGCCCGGGTTCACCCCGGACCAGGTCAGCGAAGGCCTCGAGAAGCTCGGGAACGAGATCATCTCGAAGTCCTGATCCGAGGCATCGCGTCCCCGCGCGCGATCGAATCCAAGAGAACGCCGTCCGGGTTCGCCCGGGCGGCGTTTCTCGTTCGGGCGTGCCACAGTCCCGCGCGATGCCCGTCCTCGACGCCACTCAGCTCCGCAAGTCCGTCGGCGATCGCACGCTCCTCGACGACGTGACGCTCACGATCCGGCAGGGCGAGAAGGTCGGTCTGGTCGGCCAGAACGGCTCGGGCAAGAGCAGCCTCGCGCGGGTCCTCGCCGGGATCGACGAGGTCGATGGCGGCAAGATCGCGCGTCGGCGCGAGTCGACGGTCGGCTACCTGGCGCAGGAGCCCGTCTTCCCGGCGGGTGAGCGGGTTCGCGACGTCGTACTTTCGAGTCTCACGAAGTGGTCCGCGCTTCGCCGCCACTTCGATGATCTGACGACGGCGCTCGGCGAGACCGACGACGCGGATGAACAGACACGCCTCGCGACGGAGCAGGCGGAGGTCGGCGAGGCGCTCGAACGCGAAGGCGGATGGGAGCGGGAGCACGAAGCGGAAGCGACGCTGCTCCATCTCGGGATCGCCGATCCGGACCGGATCGTGGACACGCTCTCCGGCGGCGAGGCGCGCCGCGTGGCGCTCGCTCAACTGCTCGTCTCCGAACCCGATCTCGCGATCCTCGACGAGCCGACGAATCATCTCGACCTCGGCACGATCGAGTGGCTCGAAGAACATCTTCGCGCTCGCTTCGAGGGCGCGGTCCTGCTGATCAGCCATGATCGGACCGTTCTCGACGCGGTGACCACGCGGACCCTCGAGATCCACCATGGGCGCGTCGAGAGCTACGATGGCGGCTACGCCCGCTATCTGGTCGCGAAAGCCGAGCGCGAAGCCCACGCCGAGAGGACCTGGCGCAATACCCGGAACTTCCTCCGTCGCGAAGTCGAATGGCTGCGCCGGATGCCCAAGGCTCGCGGCACGAAACAGAAGGCGCGCATCTCTCGTGCCGAAGCTGCCCTCGAAGAGAAAGCACCTCAGGTAGAGCGCCAGGCCGACCTCCGGATGGCCTCCGAACGCCAGGGCAAGACGATCCTCGGCCTCGCGGACGTCGCTCTCGAACGCGATGGCCGCAGGCTCGTGTCCGGGGTCGATCTGGCGCTTCGACCGGGCGACCGGATCGGCATCGTCGGTCCGAACGGCTCCGGGAAGACCACGCTCCTGCTCGCGATCCTCGAGCGCCTCGAGATTGCGGCGGGGGAGATCGAGCGCGGAGCGACGACGAAGATAGGCTACCTCGACCAGGCGCGGAGCGAGCTCGACCCGAAGGCGACGGTTCGGGACGCCGCCGTCGGCGACGCGAACGAGATCGTGATCGGGGAAGAACGGCTCTCGATCGGGAGCTACCTCGAGCGCTTCCTCTTTGATCATGCGGCGCAGCGCCGAAAGGTCGGCGAGCTCTCCGGTGGCGAGCGGGCACGGGTCTGCCTCGCGCGTCTGCTCTCCCAGAAGTGCAACCTGCTGCTGCTCGACGAGCCGACCAACGACCTGGACGTGATGACGCTGTCGGCGCTCGAAGGGATGCTCCTCGACTTCGGCGGGAGCCTCCTGCTCGTGAGTCATGATCGTTGGCTCCTCGACCGTGTCTCGACCGGCATCCTCGCGTTCGAGAAGGGCGGGACGACGGATCTCCACATGGGGAGCTACTCCGAGTATCGGGAGCGCCGAGACCGGGAAGAGGCTCGAGGCGCAGCGGAGAAGGCGACTCCCGTGCGCGAGAAGCCGAGGGCGGAGGGCGCACCGAAGGAGTCGCCGAAGAAGTCGCGGAAGCTCACGCACGCGGAGCGCCGCGAACTCGACGGAATGATGGAGTCGATCGAAGCCGCCGAAGCGAAAGTCGAACGAGTCCAGTCGAAGCTCGCGGATCCCGATACGTATCAAGGGGACGGCGACGAGGTCGCTATGCTTCGCGCGGAGCTCGCAGCGGCGGAGTCGGAGGTTCTCCGGCTGACTGAACGCTGGGAAGCGCTCGAAGCGATCGCCGCCGCGGCGGGCTAGCTCGCGTGTCCTGCCAAGTAGATGATCCCGGCGAGCAGCACGAGGAGACCGACGAAGGTCGCGATCCCGTGCCGGGCCGAGGATCGCGCCCGCTCAGCGAGCCACCAGTTGCGCGGGCGCATTCCGCGCCAGGCGAAGGTCAGGATCGCGGCGAGGGTGACCGCCGTGACGTTGCTCGCCGCCAGGAGCAGCGCGTTCGCTGCGCCGATCCAGTTGCCTGACGAGAGCAGCATGCCGCAGGCGACCGTCGGCGGGAGCAGCGCGACCGCGACCATCACGCCGGTCAGGTAGGTGGGCGCGCCGCTCGTGAAAGCGAGGGCGCCGGCGCATCCCGCGGCCAGCGCGAGAATCAGGTCCCAGATTCCGACCAGAGTTCGAGAGGCGAGCTCCGGGGTCGTCGGGTCCGCCCCGAGAGCGAAACCAAGGAAGACGGCGAAGACGAGGGTGAGCAAGAAGCCAACGCTGGTGGTGAGGAGGGCGCGCCGGACGAGGGGCAGGTCGCCGAGGACGATGCCCAGGGCGATCGCCATGTTCGGTCCGAGCAGGGGGCCACGACCATTGCGCCGATGACCGCGGCCGTGTTGTCGTTCGTGAGGCCGATGCCGGCGACGATTGCGGCAAGGACGACGAGCGTCAGATAGTTGCGGTGGAGCTTCGCGCCGTCGGCGATGTTCGCGTAGACCTCTTCGCGGCTGACGGCGGCGGAACGGATGCGCTCGGCGCGTCCAGGGTGGTCGATCGCTGCGGGCCGCGGGATGACGGCGTCGAGAGGCTCGACCAGGACCATGAGCCGCCCGCGTTCGGAGAGCTGCTCATGGAGGGCATCGACCGTGCCGCCGGACTTCTCCGACCCGATGACGGCGCGGACTACGCTCCCGAATCGCCCGCCTTCCTCGCTCCACGCCTGTTCGGAGCGGTCGCGGAGAATCGCCTCGGCATCCGGGGCGAGCTCGGTCGGAACGTGGGCTTCGAGGATCTTGAGGGCCATGCGCGCTCCAGGTCGGTACGACGAGAGCGTAGTCGATTTCGTTCGTGGCTCTGTTCTGGGAACGACGTCCGGTCAGCGACAGAAAGACTCCTATCGCCCCTTCGCCGCCGCCCGAATGGGGCGCGCAATGCGGGAGCGGAGATCGTTTGGAGGGAAGGGAGCCTCGGTTCGAAATCGATCGGGTCCGCTCTGCCGTGCCCTTCGCCGTCGTCGACGGTCGTGAATCCGATTTTCCGTCGGCGCTGACAGGGTCTCCGCGATTGGGCGAGGAGCGGTGCCCCCGCGCGTCCCGACGAGGAGCGGGTCGTCCTGGTCTCGATTCCGAACACCCGCAGGATCGTTCAGGTGCCGCGGGCGTTCGACATCGAAGGGATGTCCTTCCCGAGCAAGATGCGCGCGGCCAGGATCATCGGGGCGATCAGCCAGGGCAGGTTGAACACCAGGTAATAGAAGGTGTTCGGCGGGGGGTGGGGGCCCAGGAAGGTCTGGGTGAAGTAGAAGAACATGTTCGTGATCGCCGCGCCGGAATAGAAGAGACCGAGCGGACGGAGCCATGCGCGGAGTCTCACGAGGCCGATCATCACGAAAAGGAGCGCCGGCGCCTGGAAGAGACCGTCGAAGAGGGTCGCCGCGATCAGGTTCGGCGGCGGGTCGAGGTGGGCTGGCTCTTCGGCGACGGCCCAGTCGTGGAGCGCGCGAAGCGGGGGCCAGGGGCTGTCCGCCGAGACCGGGACGCCGAGGCCTTCGGGCAGGCTGAACAGGAATCCGTAGAGAACCGAGATCGAGAAGAATAGAGCGAGTCCGAGATCGAGCGGACGCTTGTGAATCGGCTTCGTTTCCATGCGGGTTCAGCTCCTCGTTGCTTCGTCGCCCCACGCGGTGTACTCCGCCTTCACGTGGGTGACCGGGACACCGACGATGTCAGGAATTTCGTCGGGGGTGGGATCGAGACGTCGATCAAAAGGGGGCCTGATCTCTCAGGACCCTTCGATCCTACCTCAGCGCCGTTGGCTCGCGACGAGCGCGATCACGGCGACGCTGCTGGCCGAGAAAAGGAACCAGCCGACCGCGATCAGCACGAACATCGAGCCCTCGAGGGGCCTCTTCGCGTCGAGGACGATGCCGCATGCGCCGAAGGTGATCGGCACGCCGAGCGCGAGCCCGGCGACGATCGTACGGCGCATGCGGGATGCTGCTGCCGCGCTACCGAGCCGCTCGGACAGGGTGCTGAACACGCCGCGGGTTTCGAGATCGTCCCGAGGCGGGGTCGTGACCGCGCGAGAGAACGCGAAGAGCGCGCCGCTACAGAGGAGCGCCCAGAACGCGAAGGGGACGTAGTAGGCGAGGGCGGCGATGACCCCGGAGGCGGAAAAGAGGTCCATGTCCAGGCTCCCGTAAGTTACGAGGCGGGATTTCGAGGATCGCGCGGATGGCCCCTTCGCTCAATCGCGAAAGTGATCTTCCACCCGCCGTCGAGCGCGCAGACGCCAGGGCCAATCCGGAAGGGGATCCCGGGAGGTCGGGCAGGACCGGATCGTTCGCCCTTCCTGGCGGCGGAGGTTCCGATTTCTGACTACGCTCGACGCTTCGGTGGCGGCCGATCGGTCGCTCACCCGAGAGACTGGAATAGCGAAGCGACGATCAAGGAGGATGCATGATGGCGAACGAAAACGGAAAGCCGAGCCTGACCAGAGAAGGAATGGGAATCGTCTCGGGACTTCCTCTCGAGATCGCCGACGACTCTCCGGAGGCGCTCCGCGACGCCGTGCAGATGCTCCTGGACATGGAGGCGATCCGGCGGGTGAAGCACGCCTACTTCCGGTGCATCGATACGGGCAACTTCGACGAGCTCGAAGGCCTCTTCCACGAGAACGTGAAGGTCCACTTCATCGGCGGCACCTACGAGTGGAAGCTCGAAGGGAAGACCGAGTACCTCGCGTCCATCCGCGCCTCCTTTCATAACCGCTCGGTCGGCCATCATAATGGCCACCAGCCGGAGATCGAGATGCTCTCCGCGACCGAGGCGACCGGCGTCTGGTACCTGACCGACAACATGTGGATCATGAACCGCGAAGCCTTCACGACCGGGACGGCGATCTATTGGGACCGCTACGTCAAGGAAGACGGCCGCTGGCAGATCATCGACACGAAGTACGAGCGGATCTACGAGCTCAACGAGCACCAGCCCAAGGAGCCGCGTTTCGATTACCACTACCTGGGCAAGTACGGCGCGGACCCGAGCTGAGCCATTCCCGGAGAAAACCACGTGATCGACGCCGCCGACCGTCTGGCGATCCACGAGCTGCTAGACCGCTACTGCCACAGCATCGACGCCGCTCGCGGTGAGCTTTGCGCTGCGCTCTTCACTGACGACGCGACGCTCGAGACGCCCGTCGGCGTCGCCGAGGGCGCGGCTGCAATCCAGGAGTGGATCGATGGGCGGCTCGCGATGCGGCAGCCCGAGATTCAGGTTCGGCACTCCCCGCTGAGTGTCCTGCTCGCACCGATCGACGCCGATCAGGTCCGCGTCCGGAGCACCCTTCTCTATACCTGGGAGACGCTCGAGATCCCGCGTGAGGTCGACGTGAAGTCGACCGTCATCTACGAGGACGTCGTCCGGCGAATGGCGCAGGGCTGGCGCTTCGCCTCGCGGAAGTGCGATACGCAGATCCCGCTGGACGACGACTACTTCCGCTAGTTCTCGCGCGGCGAGAACTGGTTCCCCGAAGACGGGCGGCTCACCTCGCGGCCCAGCAGGACCAGCGCCGAGTGGCAGAGCTCGCCGATCGTCGCGGCTTCTTCGGCCGAAGGCGTCGCCCGTCCGGCCCTTCCCGGCGTGAGAAGGGCGATTGCGTCCTTCATCCACGCGTCGTCCCCCGGCAGGTCGAAGAAGTCGACGATGCGATCGAGCAGGGCTTTCGGATCCGCCTGCAGATCCTCGAACGAGATCTCCGCGTACTGACGCGCATCGAGCCGCTTCACCGACGCGAAGCCCCGAAGCACCATCTCGTTCCAGTCTCGCAGGAAGAGCTCGATCGGAACTTCGTGATCAAAGAGGGCCTGAAGCCTCGTAGACATCGGCCCGTCGTCGTTCAGGTCCGACGCATCGAGGTCGCTCCATGCGATTCCGTCGGCCGTGCGAAGCCCGTAGTGGCTGAGCGCGAAGAGTCGCATGTGGTTGTGGTTCTTCATGGAGCGCGCGACGTCGAAGGGATCTCGGTGGAGATGGAGAAAACGCGCGTCGGGGAAGAGCTCGATCAGCTCGGGGAGCTGGGAGAGGGTCCCGCCGCTTCGTTCGATCCAGACCTTCTTGCCCGCGCGGCGCGTCGTCCACTCGAAGAGGACGAGGAGCTGTTCGCTCAGCTTCCGCGTCGGTTGTTCGCGGGCGAACGCGAGGAGTTCTTCGAAGACGTCCGGCGCCGCGTCTTCGAAGAGCGTCGCGAGCGGAAGCAGGATCAGCTCCGGATAGACGTCGTCCCGATAGTTTTTGGGCGAGACGCCGGGCGGCGGGTTCTCGAGATCGAACTGGATCTCCGGCGTCTTCAGGTGGCCGACGATCTTCTTGAATTCACCGGTCGAGCGAAGCCCGCAGTCACAGATCGCCGCGAGCTCGGCGCCGTCGACGTCGCGCTCGCCGTACTTCTTGATCCCGTCGAGCCCGACGAGGAACTCCGAGAGAACGCAGACCTCCGGATGCACGTCGAGCATCTTCGACAGGATCGTCGAACCACACCGACCGGTGCCGATGATGAAGCGGGGGCTCTCGTCGCCGGGCACGTCGTCAGGCTTCGCGGCGGGGTCTTAGTTCGCCGGCTGGCAGTCGAAGACCGGGATGTTCCGATCGGTCCGCTTCTGATAGTCGTCGAACTCGTGATAATGCTCGACGCAGATGGGCCAGAGTCGGGCCTTCTCTTCGTCGCTCACCTGGCGCGCGACTAGATTCATCTTCTTGCCCTTGTAGTGGGCAGTGATCTGCGGGTTCTTCTGGACGCTCTTCACCCAGACGGGGCTCTTCGGAGCGCCACCCTGAGAGCCAACGATGATCACGCCGTTCTCGTGCGGGACGTACATCAGCGGGATGGAAATCTGCTTTCCGCTCTTCGCGCCGATCATGTCGATCACGACGATCGGGCGGCCCTGGAACGTGCTCATCAGGCGACCGCCCGTGAGCTTGTAGACGAAGACGTTGAGCTTCGAGAAAGGCTTGATGAACTTGCGGAGCTGGGAGTACTCCTTGTCGGTCATCGGATTTTCGGCCATCGCGGGAAACCTCCTGGAGCCGCCGGGGCATGCGGTTGGCGGCGCTCCCAGTCTAGCGAGATGGACGGCCGCGGGGGTAGGCTCGGGAGATGCCGAAGATCACCTCCCGACAGGTCCAGTCCCGTTCCCTTTCCTTCCATACCCTCGAGTGTGGCGAACCTCGAGACGGGGAGGACCCCGTGATCCTGCTGCACGGGTTCCCCCAGACTTCGCACATGTGGCGCCATCAGTTGCCGGTCTTGGGCGAGCGCTTCCACTGCTATGCGCCAGACACCCGTGGCTACGGTGGAACCGACAAGCCCCGAGTTCGTCTGGATCGGTCGATTCTCGCCCGCGACGTGATCGACTTCATGGACGCGCTCGGAATCGAGCGCGCGCGCCTCGTCGGCCACGACTGGGGCGGGATCATCGCGAGTGCCGCGGCCCTCAAGTACCCGGACCGCTTCAGTCGTCTGGCCCTCCTCGACACCCTCGTGTCGGTCTGGATCACATGGGGGATCCACGGCTACTGGTTCAAGGCCGAGCCCGATGCCGAGGACTTCTGGAAGAAGCACCACGCCGACTTCATCCGCTCGGTCTTCGCCGGTGAGTCGGGCAAGTTCGGCGGCCCGCCGGAGTCACGCTGGGCGGGCGTCGAGGGCTCTGAAGGTTCCGAGGCGCTGAACGACTTCGACCCGACGAATTTCTGGAGTTCCGAGGACGTCGACCACTATGTGAAGGCCTTCTCTGATCCGGACAGCTGGTTCCACTCGATCGAGTACTACCGCCACTGCCTGCCCTTCCACGTCGCGACGCCGGACCCGGAAGCGCCGTGCGGTCAGCGCTTCGAGTTCCGGTCGAGCCAGCAGATCGCTGCCATGTGGCACCACGAGAACCTGCTTTTCGGTCATCCCGAGTGGAACGACAACTTCATGGTCTTCGCGCCCGAGGATTGGCACCTGACCTACGACGCGCCGACGATGTACGTGTTCAGTCCGTTCCTCGTTCCGCAGGCCTTCGTCGACGACCAGCTTCCGCAGGACGACTACATCCCGAGCGGGAACCCCTACGCGGATTCCTTCGCCCATCATTTCCCGGACCTCCGGACTCGGGGCGCCCAGTGTGGCCATTTCATTCCGGAGGAAGCACCGGAGCGAACGAACGAGCTTCTCCTGCAGTTTCTGTCCGGCGAGATCTAGGCGAGCGCGCTTCGGATGGGGGCGCCTCGGAGCACCTCGGCGACAATCCGGAGCGCGTGATCGAACGTTGCCCGGTCCCCCGGAGCGCAAGCAGCGGAGTCGGATCGTCTGGCGCTTCGCTGGCTAGGCCGTGCGCGGCTTCAAGAGCGCGATCGTCGATGTCGCCTTCGCGATCTTCACGCCTTCAGGGGTCCGGAGGAGGCCTTCGGCGAAAACCGTTCGCCCACCGCCGTGCTCGACCCATCCCTCCGCGATCAAACTCCCCGGGTTCGCGGCGCGGAAGAACGAGACCTTCACGTCGAGGGACATCGCCACTCGCCCGTCGGCGCCGATCATCGACGCAGTGGCCATCGCATTGTCGATCCAGCCCGTCACGAAGCCGCCCTGAGCCACGTCGCCCGAGTGACAGTGGTCGAGGCGGCACTCGAACCCGACGACGGCGCGTCGGTTCTCCTCGTCGAGCTCGAGGTAACGAACGAAGCCCAGCGTCTCGAGCATCGGGCGAATGGACGGGTGGACCTTGTCCAGTTCGTGGCCGGCCAGTGGATTAGTCCTCCGCGCCCAGGCGCCGGCGGAGCAGGGTCACGACCTCGGCGTTGTTGCGTCGGGTGGGTTCCGCCTGCGGGATGAAGGCCGAACCGTGGAAGGTCCCCGCGTAGTTGTGGAGCTCGACGGAGACCCCCGCTTCGAGCATCGTCATCGCGTAGCGGATCCCCTCGTCCCGAAGCGGATCGAACTCCATCGTCGAGACGTAGGCCGGCGGGAGTCCGGCGCAGTCCTTCGAAGTCGCCCGCGCCGGCGCCGCGTAGATCGAAACGTCGCCCTCGTGATTCGGCCCGAGATAGTGCTGCCAGCTATAGACCGCGTTCGGACGGTTCCAGAAGGGCGTGCCCTGGAACGCGAGCATCGAAGGCGTGTCGAGCCGGTCGTCGAGTTCGGGGATCTCGAGGAGTTGGAAGCATATGGCGGGGCCGCCCTCGTCTCGTGCGTAGAGCGCGAGACCCGCCGCGAGTCCACCCCCTGCGCTCTGGCCCGCGATCGCGAGGCGCGACGGATCGATCGCGAGTTCGTCCGCGTGCACGGCGGTCCAGGCGAGCGCTGCATAACAGTCTTCGAGGCCGGCCGGGAAAGGATCCTCCGGTGCGAGCCGATAGCCGACACTCACGACCACCGCGTCGACCTCCTTCGCGACCTTCTGGCACCAGCCGTCCATCATCTCGATGGAGCCGAACAGGAACCCGCCCCCGTGGATCTCGAGCACGGCAGGCCGCGGCGCTGCTGCTTCGCTGACAGGGCGGTAGATCCGGATCGGGACGTCCGGGGCGCCGTTCAGTCCCGGAATCGCGCGGTCTTCGCGGGTGACCTC
>PAQX01000067.1 GCA_002709835.1 Deltaproteobacteria bacterium
GGTGTCGCCGGGGATCGCCTCGCAGCGGTGTCCCTGGCCGCGAACGAGCCGATCGCGCCGAACGACACCGCAGACAACCGGGCGATGAACCGCCGGATCGAAATCCGACTGCTTCCCAAAGAGGGGTCGATCCGGGGCGAGACCCAGGCAGGCGGGGCGCCCGCAGCGCCGGCTCAGAGCGGCCGGGAGGCAGATCTGCAATCCGCGACTGAGGTGCCTGAAGCGCCCCCGGCTCGTGTCGTGGAAGAACCCACAGCGCCCCTCGAATCTCCGCGCCCCGGCTGATCGAAACCATGAAGACCGGGCCCTCCAACCTCTCTCTCGCGGCCCGCGCCGCGGTGCTGCTGACCCTGATCATCCACGGGGCGTGGGTCTACTTCGTCCATCGGGCGGTGGCCAAGGGCTGGATCGACCGAGACGCGGAATGGCTGGAGTTCCGTGCCCGGCGCTTCGCCAAGCGCTTCGTCGACATCGCGTCGCGCTATCGCGGCGGACTGATCAAACTCGGCCAGGTCGCGAGCCTGCGCGTCGACGTCGTCCCCGAATCGATCTCGCAAGAACTCGTGCGTCTACAGGACCGGGTGCCGCCACATCCCTTCGAAGAAATCGAGGCGCAGCTTCGAGCGGAGCTCGGACAGCCTTCCAGCGAGCTCTTCGCGTTCATCGACCGGACCTCCGTCGCCAGCGCGAGCCTCGGTCAGGTCCATCGGGGGCGCGATCACGAGGGCCGCGATCTCGCCATCAAGGTGCTGTACCCGGGGGTGGAACGATCCGTCGCGGTGGACCTGCGGATGGCGCGCTTCGCGATGTGGCTCTTCAATCCGCTCGTCCCCCCGGATCTGCTGCCTGTCCACGATCAGCTCGCGAAGTCGATTCGCGGAGAAATGGACTACGTCGCGGAGGGGAAGGCGGCGGAGCGGGTTCGCGAGAATCTGTCGAAGGACCCCGAGCTCGCCGCCCAGCTGCGGATTCCCGAGATCCACTGGAAGACGACGGCGCGCCGCGTGCTCACGATGGAGTTCATCGAGGGAGACAAGATCAACGACGGCGAGGCGCTTGCGGCGCGAGGGATCGACGTGCAGGACGCCGTCGAGACCGCGACCCGCGCGTTCCTTCATCAGATGTTCCGCGACTACTTCTTTCACTGCGACCCCCATCCCGGGAACCTGATGGTCGATCTCGAAGGGCGCGTCACGATCATCGATTTCGGCATGAACGAATCGATCGCGCCGGAAGTGATGGACGGCGTGCGGCAGAACGTGCTCGCGGCGGTGACCCGCAACGAAGAACTCTGGGTCGAGAGCATGATCCAGATCGGCATTCTGCGAGAGGAGGATCGCGCCGCGGCGCGCGATCTCGCGAAGGTCTCGTTCGACCCGGCGTACTTCAACCTCACGCCGAGCGAGCTGATGGAGATCGACTTCCAGGACTATTTTTCGAAGATGCGTGAGCACATGTGGGTCCTGAAAAGCTTTCGGCTGCCCGACGGTCTGGTTTCCTGGGGTCGGGCCTTCTCGCTGCTCTACGGTCTCGCCGCCGAGCTGGCGCCGGGCATTCGACCCCTCGACGTCGTGGGCCCCTACGTGCTGGGGTTCCTTCAGGGGCCGAAGCCGGGCGCTGCTTCCACACCCGCCGCCCCTGAGGCGTGATAGGCTTCGCGCCGCACGCGACCCCGGTGGGCGGGACGCGCAGGGAGGCTGAAGATGGCGATCAACGCAGACGAATTCCGGGCCGCGATGGGCGCGTGGCCAAGTGGGGTCACGATCATCACTGCTCGGGCCGGTGACAAACTCCACGGCATGACGGTTTCCGACTTCAGCGGCGCTTCCCTCGATCCGCCGCTTGCTCTCGTCTGTGCTTCGAAGAACTCGCACACCACGGAGATGATTCAGGAGGGCGAGAACTTCGGCGTGAACGTCCTGCGCGTCGAGCAGGATGGGCTGTCGAACAAGTTCGCCTCGAAGAAGGACGAGTGGAGTCGTTTCGAGGGCGTCGAGACCTTCGAAGGGAAGACAGGTGCACCGCTCCTCCGGGACGCCCTGGTGAATCTCGACTGTCGGCTCGTCGCCGTGCACGACGCCGGCGATCACGTGCTCTGCGTGGGCGAGATCGAATCTGCGACGGTCAACGACGGCGCTCCGTTGCTCTATTTTCGCGGAGGCTACGGCCGCTTCGAGCCCAAAGGCTAGGCGCGGGCACCATGCAGGCCGTCCGGTTCACCGCCTGGTCGGACTACCTCTGCCCGTGGTGCTGGAACGCGTCGCGAACACTATGGCAGTTGGTCGACGACTACGAGGGGTGCGTCCAGATCGAATGGCGGAGCTATCTGCTCCGGCCCGTCGAGAAGAAGGGGCGGGACCGCGCGAAGTTCCGCAAGTACACCGAGAATTGGCTCCGGATCGGAGCCGAGCCCGGCGCGGGCGAGTTCAACGTCTGGGCTTCGGAAGACGAGCCTCCGAGTCATAGCGTCCCCGCGCATCGCGTCGCGAAGGCTGCCGCCCGAGTGGGTCCGGAGGCTTTTCGCGGCATGCACCATCGCCTTATGGGCGCCTACTTCACCGAGAGCCGAGACATCTCTTCGGAGACGGTGCTGCAGGATCTCTGGGTGGCGCAGGGGCTCGCCGAGGCCGACTACGCGCTGAGTCACGCCCCGGAGCTCGAGGAGCAGATCTTCCGCGAGCACGCCGAAGCGGGGGCGCTGGGCGGGAATGGCGTTCCCGCGATCAAGCGACTGGACAACGACGCGGTGATCGTCGGTGCGCATCCGGAAGCACTCTATCGCCGCTGGATCGACCGCAGCCTCGAGCGCGGCGAGGGGACCGTCGAGGTCTGACCGCCGTCGGACGGCAATGAAGGCTTCCTATTCAGCTGGGTTTGGCAGGGCGCGCTGTTCCGTGCGCCCGAGAGTACTCGCCCCCAATATGATCTGAGATTCGCCAACCGGCGTCGGTCCAGACGAGCGTATCGTCATAAAACCCGAAAAGAGTTAGGGAAGGCCGGTCCTGATAGAAAGCATGCCAAGCGGTGACGTTGGCACGGAACGTTGGGGCGTCGAGGTCGCGACCGTAGGTCTCTCCGGCGATGTCGCTGATTATATGCTTCGTTTCTCGAAACCGTGCGAGGGTTTTCTCGAGGTGGATCAGCAGAGCATCGATCCCTTCGATTGCGACGTCTCCGAACCGCACGCGGCAATCCACTATGAAGACGTGTCGAAGCATCTCGAGGGTCTGTGCGTCGATCGCCGTCACATATCGCACAAGAAGCGCTCTGAGCGCAGTTCGCGGGGAAGTCCTCGGGTCACCGATCATGTTATGGGTCTCTGTAGGTGGGGTCTCTCAAGGTGGCTGCCGAGGTCGGCTTGCGTTGGGCTTACCGAGATTCTTACGAGAAGAGGATTTAGGAAGGGGACGAGATGAAGATCGGAGCGACTTTTCCGACCACCGAGATCGGGGACGACCCCGTGGTGATACGAGATTGGATCCAAACCGCCGAAGGTCTCGGATACGACTACGTCCTCGCCTATGACCATGTTCTCGGCGCCGTTCACGCGGGCCGGGAACCTTGCCTCGCCGGACCCTATACAGAGAAACATCCGTTTCATGAGCCGTTTGTGCTCTACGCCTACTTCGCGGGTATCACGGAGCGCATAGAGCTCTGTACCGGAATCGTGATCCTACCTCAGCGCCAGACGGCTCTCGTTGCGAAGCAGGCGGCAGAGATTGCACTGCTTTCGGGGAACCGCTTGCGCCTCGGCCTGGGGACTGGGTGGAATCCCGTCGAGTACGAAGCGCTAGGGGTGCCCTACGCCGGGCGAGGCCGTCGCCTCGACGAGCAGATCGAAGTTTTGCGCGCGCTTTGGACGGAGAGCCTCGTTGACTTCGAGGGGTCCTATCACCGAATCGACCGGGCCAGTATCCTGCCGCGGCCGACTGCGCCGATTCCGCTCTGGTTCGGTGCGATGAGTGACGTCGCTGTAGATCGGGCGGTCCGAGAAGGGGATGGCTTGATTTTTGCTCTGCGTCCTACGCTCCTCGATGGAATGGTCGGGAAGACGCGGGACCGGCTCGAAGCCGCGGGCGGATGCATCGAGGGCTTCGGTCTTGAAGCGAACGTCGACTTCAGCGTGGGCCCTCAAGGCTGGCGGAAAGAACTCGCCCATTGGGAGGTGCAGGGCGGCACCCACCTCTCGCTTCGTGCGATGAATACCGGGAATGCGAAGATGGGGCTCGGCACCCATGACTACGGGGGGCCGAGAGGATATGTCGATGCGCTCGAGATCTTCATGAAAGCGATCCGTTAGGGGCCGCGGCGCCTATTTGTGGCGGTCCGCCGCGGTCGCAACGGGGCCGTCCATCATGACTAGTTCCCGGGACATAAAGATCACCGAACGGGACCAGTCGACAAAATTTTTCTCGTCCAGTTTGAGTTTGTCGAGCGCGGCTTGACCGCCCTCGCCAAGCCAACTGTTTCGCCATGTCTCTTCGCTTTCGACCCAGATTTCGGCGACCGCGTCGAAGGAGGGTTCGCCGCCGCGATTCGAGTCGAGAAGGTCGTTGACCTCCTCGTCGACCACATGGAGTTGGCAGTAGCGGACCATGGAGAGTTCTTGAGTCTCTTCTGGTGTGAGCACGCGAGTGTGGTTTTTCCGGTAGTAGTCCTGGAACTCTCTGCGGCTGAGGTGGGCCTTGCGCCTCATGCAGTAGCTGATCTTCATCATGGGGTCGACGGTAGCAACCGGGGCTCCGCACGGGCAGGGATTGGGTAGCATCGAAACGTGCACGTGACGTGCTGGTTGCGGGGCCACTCAGGGGGTATCGGCATGGCGGACGAGGAGCGGGCGATCGGCGGCATCGGTGAGGCGCGCCGTATCCAGGAGGGCGGGGCGGGAACCGGACGCGCCCTGGCTCGGGCCACCGCCGAAAACGCCACTCGCCTCGATTCGGGGGAGGCTTGGGAGGACTACTGCGACACGCTCCGCGAGGCAGGCCGCCTTATTCTCGAGGCCGATCAGCCGGACGCGGACGGCGTCCGCGCAGCGGGCTTTCGTTATTTGCTGGGCCTGGTGAAAGTCGGGGCGGCGCAGGCCGCAGAGTTGGCCGACCGAGATCGACCGAAGTGGCTGCGAATCGAGGACAGCTTTTCGAAGTGGGGCGCAGAGAATGCGGACAATCACTACTTGGCCGCGCACATCAGTGCTGACCAGACCTATCGGATTCGCGGAGTCCGAGGCTCCTGCTTCACCTTCCTTTTTGAAGTCCGCGAGGGTTTCATGCAACTCGGCGATACGGGCGACTTTGCGAACCTGACCGCCGAGGAGCTTGAGGTCGACGATGACGGACACTTCGAAATAATCGCGAGTGCCGATCGCCACGAAGGCAACTGGCTCCCCCTGGACGCACGCGCCAGGCAGATCGTGATCCGCCAGTACTTCAAGGACTGGTCGAATGAGGTCCCGGCGACCTTCGAGATCGAGCGCGTTGGGGACGACGGGAGCTCCCCGGCTGTGCTCGATTCGGCGGCAATGGCCCACGTTCTCGACCACGCGGCTAATTGGGTTCGTACGTCGGTAGATTTCTGGCGTGGATGGATTCCTGAGCTCCGCCAAAACCACGACCCGAACGGGATCGCGCCCGCGATCAAGTATGTTGGCGGAGCCGACGACATTCGGTACGGGAATGACTATTACCGGTTGCCGAAAGGCGAGGCTCTCGTCGTCGATTTGACTCCACCGAGCGCGCGCTACTGGTCTTTTCAGCTCTGTGACGTCTGGTTCGTAACGATGGATTACACGAATCGGATCATCAGCCTGAATGATGGGCAGCTTCACATCGACGATGATGGGCGGTGCCGTATCGTCGTGTCGCATGTCGATCCGGGGACTCCCAACTGGCTCGATACGGGCGGTGCGGAGGAGGGCTGCCTGCAGTACCGCTACGTCTGGACGGAGGATAATCCCATGCCGAGGGTCCAGCGGGTAAAGGTGAGCGGAGTTCGAGAGATCTTGCCCGCAAGCACGCCGGAAATAACGCCGACCGAGCGCGGGCGGCAGGTGCTTGAGCGTCGGCGCGCCATTGGCCGAAGGGAGCAGCTGGGATGAGTCTGGAGGGAAGGGTCGCTATCGTGACCGGCGCGAGTCGGGGGATCGGGAAAGGGTGCGCCCTCGAACTGGCGTGCGCGGGGGCAACGGTCTATGTGACCGGCCGGACGGTCGAGCCTGGCAGCCACGCTTTGCCCGGAACCGTCGGCGAGACCGTGGCCGAGATCGAGGCGGCAGGTGGTCGTGCGATTGCTATGCCTTGCGACCACACGAAGGATGAGGAAGTCCGGGCGCTCTTCGACCATGTGGAGCGGGAGTCGGGCGGGCTCGACGTGCTCGTGAATAGCGCGTTCGCGGATCCTGGGATCGAAGGCTCGGACCCTTTCTGGGAAACGCCCTTCGATTGGTACGATACCCTTTGCGACAGCGGAACCCGCGGCGCCTACGTAGCTTCCGCCCTAGCGATTCCCATGATGCTCGGTCGGGGGACCGGCCTGATCGTGAATATCAGTTCCCTTGGTGCGGAGCATTTCTTTCAGCATGTCGCGTACGGGATGGGTAAGGCCGCTCTCGATAAATTGACGCGAGACGCCGGTCGGCAGCTTCGGAAGCGAGATGTATCCGTCGTATCGATTTGGCCCTACATAGTAAAGACCGAAGCGGTGCTGAAGCTCGTCGCGGAGGGCTCGCCGATGGTCCTCGACGAAGCCGAGAGCCAACGCTTTGTGGGTAAGGGAGTCGTGGCAATTGCCGGGGATCCCGACCGGATGGAGAGGACCGGTCAGTCTTTTACGTCGTTGCAGCTCGCCGAGGCTTACGGGTTCGTAGATGAAGGTGGCAGCCTCCCGGGTGGCTCCCCGCCCTCGCGGCTCGCGCGATGATTAGGTGCTTCATGCGGTGACTTCAGAGGCGACCCCGAAGCGTTCCTGGTAAGCGCGGTATCGGTTCCTCTCTGTTTCGAAGTCGAGCCCGAGATCGTGGAATGAGTAGAAGTGCTTGCCGAACTTCCCTCGCGGCTTTTTTTCGAGGTAGGAGCGCATCCGCCTCTCGGCGTCATCGGTGTACTCCCACCCGAAAGCGGTGTAGGCCGTGCGGATCGTTTCGAAGGGGGTCTCCATCAGGTCTTTGAAGCGCACGTCATGGAATTGTGCCGCCGGGAGCTGGCCTTCGTCCCGGAGGCGCATGACCTCGTAGAGCTGCGGTGCGTAATAAGCGGGGCCGAATGCGAGCTTGACGCCTTCCGGGTCCAGCTCTTTTGCCCGCATCCAGAGGATCGCCGAGATCAGGCTGACGGTGGAGCCCATGATCTGGAGGGGGTCGCGGTGAGTCTGGATGACACGGGCGTCGGGATAAACGTCGAAGAGCGTGGGAAGCCAGTTCATGTGGGCGGGCGCTTTTAAGAGCCAACGCCGGTTGCCGGTTCTCCACTGGAGGATCTGCAGGATCCGCTTGTGCATTTCGTAGGCGGGACGCATGTCCGCGTCGACGATTCTGGCGGCGTAGCTAGGGACCTGGTGAAGGGCCGTAAGGCGGTCGCCGAGGAATGCGTGGCAGGTGATGTCACCGCATTCCGTCGGGATGCGGCCGCCCATCTCATGCATGGCCTGGTAGGCGGGCACTATCTTGGGCCAGAGGGTTAGCTCGAAGTCAGCTAGGCGGATACGTCGGTCAGTGTTGTAGGTGGACGACCGGGGGGGCGGGCACGGGTAGCGCGCTTCCCAGGACAGCAGGCTGCGGTGGTTTGGGTCCTGTGTCAGCAGCTCGTGGAGTATTGACGTGCCGGAACGAGAGAGGCCGACGATGAAGAGGGGCTGCTCGACCGGCTGGTCTTCTATCTCCGGATGGCGGCGAAGGGTTTCGACGATCTGGAGCCGGTTGCACAGGAGAACGAGCACGTCCCGGCGAGCGAGCACGCGCCCCAGGAAAGTGAGTTGCGCTTCCTGCTCGAGCGCTTTTGTGAACCACTCGAGGGGAGCGCGGAATTCATCCTCGCCGAAATCCTCGAGGCCGGTCTTGCGTCGTGCAGCTTCGAGGAGCCCTGCGTGGTCGAGGCGGACGAGCGATTCGAAGGGGCCGCAGAGCGCGTTGAGCGCGCGCACCCAAGTGGAACGCTTCTTGGAGAAGTCGGTGAGTCGCTGGATGTTCGCAGTGTTCTCGCGCATTTTGCCTGCTGTTTAGTCGGCGTCCGTCGCGATCCGGTAGACTTGGGCTGCGGTGCCGCGAAAGAGTGCTTCCTGCTCCGTCTCGGAATAGTCCGCCGCAAGCTTCTCGAACGCATTCCATAGGGTCGTGTAGGGGAGGGACAGCCGATCGACCGGGAAGTTGCTCTCGAACATGCATCTGTTCGGGCCAAAGGTCTCGATCGCGTGTCGGTAGTACGGCATGTAGGTCGCTACGAATTCGTCTGAAGAAGGAGGATGCTCGCGCTCGCCCCAGCCAAAGCCCGACCAAGGCATCGCCATCCCTCCCAGCTTGACAAAGACGTTCTGGCAATCGGCAATCGACGACATCGCCCGTGACCAGTCCTCAAAGACCGCCTTGCGTTTCCCTGCGTAGGGCCCGGTACCAATGGGGGTGCCTAGATGATCGATCACGATTCGCGTGTCGGGAAACGAGCGCGCGAGCGCCTCCACCGAGAATAACTGCGTGTGATACTGGTAAGCGTCGAACGATAGGTCGCGTCTAGCGAGCTCCGTGAATCCCTCACGAAACGCTCTGCTCCCGTAGAGGTCCGGGCCCGTCGCGTGCTCGATGCTCTCGACATCTTCGCTCGCATCCCAGATTCCCATGTCTCGGATGCCTCGGAAGAGCGAGCTCGCTTCGGCGTGGGCGTCGAGAGTCTCACCGATCTTCGCGCCGTGGCTGAGCCAGGCATCGCCGACTATCGCACCGACTTGGACGCCTCGGCTGTCGCGCATCCTCGCTGCGAGAGCGTCTACCCACTCGGTCTCTCCGACCGGCCTGAGGTGTTCAGGGCCGTCCTGTCGAATGTTTTCCCTGCATTGCACGAAGACTGCATGCGTAATTGCATGATCTCTGGTGTCTTCTCTCAACATCTCAGGCATGAAGCGAGGGAAGAAGTTCGACTGCTCGAAAAAATGGAAGTGTGGATCGATCGCAAGACGTCCAGGGGCGATCGGGGGCTCTGCCTCGCGCGAAAGCCAGTCGGGGCTGAAGGTGAGGCCTCCCTCGTGCCCCTCGCCGGTATCGCTCTCGTCCCCCATCCTTCTGTCCCCTCGTTGCTCGCCTGAAGGTGGCCGAATTTCTCAGGCCTAGGCGTCCTGGTTCTTGCCTGCCCATCGGACGGCGTCTGCAGCCGCGTCGGCGTTGGTCGACACTCGTCCTTTGATCGCCTCTTCCTTCTCGTGACTCTCGATCGCCGCGAGGACCGCATCTCCCGCGATAGAGATGAAGTCTTGGTAGTTGTCCTGGCACCAGCGGTTAGATCGGACGGCGCGGTCGGCTTGGCCCTGGAAGTGAGGGAAGACGTACTTCGCCATGAGCTCGTAGGACTTCATGGTGTGTTCGCGGTCCGCCCAGTCGTTCGCCATGACAAGGAAGGCACCAAATCCGCCGGTGTCTTCTTGGAGGCGCTCGACCAACGCGACCATGTCATCCGGCGTGCCGATCACGGCGAATCCCGAATCGACGAGTTCGTGGGCGAATGCTTCGGCGTCGCGAGTCTCAGGTGTAAATTGGAGAGCGACCACGCTTGTGAAATACTCGACCCAGCGTTCGATTCCGTAGCGAACGTTCTCGAAAGCCTTTTCCCGAGTTTCAGCGATGTGAACCGGGGCGACTAGGCGCCATCGCGAACGGTCCGCCACGTTTCCGAAATCTGCGGCCCGCTGTTCCCATACGCCGAAGTGGCCGCCGAGAACGTCGCGGCCGACGGCTGAGGTCGCCGAGAGGGATAGGACGCCGCCGCCATATTTCCCGGCGAGGCGGGGACCTGCAGGCGAAGATATCGAGGCGAATGCGAGGTCGACTTGCTCACTGTAGGGGCGGAAGTTGAGGGTCGCCTCCTTTAGATGGAACCAGTCGGTTTTCATTGTTAGCGGAGAGTCGTCGTAGAGAAGGTGATGGATGGCCTCAAGGCCTTCCTCCATCATGCGTCGTGTGTTCGCGACCTCAATGCCCATCATGTAACAGTCGGATGCGAGAGCTCCGGGGCCCGCGCCGAACATCGCGCGTCCGCGGGTCATGTGATCGAGCTGGACCCACCGATCTGCGACCTGAAGGGGGTTGTGATACGGGATCGACGTGACTCCAGTGCCGAGTCGGATGTGCTTTGTGACCTGAGCTGCTGCCGCGATGAAGAGTTCGGGGCTCGCGATGCACTCAAAGCCACCGGAATGGTGTTCGCCGACCCAGGCTTCGTCGAATCCCAGGCGATCGAGATATTGGATGAGCTCTAGGTCACGTTCGAGCGCGAGGGTTGGGTTCTGGGGAACTGGGTGAAAGGGGGCGGTGAACATTCCGAAGCGAAGCCGTGACATCATTGCACTCCAAATAGGCTCGAAGCCACGCTAACACACGAATTAATGGGCTTACGACGTTTCCTCGCCCAGCGGGACGATTTCGGACAGTACGAACAGCGAGCCAGCGATCCGCTCGCGCATATGGACTTCCTTGGTAACCGAGAACGCATTTCGGATGAAATCAGGCGTGTCTTCGTTGATAGCGTCGTAGACTGGACGCACGCCGTATCCCTCAGATACCAGACGGTCGTGCGTTGCTTGCGCGCTTTCGACGCCAAAGGTGATCGAGTGGACACCTTCTCCGGATTTCTTAAGTAGGCGTTCGAGCGAGCGGCTTGCCGAGGAGCCGTCTTCGAGGGGGGTGATGAACTCGAGCATGCCCTCGATCGAGAGACTGCCGCGAATCCCCTGGCGTTGCGCTTCGAACGGGACGAAATCGATCTGGAGCATCGCGGATAGACGTTTCGTCGCGGATTCGAGGTTGCTCGGGTGGCACATCATTACGACGTGATCCACCCGCCCCGCATTGTTTCCCATGGCCATCGAGAGGCTCTCCTGCGTCGGATTGATCGGTCGTGCGAGAGTAGGCGACCTGGACGCTCCCGCGAGCCTGTTTCGGCGTTTCGACAGCACCTCGAGCGGGATCTACGTTCTGTCTGGGAGGATCGTCATGAGCCAGACTGCCGACTACGCGTTCTTCGACTGTGACCACCATTTTTACGAGACTCGCGACTCTTTCACGCGCTACATCGATCCTGCCTTCCGGGACCAGGCAGTGCATCAGGTCCGGACGGACTCCGGCGAAGAGGTGGTGATGGTCGGGGAACGGCCACTTCGATTTCTGCTGGGGCACGATCTCTACGACACGGCTGGCCCGCCCGGATCCCTCAAAGAGAAGCTCCTGAGTATGAAAAAGGGGGGTGGGGATCTGGATTACGGGGGCGTTCCTATGGCGCCTGAGTGGCGCGATCGCGATTTGCGGCTCGCCTCGATGGACGCCCAGAACGTGGAGGGCTGCCTGATGTTCCCGAACGTTGCGGTCGTGGTCGAGGAATTCATGGCAACGACGGAGCAGCTCTACGCGAATGTAGAAGCGTTCAATCGATGGCTCGAAGATGATTGGGGCTATGCCTATCAGGGCCGGATCTTTGCGCCGGCGATGCTCTCGCTTCGTGACAAGGACCGTGCGATCGCTGAGCTTGACCGGGTGCTTGCCGCTGGAGCGCGGGCCATCGCCATGAAGGCTGGGCCGGCCTACGGCCG
This sequence comes from Deltaproteobacteria bacterium, assembly GCA_002709835.1. GTDB lineage: Bacteria > Myxococcota_A > UBA9160 > UBA9160 > UBA4427 > UBA4427. Next base: position 11,782 of record PAQX01000067.1, read on the forward strand.
GAGTCCAGCGGATCCCTACTTTGACGACTTCTGGGACCGCGTGAACGAAGCCGGGGTTCCGGTGACATTCCATCTAGGGGAGGCTGGCTATAACAATGCCGTCTCTACGCTATGGGGCGAGGAGGCGGACCCGCCGAACTTCGAGATGTCCGCCTGGCAATGGGCGCACTGCTATTGCGATCGCCCGATCATGGAGACGCTCTCGGCATTTATCTATGCGAACTTCTTCGATCGGTTTCCGAAGATCCAGCTCGTTTCTGTTGAACATGGCTGCGAATGGATTCCGTACCTCCTCAAGCGTCTCGACAAGATGCGAGGGATGGGCCGGGGGGGACCCTGGCTTCGTGGCCAGCTCAAGGAACGCCCGAGTGCGATCTTTAAGCGCCACGTAAAGGTGACGCCCTTCGGTGAGGATGACACGCTTAAGGTGATCGAGGAGATCGGCACTTCGGAGTGCCTCGTGCTCGGAAGCGATTGGCCGCATCCAGAAGGGCTGAAGGAACCGGGCGATTTTCTCGAATCTCTCGAAGGTCTCTCGCCGGAAGCGCAGCGTCTGATCATGCGGGACACCGGTCGCAGCTTGGTGACCTCATGAGCGAGCGCCCTGGACTCGGAACCCAGGTCCGACGGAGCGATCTCTACTTCCACGAGCCCCGCTATCGGGACTATCGCTGGCTTGAAACGAATTGGTTTACTTGGCTGATTCCGGAAAAGTCGATGCGGGGCCATCTCCGGTCAGCCTTTCGTACCAATATGCAAGTAGCCGAATCTCTTGTGTTCGTCTTCGACAACCCCGACCCGACAGGCGGGATGATCGGGGTGCGGTATCACGATCTGCGCTCGCACGTGCCCATGCCTGCAACGAATCTCGACCGCTACGCGCTCGAGAGCGGCACTCGTGTCGAGATGCTTGATCCGTTGAAACGCTGGCAGCTGCGCTATGACGGCGGAGCGGATACAGCCTTCGACCTCGTCTACGAGGCGATGATGCCGCCCGTTTTCACGACTGAGACGGGGACTGCGGAGTCTCGTCAGGCGACGATCCGTCATGGCCATATCGATCAGATGATGCGAGTGACTGGCGAGGTCCGGGTTCGGGGCGAGACCCTGGCTGTTGATTTTGCCTCTCCTCGCGACCACTCTTGGAGCCCGCGCCCAGAGTCGTCTTCGGGCTATGGATATCCGATGTCTGGAAACTTTGATTGGGGGAGCTTTGGTCCCGCAGGCCAAGACCTAACCTTCTTCGTTCAGACGCGGAACGACTGGTCGGACCTGCGAAAGGGGCATGTCCATAACGGCTTTCTGATCGACGGTGGCGAACTTCTTAGACTGAAAGCTGGGGAGGGGAGATACAGCTATGCACCGGATGACTGGTATTTGACGGCCCTCGAATACGAGTTGGAGGATGAGCGGGGGAGGACTCATCGCTTCTGGGGGACGCCGAAGAGCTTCTTTCGCCCCGGGGTTGGCGTTCTTGCGGTAGTTGAGTGGCGAGACGCAGAAAGCGAAGTCGGCTTCGGGGAATACAACTGGCACGGCGATCTATATGAGCTGCAGAGGATTGGTCGCCCGCCGAGCTGAGTCGCAGTGGTGCTAATCGCGGTAGGAGGGGGCTCGTTTTTCTTTGAACGCTCGCATCCCCTCTAGGGGTTCCCCGGTAAGCGCGCAGTACATCTGGCTCCGGTCTTCCATGGCGATGACTTCCTCCAAGCTCATGCCTGACTCGCTCGCGTTCAGCAGGTCCTTGGTCATGCGGAGGCCCGTAGGCCCCGTCGCCAGCAGATCGTCGGCGAGGCGCCTGCCCGCTGACTCTAGTTGGTCTTCCGCAACGCATTCGCTCGCGAGACCGATTTGGACTGCGCGCTCGGCGCTGCAAAAGCGGCCCGTCATTAGGAGTTCTCTAGCGACGCTCGATCCGACGAGGCGGGGGAGAAGGTAGGCACTTCCGCAATCGCCTCCGCTGAAGCCGATCTTGATGAAAGCGGCGTTGAAGCGGGCACTTTCGGACACGATCCGTATGTCCGCGGCCATTGCGAGAGAGAATCCGAGGCCGACTGCTGGGCCGCTTACCAGCGCCACGAAGGGCTGCGGCGCACGGCGTATCTTGATCGTCAGCTGGCTGTATCGACCCTGGTCGGTCAGCATCGCGTAGCCATCTGGGCGGGCGCCGGTTTCGTCGATCGCGGTTTGGTCGTCTAGGTCGAGCCCCGCGCAGAATGCTCGGCCTTCTGCTCGGAGCACGACGACCCGTACCTCGTCCCGCTCGCGCACCTCATCCAGGTAGCTGTGGAGCTCCGCCAGCATGCGTTTGTCGACTGTATTGAGGCGGTCCGGTCGGGCCAGAGTCAGCCAGTCCGCGCCTTTCTCGTGTTCGACGTGGATTGTTTCGTATTTACCCGTGGGCATAGGGAGCGGATCCGATCAGGGTGTTCAGCTGTCGTCAGCGATGTAGCGTTCGACATTCTCATGGAACGCGGTGAGACGGCACTCAAGGGTATTGTAAAGATTTTCGCGATAGCCGACGGATTCGCGATTGCGCGAAATCTCTGAGGCGATTTCCAGGTCTTCGCCCATGATTCGATCCATGACACCGATGCTCGTCTCGACGCTTCGGTCCCACGCGTCTTGACCCACGCCCTCGGGCGCGGTGCGTCGCGCGACGACGAATCCCTGGCAGATCGCACGGTCGATGCCCGTCGGGTGAACAGTGATCAGGTAGCCCTGGTCGGGGAACATGTTGAGGAATGCGTTGGGGAATAGGAGATACTGACAGTCGGCGTACTGCCTGTGCTCTACCGGTTCGGGGGCCGAGTCAATATCGAGGGCGGTGAGTGGGACTACCATCATGGAGTGGGGCGGAAAGCTCGAGAAGGTGGAGCGAGGGACGTCGAAACCGCCCCGGGTGCTGTTCGCATGCACTGTCGGTGTGTGCCACGCCTCTAGAAAGCCTTCGAGTACAACCTTCCAGTTCGCTTCGGCTTGGTAGATCGAGCCGCCTGCATAACGCCAATCTTCCATACCATACCAGGAGAGTTCGCCGTCGAGTTCGCCTAGGAACTCAGCCAGGGGCGGTGCGACTGACGGCTCTAGGTGGATCCAGAGCCAGCCGCCCCAGGCCTCGACGGCGACCGGCTCGGCCCGGAGATCCGCTATTTGGTTTGCATCAAAGGTCTCCCTCTCGGGAACGTGGACGACGCAGCCGTCTTCGCCGTAGACGAACGCGTGAAATGGGCACGTGAAGCGGCCGCTCGGGGAGTGGCCACTCTCTCGGACGATACGCGCTCCTCGATGTCGGCAGACGTTGTGGAACGCCGCGAGGGACCCGTCCGCCTTGCGGACGATCAGTACGGATTGTCCCACCCGTTCCCACAGCAGATGGTCGCCGGGCTCTGGGAGTTCGGCGGCGTGGCCCGCGACGTGCCATACCCGTCGAAACAGGCGCGTACGTTCGAGTTCATATCGTTCGGCGTCGCGGTAGAGATCGGCGGAGGCCTTCCCGGTGCCGAGTTCCTGAGATTCGTCAGTTCCGGGACCCCATCGGGGCCTGCCGCTTTCAGCCACGCTCTCTATCCTTCCTCAGTAGTGCTCGACCCGAACACGTCTACGCGCGATGGTGCCCGCCTTGTCGCCTTCGTCAAGTCGTATGCACTCGGCTTATCTCACGTATCTGAGGAGGCAACGCTATGAGCATAGAGACGCCCATCGTGCCCGAGAAGCTCGCCGCTAAATATCGGAAAACGGGGGCGTGGCGCGATCGTCGCTGTCACGAGGA
>PAQX01000068.1 GCA_002709835.1 Deltaproteobacteria bacterium
CAGAGCCCCTTCGATCCCACTCGGAACGGCGTAGACGCTGCATCCCCAAACGCGTCTCAAACGCGCTGGGAGAGTACAGAAACCCCGAGGGTCAAGCAAAGGCGAGAACGCTCGCGTTTCTTCCTCTCGGAGCGTTCTCCGGCCCGTGGACCATCCTTCTCGCGCGAGCGAGCTTTTCCCGGGGGAATAGGCCGTCGATCGCAACCTGAACGGTGTTTCGGAGCGTAGGCCGGGCTGCTTTTGGCTCGCCTCCGAGCCGCCGTCTCAGATCCGCATCGGCATCACGACCGCGAGGGTCTTCTCGTCCTCGGGCGGCGTGATCCGGGACGGCGAAAGCTCGTCCTGGAACGCGAAACGGATCTCCTTCATCTGGATCGCGTTGATCGCGTCCATCAGGTACTTCGCGTTGAATCCGATCGTCAGCTCGTCGCCGGCGTAGTCGACGTCCAGCTCTTCTCGCGCATCGCCCAGGTCCGGGTTGTTCGAGCTGATCACCAGCTGCCCATCGGAGAGCTCGAGCTTGACCGCACGGCTTCGTTCCGACGACAGCAGCGCGACGCGGCGGACCGCCTGGACGAGCGAGTCGGTCGGCAGGACGAGGCTTCGCGTGAGGTCCTTCGGTATGACCTGGTTGTAGTTCGGGAACTCGCCTTCGATCAGCCGCATCACGAGGGTGACGTCGCCCTTTCGAGCGAGACCACTGTTGTTCGCGAAAGCGAGCTCGATCTCTTCCGCGTCGTCTTCGTCGACGAGTCGCTTCAGTTCACCCAGTCCCTTGCGCGGAATGATCACGCCACTCGCGAGCGCACTCGCGTCGCCGTCGATCTCACGATCGGCGCAGGCGAGCCGGTGTCCGTCCGTCGCGACGAGTCTGATCTCCTCGGTGTCGTTCAACACTTCGAGGTAGACGCCGTTCAGGTTGTACCGGGTCTCGTCGACCGACGCGGCGTACATGGTCCGTTCGATCATCGCCGCCAACACGCCTGCAGAGACGGGAACCGTCTTCTCCGGGCTGAATTCGGGCAGTGTGGGGTATTCCTCGGCGGCGGTACCGGCGAGGGTAAAGCGACTTCGGTTGCAACGAATCTCGAGGTACGAGTTTGCCGTCGCTTCGAGCTCGATCTTCTCGTCCGAGAGTTCACGGACGATCTCGAAGAGCTTCTTCGCCGAAACCGTGAGTCCACCTGCTTCGGTGACGTTCGCTGCGTGTTGGCTGCGAACACCAACTTCGAGATCGGTGGCCGCGAGCTGGAGCTGCGCGTCCTCGCCGGTCGACGGTGCCTCGATCAGTGTGTTCGCCAAGATGGGCATCGAGTTTCGCTTCTCGACGATCGACTGGATGCGACCGAGACCGCGAAGGAATTCGGCTTTTGTGATCGAGAGTTTCATCCGCTCTCTCTTCTGCAAGAAGAAATTTGAATATCAGTAGTCTTAGAGAGTGACAGTCGATCGGACAAAACGAGTGCAACCCGGCTCGGAGAAAGGGGTTCCCGGGTCGTCCGCACACTGTCGGGAATAAGGTCGATCGACAGGGCGAGGAGGGGGTGACGTCACGACTCTGCTGCTGTCCGCAGAGTAACACGGAGAGGCCCCTCCGAGCGCCCCGTCGTTGCGATTCCACGGCGCCTCCGGAGATTGGCATCGAAGCGTCGCTGAACCGGAGATGTGGAAGCAGAACCCTTGTTTACTGCATTGACAGCCCGGTCGACCCGCCGGTAAGCTCCCACGCTTCCCCGGTCGACCCCCCTTTCCGACGCGTCGCGGAGCTCCGGCTTCTTCCGGCTCCATTCGGAAAGGCGGTCTCCGGTCGATTCGAGCTCTGTTTCGCTCGATTCGCCCGATCCGGGGTGGGCTCGCTCGAGCCATTGACTCCACGCGTATTTGTGGTCAGCTGTCCAAAATCGCCAGGGCCACCTGGTGAGGTCGCTTTCATTGACTGCGAAACGTACCCGCGACCCGAGATGCGGCGAACCGGAAATCCGACCGGCGCCGACAAAATAGAAGTGAGGATCCGCCCCGATGAAGCGGACATTCCAGCCCAGTCGAATCAAGCGCCTCCGCAAGCACGGCTTTCGTGAGCGGATGAAGACCAAGTCCGGCCGCGCGATCCTGAAGCGCCGCCGGGCGAAGGGTCGCAAGCGCCTCGCCGCCACCGTCTCGTCCAAGTAGCGGACTCTCGTCGTGTCGCCCGACGGGACGACCGGCCCCTTTCGGCGGTCGGATCGCCTGCTCGATTCGAGGGATTTTCGGCGCGTGCTGCGCCGCGGTCGCCGACGTGCGTCTCGGGACCTCGTCGTCGTGCAGGCGAAGAGGCGTTTAAACCCTAATGATTCCAATGACTTGGGATATTCGAGCCGGTTGGGCATCACCGTGAGCCGCAAGGTCGGCAATGCGGTGGTTCGGAATCGCTTCAAGCGCAGGATCCGGGCATGGTTTCGCGCGAATCGCGAGGAGCTCGCCGCACCCGTCGATCTGGTCGTCATCGCGCGCTCCCCCGCAGGGAAGCTTTCGCTCGCCGAACTCGATCTCCGGTTGCGAGAACTTCTCAAACTGGCGCCGCTCGAGGTAGGGCATGGCTGACACGCTCGAGATCCGCGGCCCCGGCTGTGGGGGACATCCGGAAGGAAGGGTCGAGAATCCGGCCCCGGCGTGGGTTCGCCTTCTTTTTCTGGTCTACCGCGGTGTCCTTCGCCCCTTGCTCGGGGCGGGCTGCCGCTTCTCGCCGAGCTGTTCTCAATACACCGAGGCGGCGATCGCGCGGCACGGCGTGCTTCGCGGCAGCTTTCTCGGGATTCAACGCCTGCTCCGTTGCCACCCCTTCCATCCCGGTGGCTATGACCCCGTTCCCTGACGTGGTTTCCGCTCTCGTCCAGCCCTTTTCCGCCCGCTAGAGGTCTCGCCGTCTTGGACCGCAATACCGCTTTCGCTTTCGCGCTCTCGATGCTCGTCTTCGCGGGGTACACCATGTACCAGACGGAGCGTCGGGCGGAGTACGCGCTCGAGCAGGAAGCGATTGCCCAGCAGGAAGCGGCCGCCGCTGCTGAAGCCGAAGCCGCCGGCTTCGAGGCCAAGGCCCCGAGCGAAGGCCGCGGTGCTGCGGCGGTCGCAACGCAGCAGGGCTCGCCCTTTGCGCCCGGACCGGCGGTGCTGCCGTCGCGGGTGATCCAGCCGCGGACGTCGACGGTGCGGAACGCGAACGTGATCGCGAAGATCTCGAATGGTCCTGCGTTGATCGAGAGCTGGGTCCTCCAGGACTTCTTCGAGCGTCTTCCCGGCGGCGATGTCCCGATCGAGCTCCTGGGCGAGGACCTTTCCGTCTTCACGACGAACGTGGCGGGCGTGTCCGGGGCGAGCTTCGAGACGGCGCGGTTCGAGGTCATCAGCGAGGCGGCCCGCGAAGTGGTGCAGCGTGCGACGAACGAAGCGGGCACGCTCACGCGGACGATTCGGCTCGACGCGGAGGGCTATGGCTTCGACGTGGACCTGGAATTCCAGAGCCACCGCACCGACCCCGTGGACGCTCGGTTCGAGGTCGCGATTCCGGCTCGATCGTCGGATCGGCCGGATTTCCGCGAACAGTCGTTGATCGCGAATCTGCGAGACGATGGGGTCGAGCGTCACTTCGTGCAGGGCTTTGGTTCGTCCGGCTTTCTCGGTCTCGGCGGCACGGGGCTCGTCGAACGCCCCGAGGAAACCGCCAGTTGGGCGGGATTCGATGCGCAGTTCTTCAACGGTCTGGTGATCGACGCGAGCGGGCGAGGGCGGTTCGACGTGACGTTCGAGGCGATCGACGCCGGAGACAGCGCGCGCGTCATCGCGACGCTGCCGGCGCTTTCGATCGGAACGGGCGGATCGGCTCGTGAGAAGGTTCGGGGTTTCCTCGGACCGAAGACCGAAGCCGCGCTGTCTGCGGAGAATGCGGGACTGGAAGCGTCGATCGATCGCGGGTGGAGCTGGCTCGAGCCCTTCACTGCGTTCTTTGCCTGGGCGCTCGACGGGCTCTACATATTCATCCCGAACTACGGCTGGGCCATCATCGTGTTGACGATTCTGGTTCGGATCGGCACCGCCCCGCTCATGGTGCGGCAGATGCGCAGCGCGGAGCGGATGCGCGAGGTGCAGCCGAAGCTCAAGGCGCTCCAGGAGCGATACGCGGACGATCGACAGAAGCAGTCCGAGGAGATGATGAAGCTCTATCGGGAGGAGAACATCAACCCGCTTGGGGGCTGTCTTCCGCTGCTGATTCAGATGCCGGTGCTCATTGGCCTCTTCTATGCGCTGCGAACGTCCATCGGACTTCGCCACGCGCCGTGGATTCTCTGGTTCGATGATCTGTCGCAGCCCGCGACGATGTTCGAAGTGGCCGGGTTCCCGGTTCGGCTCCTGCCGTTGATCATGGCTGGCAGCATGTATCTGCAACAGAAGATGATGCCCCAGGCCGGCATGGATCCGGTGCAGGCGCGCATGATGCTGATCATGATGCCGGGCATGATGCTGCTGTTTTCTTACACCTTTCCGTCTGGGCTCGTGCTCTACTGGACCGTGAGCAACATCCTTGGGATCGCGCACCAGTACTGGGTCCGAAACCATCTTCAGACGGCTTCCTAGTTTCACGAGGCCTGGTTCAAGGCCTGTGCGCCCCGTATCCGGGCGCCGAACGAACGACGACTAACATCCCTCGCCGGATCCACCTTCGATCGGATCCGGCCTTTCCGCCGGCGCGTCCCGTCATTCCGAACGCGGCCCGACCTGCGGACCTCAGAAAGAGAGACCGATATGTACGATCAGCGTCAGGAGCCCAATGAGTTCGTCGCGGACAACGTCGACGACGCCACCAGTCAGGCCGCGGAGTTTTTCGGGGTCGAGGCCGGCGAACTGAAGGTGGTCGTGGCGGCCGACGGTGAGATCTTCGGGGCCGGCGGTCGGACCGTGATCGTGGCCGTACCGAAGGAAGTGGCGGCGCGTGGGCCGCGGCCGAGCAGCGGCGACGATCGCGAGCGCGGTGGCGATCGGGATCGCGCCCGGGGCCGGGGCCGGGGTCGTGGCCGTGATCGGGACGATCGAGGGGATCGCGGAGACCGGGGCGGTCGAGGCCGGGGTCGGCGCGAGCGAGGCGACCGGGGCGATCGCTCGAACCGAGCGGACGAGGCCCCTCGGGAAAAGCTCGAGCAGGAGCCGCTCTCGGCGGTTGCAGACTCGAAGGGGACCCCCAAGGGGGAAATCGGGCCGATCGGTGAATTCCTGCTCGGCGCGGTCGAGCGGATGAAGCTCGGTAGTTTCGAGATCTCCGAATCGAGTGAGGGTGACTTCCTGATCTACCAGCTGAGCGGCCCGGCGGCAGACGCGCTCCAGAGTGGAGATGGGCGCGCTACTGATGCGCTCCAGCTTGTCGCGAACCAGGTCTCTATGCGCCAGAGCGAGGATTCGCCGAGGATCGTCGTCGATGTCGAAGGCGGCGGGGATGAGCGCGAGCAGACGCTCGGGCGGCTCGCCGACCGGGCAGTCAAGCGAGCGAAGGAGACCGGACGATCGATCGCTCTGGATCCGATGAACGGTCGGGACCGACGCACGATCCACATCAAGATTCGAGAGGAAGACGGCGTGGCGACGATGAGCATCGGCGAGGGCCGCTATCGCCAGGTGCTCGTCGTACCGGAAGGCGCGCCGGAATACGACGACGCGGTTTCCGAGTCGTCCTAAACCGAAAAGGGCGCCCGCGCTCTTTCTGGCTCCGCCCTTGTGTGGAGAGTTCCACGAGGAACGTTTATCCAGCATCACTGGAGCGTTCCACGGGGAACATCGGTAGAGCACACCGGGAGCGTTCCCCGTGGAACGCTCCGGTGCTCTCGCGAAAGGCGGCAAATGTTGCGGGTTGAACAGTTCCCTGTGGAACGGAGTCCCGATTGAAAGACGGCGACACTCGAGCACAAACCGAGGTCGCCGTCTTTGCTTTGCTGGAGCGGGGACTGGGATCGCTGCCCCTCGAACCGACTTTCGAGCAGCTCTCCCAGCTCGCGCAGTTGGTCTCTCTGCTCGAGGACTGGGCTGGGAAGGTCAACCTCACCGGGCACCGCGATGCGCTCGCGATGACCCAGGGGCTGGTTCTCGATGCGGCCGCCCTCGCTTCCGTTCTTCCCGAGCTGGCGAAAGCCGACCGCGTCGCAGACCTTGGGACCGGGGCCGGATTCCCTGGTCTGCCCCTGGCGATCCTCTTCCCACAAGCCGAGTACTACCTGGTCGATTCGAGGAAGAAGCGGAATCACTTCCAGCGGGAGGTGCGAAGACGACTCGGCCTCGATCATGTCCACCCGATTCTTGGGCGATCGGATGAGGTCGACCAGGTCCCCTGCGACGTGGTCCTCGCCCAAGCCATGACGCAGCCCGAGGTCGCGCTGACCCTGATGTCGCAATGGGCGTCCACCACGGGCCAGCTTGCTCTCCCCGCCTCAGATGCCGCCACCCCTCCTCGGGCACCAACGGGTTTCGGAACTCCTGAACTCCGTCATTACCGCGTCCCGGAATCTGAAAACGAGCGTCGACTTTGGATCGTGGCGCCGAATCGGTAGCCTTCTCTCAGGCGTTTTCCTCTCGCATTCAACCTCGGCTGTGGTACCCAATCTCGGCGGTCCAGCGATCGAAGCGGGACCGCCGCGCGACCGTTCACGGGTGACGGGCGCAGGCCTCGCTGATATCCCGCGATCGAGTCCGAACATGGCCGCGAGCCCGTATGTCATCGCCGTCGTCAACCAGAAGGGTGGCGTTGGCAAGACCACTTCTGCCGTCAATCTGGGCGCTTGCCTGGCGGCCAGTGAGCGACCCACGCTCCTGATCGACATGGATCCGCAGGCGAACGCCAGCAGCGCATATGGCATCGTGAATGCTGAGCGCCAGATCTACGATGCGTTGGTCGACGAAGTGCCGTTGCCCGAATGCGCCTACGAGACGGAGCTCGAGACGCTGCATGTCGTTCCAGCGGGCCGGGATCTCGTGGGTGCCGAGATCGAGTTGGTGGGGAAGGAACGGCGAGAGTTCCAGCTGGACCGGGTGATCAAGGCGCTTGGCGAGGCCTACGAGATCGTGCTGATCGACTGTCCCCCTTCGCTCGGCCTGCTGACCCTCAACGCACTTTCGGCGGCCGATGCGGTGCTCATCCCCCTTCAGTGCGAATATTATGCCCTCGAGGGCCTCGCGAACCTGACGGAGACCGTCGAGATCGTGCGTCAGCAGCTCAATCCGCGTCTGGGCATTCAGGGCATCGTCCTCACGATGGCGGACCAGCGGAACAATCTTGCTCGCCAGGTCGAGGCGGAAGTCCGAAGCCATTTCGGGGACAAGGTCTATCGGACCCGGATCCCGCGAAACGTCCGACTCTCCGAGGCCCCGAGCCATGGTCAGCCCATCCTTCTTTACGACATCCACTCGAAGGGGGCCGTGGCCTACCAGAAGCTCGCGGAAGAGCTCCTCACCCAGCTCGCCATCACCGATGCGCCGCGTCGGCCCCCGACCCTCCCGGTCATCGATCACGGTTCGTCCGACTCCGCGCCGGCCCCCCCTTCCGCTGCGCCCCCCACTTCTCGCGAGCCCGACTCGCCGGTTGCCCGCTAGCTCGTCCAATCCGATCAAGCGTCGCGCCTGAGGTAAGACGAATGGAAGAACGACCATGAGCCAGAAACGAAGTGCCCTCGGACGCGGACTGGGAGCGCTGATTTCCAGCCCGCCGCAGGCGGCTGAAGCCCCCGTTGCCTCCTCGCCGCCGGCCGCGCCCGCACTCCCGGATCCGGAAGCGACACCCAATAGTGTTGACACAAAAAGGAGTATATTAGCGTCGACTTCGAGGGATACAGGCCGCCAAGAGCTCGAAATCGAGGATATCGTTCCTAACCCGGAACAGCCGCGCCGGGAATTCGACCCCGCAACTCTGCAGCAGCTCGCGGAGTCGATCGGCCAACACGGAGTGCTCCAGCCCGTCGTCGTCCGGCGCGCAGCGCAGGGTTTCGAGCTCATCATGGGCGAGCGGCGCTTCAGAGCGAGCCAGCTCGCAGGGCGCACGACGATCCCCGCCGTAATCCTCGACGTCGATCCTGATGATCGACTCGAGCTGGCCATCATCGAGAACGTTCAGCGTCAGGACCTGAACCCCATCGAGCTCGCCCTCGCCTACCAGGCGCTCGCGGATGCGGGCCATACCCAGGACGAGATCGGCCGGAAGGTTTCGATCGACCGCTCCTCGGTGTCCAACCACATCAGGCTCCTCGACTTGAGCCGCGGCATTCAGAGCGACGTCGAGAACGGCCGGCTCAGCATGGGCCATGCCAAGGCGCTGCTCGGGGTCGCAGATGTCGAGGTTAGGGAAAGTCTGCGAGCGAAGATCCTGTCGGAGTCCCTCTCCGTTCGGGCTTCCGAACGCGCTGCCCGCGACCTCAACGGAGGCAGCCGCCGAACTCCGCCGGCCCGAGAACCGAAGACGGGTGCGCCCACGCTCGATCCCGACACCCGGGCCTACGTCGAGCGGATAGAGCGTCGGCTTCAGACCAAAGTCAGCCTCCACCCTGATTCGTCGGGAGGAGGCCGCCTCGAGATCAACTACTTCAACCTCGAAGACCTCGAGCGCCTGGGCCAGATGCTCCTCGGGGAGGAAGGGTGAGCGAATCCAGACGGGCCAGACCCGAATCTGCCGCCACGAACCACGCCGATGGCCCCCCGCTCGTCCCGAGCGAGGGTCTTTTCGAGGGGCAGGTCGCCGTCGTGGGCGAAACGCGCATCGCGGGCGCCGTGATCGGGACCCTCCGCGGCCCCGGAACCCTGCGGCTCGACCCCTCCGCCTCGATCGAGGGACCGATCGACTGCGAGACCCTCGAAAGCGCTGGTCTGATCGTCGGGACGGTCCAGGCGCGGGCGCGGGCGCGCCTGATTGCCGGGAATCACCTAGAGGGGGACGTCGAGGCGCCCGTGCTCGAGGTGGAAGACGACGCAGTCTGGAACGGGAAGGCTCGGATCGGCTCCTGATCCCACCTCCTGCCGCGTCCCGCCCCGAGCCGAGTCGCCCTCCAACCCGCTCGGCAAAAACCGTGTTCCAGCAGCGATTTCAAGGCAGTTCCCTGGTTGATTCGCGCCCGCGGCGGTGCAAGAATCCGGGCGGCCAGCGACCCGCCTGCCGGTTCCGGTGGGGCGCGTCGCGAGCTCCGGCCCGATCAGTCAACAAATCGTTGCGTTTCGTGCGGACACGGTGCGATCGGTTCGAGTTTCGTGGTACCTAACCCACCGAAACCCGGGCCTCCGCGCCGGGGAAGGCGAGCGCTCCGAACGAGCCTCGCGAGCACTCGACCGCACTCGGAAAAACGAATGCTCGAAGTCGCGAACGCGAGGCAGCAGCCCGGCGCGACCCTCGACCGCGATCGACCGGATCGAAGATCGAATCAGAACCAACGGAACGACGACCGCGATGCTCGCCCGAACGAAGCGCCCTCGCGAGTCGAAGTCTGAGCCCAGACCTCACACGAATCAACGGGAATGCGAAACGTGAAGAGCCTTCCTTCGAAAATCCGAAACCGACGGCCGGTCCGCGCCGCCCTCGTGCTCGCGGCCATGGCATTTGCCTTCGCCGCGCCTGCGTTCGCGGCCGGCGAGCTGGTCCTGATTCCGGACGCCGAACTCTTCGGTGTGTTCGGACTCGGCGATGGCATTGGCATGCTGTGGGTGATGCTCGCCGGCTTCGTCGTGCTGATCTTCCCGCTGAATGCGCTGATGTTCCAGCCGATCTTCCGCGCCCTCGACGAGCGCGACGAGCGCATCCAGGGGGCGCGCGACCGATCCGCGCAGCTGCAGTCCGAAGCCGATGATGTCCTCGACCGATACGAAACGGCGATCCGAGAGGCGCGCAGCGAATCCGAATCCCAGCGTCAGACCCAGCTGGCCGCGGCCCGCGACGAGCAGGCCACGCTCACGACTCAGGCGCGCAGTGATGCCGAGCAGGAGCTCGAGCGTGCGCGCGGTGAACTCAACCGATCCCTCGACGAAGCCCGCACGACGCTTCGTGCGAGCGCCGACGATCTCGCCACGGCGGCTGCGGAGCAGATCCTCGGTCGGTCCTTGTCCTGATCGACGAATCCGCGAGCCCCTTCGAGCGAGCAAAGACTGCGATGAACTTCATGCCCCACAAGATTCGATGGACCGGCCTCCTCCCCGTCCTCGTCGTTCTCTGCCTGACGCTCTCCGGTGTCGCACACGCCGCCGGTGGCGGGGACGGATACGACCCGGTCACCGAGGCGATCTATCAGGGAATCAATCTCCTGATCATCATCGGCCTGATCGGCTACTTCGGACGCGGCCCCATCTCCGAGTTCTTCAAGAGCCGGCGCGACGGGATCCAGACCGACCTCTCCGAAGCTTCCGAGCTGTTGACCGCCGCCGAGCTGCGCAACTCCGAACTCCAGCGGAGGCTGGTGGATCTGACGAGCGAGGTCGAAGAGATCCGCGAAGGCGCATCACGCCGCGCGGAAGAAGAAGCCGAGCGCATCCTCGCCGAAGCCCGCGCGACCGCCGATCGAATCCGCTCCGACGCACAGGCCGCCGTCGACCAGGAACTGCGTCGAGCGCAGGCCGAACTTCGCGACGAAGCCGCGGAGCTCGCGCTCGAGATCGCCACCAAGAAGCTCACCGATACCGTGAGCGACTCCGACCGTGAGCGCCTGATGGACGAGTTCATTACCCGCGTCGAGCCGAGTGGCGCCGCGGAAGGAGCGAACTGATGAAAGGTGGAGCCGCCCACCGTTATGCGAAGGCCCTCTTCGGCCTCGCCCAGGACGAACGCCGCCACCGCGAAGTCCGCGCCGAGCTCGAGAACCTCGGCTCCGTCTTCGAGGGGAACCGCAACGCTGCGGCCGCGCTGCTTACGCCGATGCACCCGGCCGACGAGCGCAAGGCTGCGCTCCGCGCGATCGGCGAGGCCGCCAGCGTGAGTCCGCTGGTCCAGAATTTCATCGCCTTCCTGATCGATCAGCGTCGCCTGATCGATTTCGCCGCCATCGTCGAAGCGTACGGCGAGCTCGCGGATGCCTCGGAAGGCATGGTCACCGCCGAGGTCGTCTCAGCAAGCCCGATGGACGACCGCCGCAAGGATCGCCTGCGCCGGGCCCTCTCGGAGCGCACGGGCCAGGAAGTCCGCCTCGAGATCGAGGTCGACCCGACCTTGATCGGCGGCGCGATCGCCAAGGTCGGCGACCTCGTCTTCGACGGCAGCCTGCGCACCCAGCTCGGGCAGCTCCGGAACACGCTTACGAAGTCGGCCTGAGCCGCTTCGCTCTATATCTACCCAGCTACCCAATTCACCGCATCCGAAGCCGCAATGAGCCCGGACACGGAACTAACCCCTAAGAAGGGATCCAGATAAATGGACATCAAGCCCGGAGAGATCACAGACATCCTCAAGCGGGAGATCAAGGACTACGATCGCGAGATCGACGTCGCCGAGACCGGCACGGTCCTGAACGCCGGTGACGGCATCGCCCGCGTGTACGGCCTGGACAACGCCCTCGCCGGCGAGCTGGTCGAATTCGACGGCGGCCTGCGAGGCATGGTCCTGAACCTCGAAGAAGACAACGTCGGCGTCGCGATCATGGGCTCGGGCCGTGGCGTGAAGGAAGGCGACCTCGTGCGGCGCACGGGCCGCATCATCGAGGTTCCCGTCGGCGATGCGCTGCTCGGCCGCGTGGTCGACGCCCTCGGCGTGCCGATCGATGGCCAGGGCCCGATCGAAGCCGAAGCCACCCGTCAGGTCGAGCTGAAGGCACCGGGCATCGTGGCGCGAAAGTCCGTCGACGAATCCATGGCGACGGGCATCAAGGCCGTCGATGCGATGGTTCCAATCGGCCGCGGACAGCGCGAGCTCATCATCGGGGACCGCCAGACGGGCAAGACCGCGATCGCGATCGACACGATCATCAACCAGAAGGGCAAGGACGTGATCTGCGTCTACGTCGCGACTGGACAGAAGCAGTCGACCGTCGCCCAGGTCACGGACAAGCTGAAGCAGCACGGCGCGATGGACTACACGATCGTCGTCGCAGCGACGGCGTCGGATCCGGCCCCGCTCCAGTACATCTCGCCCTATACGGGCGTGACGATGGCCGAGCACTTCGGTCACAACGGGAAACACGTCCTCATCGTCTACGATGATCTCTCCAAGCAGGCCGTGGCGTATCGCCAGCTGTCGCTCCTCCTCCGCCGGCCGCCGGGCCGCGAGGCGTACCCGGGCGACGTCTTCTACGTCCACTCGCGCCTCCTCGAGCGCGCCTGCAAGCTATCCGACGATCTCGGCGGCGGTTCGATCACGGCGCTGCCGATCATCGAGACCCAGGGCGGCGACGTCTCCGCGTACATTCCGACCAACGTGATTTCGATCACGGACGGTCAGATCTTCCTCGAGACCGACCTCTTCAACTCGGGCGTCCGTCCGGCGATCAACGTCGGCCTCTCGGTGTCCCGCGTGGGCGGGGCCGCTCAGGAAAAGGCCACGAAGTCGGTCGCCGGTCAGCTGAAGCTGAACCTTGCGCAGTACCGCGAGATGGCGGCCTTCGCCCAGTTCGGTTCGGATCTCGACGCCGCGACCCAGGAGCAGCTCGCCAACGGTGAGCGCCAGACGGAGATCCTCAAGCAGGGTCAGTACTCGCCGCTCGCGATGGAAGAGCAGGTCGTCTCGATCTACGCCTCGACTCCACAGCCCGAGAACGATCGCCCCTCCTGGATCCGCCAGCTCGAGCTCAGCGACATCCTCCGCTACGAGAGCGAGATGCTCGATTGGATGCGCTCCAACAAGAGCGACATCCTCGGGGAGATCAAGAGCAGCGGGAAATTCGATGACGCGACCGAGCAGAAGCTGATCGCGGCCCTCGACGAGTTCGCCGACATCTTCCAGCCCACCGCTAGCAAGACGTCGACCGAGGCTGCCTAACAGTGGCGAATCTTCGCGACATCAAGCGACGCATCGTCAGCGTCCAGTCGACGCAGAAGATCACGTCCGCCATGAAGATGGTGGCCGCGGCGAAGCTTCGACGAGCGCAGGAGGCGATCGAGAACGCGCGGCCCTACGCCACGCGGATGCGCTCGACCCTCGAGGAGGTCTCCAAGGGCTCCCTCGACGAGGGTCACCCGCTCCTCGACGTCCACGACGAGCGCAAGAGCCTCGAGCTGATCGTGATCACCTCCGATCGCGGCCTCGCAGGGGCGTTCAATTCGGCGGTGCTAAAGGAAGCCGACGCCCTCCTCGCGGAGCGCGAAGGTGAGTTCGAGAAGGGCGGTCTGACGCTGCTGGGCAAGAAGGCGGGGGAGTATTTCTCTCGCCGTCGCCCGAGCCAGATCAATCACTCCGCGCCGATCGACGGGGACGTCGATTATCCGCAGGCAGCGGACGTGGCCCGTGAGCTCGCGAGACGGTACGCGTCGGGCGACCTCGACGAGGTCGTGCTCATCTTCAGCGAGTTCGTCTCGACGATGACGCAGAAGCCGGTCCGCGCTCAGCTGCTGCCCTTCACGCCGCCCGAGGCGGAAGAGGGCGCCGAGAGCGAGGATGTCGGTGGCTACGAGATCGAGCCCGATCCCGAAGCACTGCTCAAGGCCCTCGTGCCGAAGGCGGTCGAGATCGAAGTGTTCCGGGCGTTGCTCGAGAACCAGGCCGGCGAGCACGCTGCGCGGATGACCGCGATGGAAGCCGCGACGAAGAACACGGAAGAGCTGATCGAGAAGCTCACCCTCGAATACAACCGCGCGCGTCAAGCTGCGATTACCGGCGAACTCGTCGAGATCGTGACTGGCGCACAGGCGCTCGAGTAAATCCAAGAGATTCGAAACCGGCGGACCGAAAGAAGCCGCCGAACCGGAGAAGAAACAATGAGCAATGGCAAGATCGTCCAGGTGATGGGCCCGGTGGTCGACGTCGAATTCGAGAGCGGCGACCTCCCGGAGGTCATGACCGCACTCAAGACGACGAACCCCGCCATCGATGACCGCGCGGACAACCTGATCATCGAGGTTGCGCTTCACCTCGGTGAGAAGACCGTGCGAACGATCGCCATGGACACGACCGACGGCCTCCGCCGCGGTCAGGACGTGTTCAACACCGGCGCGCCGATCAACATCCCGGTTGGTCCTGCGACCCTCGGTCGAATCATGAACGTGGTCGGCGAGCCTGTCGACGAGCGTGGCCCGATCGACGCGCAGATGACCTACCCGATCCACCGCCCCGCGCCGGAGTTCGTCGATCAGTCGACGTCCGTCGAGGTGCTCGAGACGGGCATCAAGGTCGTCGATCTGATCGCCCCCTACAACAAGGGCGGCAAGGTCGGCCTCTTTGGGGGTGCCGGCGTCGGCAAGACGGTCGTCATCATGGAGCTCATCAACAACATCGCGAAGGAGCACTCCGGTTACTCCGTCTTCGCGGGCGTTGGCGAGCGAACGCGTGAGGGCAACGACCTGTGGCATGAGATGCAGGACTCGGTCCTCTCGGACGGCTCCACGGTTCTCGACAAGGCGGCGCTGGTCTACGGCCAGATGAACGAGCCGCCGGGAGCGCGCGCGCGTGTCGGCCTCACGGGTCTCACGGCGGCGGAGTACTTCCGCGACGAAGAGGGGAAGGACGTGCTCCTCTTCGTGGACAACATCTTCCGCTTCACCCAGGCGGGCTCCGAGGTGTCGGCGCTTCTCGGCCGCATCCCCTCGGCAGTCGGTTATCAGCCGACGCTGGCCACGGACATGGGTGAGCTGCAGGAGCGGATCACCTCGACCAACAAGGGTTCGATTACCTCGGTCCAGGCGATCTACGTCCCCGCGGATGACCTCACCGACCCCGCGCCGGCGACGGCATTCACGCACTTGGATGCGACGACGGTGCTCGACCGCTCTCTCACGGAGATCGGGATCTACCCGGCGGTCGACCCGCTCGACTCCACCAGCCGGATCCTCGATCCGCAGGTCGTCGGCGACGAGCACTACGAGGTCGCCCGAGGCGTCCAGTCCACGCTCCAGGCCTACAAGGACCTCCAGGACATCATCGCCATCCTCGGTATGGACGAGCTCTCGGAAGAGGACAAGCTGACCGTTGCGCGCGCGCGCAAGATCCAGCGCTTCCTCTCCCAGCCCTTCCACGTCGCTGAACAGTTCACGGGTACGCCTGGCGTCTACGTGCGACTCGAGGACACGATCAGCGGCTTCCGCGAGATCCTCGACGGCAAGCACGACGATCTGCCCGAACAGGCCTTCTACATGGTCGGCGACATCGCCTCGGCGGTCGAAAAGGCGAAGACGCTCTCCTAGTCGGAGATCGGAAGGAATTCGAACGTGGCAATCGAACTCGTCGTTGTGACGCCCGAAGGCGAAGCGCTTTCGGAGACCGTTCAGCAGGTCGTTCTCCCTGGCGAAGCCGGGGAGTTCGGTGTGCTCGAGAGCCATGAGCGGTTCTTGACGCCGCTGCAGCTCGGCCCGATGGAGATCATCCGCGACTCGGGCAACGAGTGGGCGGCGATCACCAGCGGCTTCGCCGAGGTGGATGGGACGCGATGCGTCGTGCTCGTCGACTCCTGCACTCTCGCGAGCGCCGTCGATGCGGGCGCCGTCGAGTCGGCGAAGGCCGAGGCGGACGGGCAGCTCTCTTCGCTCCCGGACGACGAAGCGAACGCCGGTGAGCGTGCGCGCCTCGAAGGCGTCGTGGCGCGGGCGGAGCTCGAACTCGACGTGGCCAGCCGCTGAGCACGCCGGACGGACCCGAGCCCGCGAGGCTGAAGGTCCACCGCGACCGCTATCCGGGGCGGGCCGTGTTCGACACGGCGGTCTCGCACGCCATGCTTCGCGACGTGGCCACCGGTGTGCGCGGAGAAAGCCTGCGTCTCTATGCTCCGGACGACGCCCTGCTTTTTTCAAGCCTCGATGCGCGCCGACCGGGGTACCCGCGCGCCATCGATCTCGCGCGTGAGGCTGGCTACGAACCGGTGACCCGTCTCGCCGGAGGACACGCGGCGGTGTTTCTGCGCGAGAGTGTCGCCTTCGCCTGGGCCTCCGCTGATCCCACTGCGCATCTGCACATCCAGCCGCGCTTCGAGCGCCTGACCGGTTGGATCGTCGACGCGCTTCAACGTCTCGGGCTCGATGCGCGCGTGGGTGAAGTCCCAGGCGAGTACTGCCCCGGCGAGTACAGCGTGAACATCGGCGGCAAGGTCAAGGTCATGGGCGTCGGCCAGCGCGTCATCCGTGGCGGCGCTCACGTAGGCGGCGTGCTCACGGTCGGACAGACGGCCCCTTTGCGCGAGATCCTTATTCCCGTGTACGAAGCCCTCGAGCTCGAATTCCGCCCCGAGACGGCCGGCGGTGTCGCAGACTACGATGCGGGCCTGACGCCGAACCGGGTGATCAGCGCGCTGATCGAGGCCGTGGAAGCCACCGGCTTCACCTGCGAATCGGCGACCTTCGACGAGGGACTCGAAAGCGCCGCCGAGGCGCTCGTCCCCCTGCACGGCGCCCGGCCGGTCCGAAACCCCGGTGCCGCCCTCCGCGCGGCCAGCGGCGGCAAGGCGATCCTGAACCCGGGCGCAGAGCCGGATTCATGACCGCCTCGTTCTTCGCGCTGACGAACCGGGAGCGGTGTGTTTCCTTTCGCGATTCCCACCCTTGGAGCTCTCGATGATTCGTCCCGTTTCACTACGCCCCCTGCTCTTCGCGGCCCTTGTGATCACGCTCGTGATCGCGCCCGCCACGTTCGTCTCCGCGGATGACCACGAGGGGGTCAGGCCCGGATCGAGTACCGACAGAAGCTGATGTCGGCGATCGGGACGAACATGGGCGCGATCGGAGACATCCTGAAGAATCAGCTGGACGTGCCCGGCGGCGTGGCGAACCACGCGAACCAGATGGCCGACGCAGCCGCCCTGATCGCCCCGGCCTTCAAGAAGCAGCTCGCCGAGGGCGCGACGGACGCCAAGGTCGAGATCTGGAGCGACTGGACCGGATTCGAAAAGGCGATCGAGGATTACGAATCCGCCGCGCGGGCGCTCGCCGCCGCCGCCGCGAGCGGAGACGCAGGTGCAACGGGCAAGGCGATGCGCGGACTCGGCAAGAGCTGCGGTGGATGTCACAAGCCCTACCGCAAGCCCAAGGAAGATTCCTACAAGAACCAGTAGTGCTCCCCGTGCGAACGCGATCCTTCCTGCTCGGCGTTCTGGTCTTCATCGCGCTGCTCGTCGGTCATGGGGCCCAGGCAAACGAGGCCGCGCGTGCTCTCGATGCGATCGCAGCGGACGTCGAGCGTGGCGCGAGGGTCTTCCGTTCGACCGGGGGCTGCACCTGTCACACGAACTATCCCGGCGAGGGGCCGAACGCGCCGGAGCTCGCGGGCGGCCGTGCGATGGAGACCCCCTTCGGTGTCTTCTACAGCACCAACATCACGCCGGATCGCGAGACCGGAATCGGCGAATGGTCGAACGCCGATTTCGCGCGGGCGATGCGCGAAGGGCTCTCGCCGGAAGGGCAGCATTACTTCCCCACCTTCCCCTATCCGTCTTTCTCCGGCCTGACGGACCAGGACATCATCGATCTCTTCGCGTACATCCAGTCGCGTCCGGCCGACCGCCGAGAGAACCGTGCGCCCGAGGCGCCCTTGCCCTTCTCCTGGCGTGGCTCCGTGGCGGGGTGGAAGCTGGTGAACTTCACGCCAAAGGTCTTCGACGACGCGCCCGGTCGAAGCGAAGCCTGGGCCCGAGGCCGCTATCTCGTCGAGGCGGCGGCGCATTGCGGCGAATGCCATACGCCGCGGACTCTGTCGGGCGGCCTCGATGGTTCGATGGCGCTCGCGGGTTCGGTCGAAGGGCCAGAGGGTCAACTCGCGCCGAACATCACGCCCCACGAAGAGACGGGGATCGGTGACTGGTCGAAGGCCGATCTCGTCTGGTATCTGCAGATGGGCCTCAAGCCCGATGGCGACGATACGCAGGGACTGATGTCCGAGGTGATCGAGCACGGCTACGCCGAGCTGCCGGCGAGCGACCTCGAGGCGATGGCCGAGTATCTCGCGACCGTGCCGTCGATCGAGAACCGCGTGAAGGCGCCTTGAGAGGCGACGCGCCTAGCGCGCTGCGGCTTTCATCTTCACTTTGCCGTCGGTGACCACGACCTTGAAGTCGACGCGATCGCAGCCGTACTTCTGTTTGATCGTCGCTTCCTGTTTGGCGATCGCCCTCTGGAGCTTCTCGGCGGTCAGGCCCTTCGTGTTCTGGCCGTTCGCGATCAGGGCGTCGCGATAGGTCTCGAAGAGATCGCCGCCGCGATCGCTCGCACGCGCTCCTCTGCTCGTGCGAGGACCGCCGGGGCTCGCCTCTTCCAACCCACGCTCGCGGGCGCGGAGATCGGCCTTGAAGACGTGGCGCTTGTACGTCCCCGCCTCGATCTGGCGAAGAATGCTTTCCCACTGGCGTTTGAACGCCTGGAAACGGCCGTTCAAGCTGTTGAACTTGAAGCGTTGAGCCGTGTTCGTGATCCGCATGTTCGAAAACTTGATCACGGTCTTCTGGACTTCCGAGCGGGCCTGGCTGGGCTCCGTCGGACGCGAGCCGAGGAAGTACTTCTCGTACTCGAGCTTCAGCTGCGTCAGCTTGACCTCGAGGATCTTCAGCTCTTCTTCGGTGGTCGGGGGGGCCATTTCCATCGACCGGAAAAATCGGGTGTCTGCCCGACACACTTGATGGATTTGGCCAACAGGTCGTTTGTGATCCGGGATCCCTCGCCGGTCGGTTGCCGACGAACTTCCTAATCCCGCCGAAGAGGCTCCGAATGATCCCAGTCGGCGAGGACCGCGTTGAGCGCCGAGATGAGATTGAGCGGCTGGTCCAGCATCAGATGGTGGCCCGCGAGCGGAATCTCGATGACCGGATTCACGCGTCCCATGAGGTCGTACATGTACCCGCCGATCTCCTTGTTCACGAGGCCGTTCTCCGAGGCGAAGAGCGCCATCCGGCAGGTGATTCGGGGGAGGTACGGGCGGGCCGCGACGCGCGGATTCTCTTCGAAGGCCGTGAACGCCAGGTGATCGAACTTCCAGCGCCAGCCCTCCTCTTCCTCGACGAGCGAGTGCCAACCGACGTCGGCCATCACGTAGTCGAGATAGTGGTCCTGGGGTGGGACGGTCCGGAAACGCGAGAGTCCTTCCTCGCGTGACGCGTAGTGCCGCGGCTTGCCGAAGGCCTGGCCCATGCGGTGGGCATCGACCTCGGGATCGGGTGCAGAGACCGGAGAGTCGCAGACGACGATGCCGGCGAGGGCGTCGGGGTGGAGCGCGGAGGTCGCGATGGTCACGAAGCCCCCCATGCTGTGGCCGATGACGACGGGCTTGCCCTCGATGCCCGAGTCCCGCGCGACGGCCATCACTTCGTCGGTCCACTGCTCGAGGCTGTATTTCTCCCGCCGGTCCGAGTCGCCGTGTCCGGAGAGGTCGATCGCCGCGACCCGATACCGGTTCGCATAACGTCCTGCGACGTGGGTCCACCAGTGGCTGTGGGCGCCGCCCCCGTGCACGAAGACGAGGCCACGGCGACCGCGCTCGCCCCAGGCGAGGTAGTGGATCTCCGCCCCGTCTACCTCGACGGTCTCGTCGGTTCGCGGGACGTCGAGCGCATTTCGATACCACTCGGGTGCTTCGGGATGGCGGGCTTCGGTCGGCATGTCGGGCAGTTTCTAGCGCGTGCGTGCGGACACGTCAGAGGTGGGGAGAAACCCGAGGTCCGGTTGCGGAAATTCCAGCAGGTAGCGCCGGGCGCTTTCTCACGAATCGGGAAAAGCGTCTGAAACCTGCTCGCGCGTGGATCGAATTCTTCCGATAGGGATGGAATGCGACTCGGTTGTGAAAGAGGGTTTCCACGCCATGCCTGAAAGCGCCGTTGAGAGAGCCTTTGAACCGGCGAAGCTGGCGCCAGAAGAAGGACGGCGAGCGCACCTGATCCCTCGGCGCGCTCAGCCGGTCGGGGAGCGATTCAGGCAGGCCGGCGTCGTTGCCTCCTCCGCTGCTCAAGCCGGGGACGACTCGAACGATCGCGCCCGGCGTCCGCCGGGCAGTTCCATCGAGGCTAGAGCTCCCCTTTGGCGTGCTCTTCGAAGGGATCGATCTCTAGGTAACGGCTCAAGTAGTGGACGCCGACGTAGAAGGGGAGCGTATCCACGAGGGCGATCGTCAGCTTGAAGACGTAGCCGGAGCCGATGAAGACCCAGAGCTGAGGCCAGATCGGCGCGCTCGCATCGACGGGGAGCGCGCCCGCGTAGAAGTGGGTGATCGTGATGACGGCGAACGAATCCACGAACTGGCTCACGACGGTCGAGCCATTGTTGCGGAGCCAGAGGTGGCGACCCTTCGTGAGGCGTTTCCAGAAGTGGAAGAGCGTCACGTCGCAGAGCTGCGCCGTCAGATAAGCGATCATCGACGCGGCGACCGCGCCCATCGTGAGGAAGCGGATCTTGTAGAACGCGAAGTCGTAGGCCTCGGTCGGGGGGAGCCCCGTCGCAGGATCCAAGGTCGGCTCCGGTGGCATGATTCCGCCGAGGTAGAGGAACGCGATCACGTAGACGTTCAGCAGGAGTCCGACCCAGACCAGGAAATTCGCGCGGGCCTGTCCGTAGAGCTCCGAGATGAAATCGGTGCAGAGGAACGTGATCGGATAGGGCAGCACACCGACGGCGAGGGCCATCGGGATCGTCACGCCGAAGACCTCGAACGAGAAGTCGATGAAGCGCGAGACGCCCAGGATGTTGAGCATCGTCATCGAGCCGAGGAACAGACCCGCAAGGACGAGGAAGACGCGTTCGCGCCGGGCGTGCAGCTCGCTCGCCTCGATCGGGTGGAGACCGTTCACGCGCCCGCCCTCGCCAGAGCCAGGAGCACGTCGAGTCCTGCGCTCCGCGGATCGACCGTCGACGGGTCGGCGGCCGGCAGGACTTCGCCGATCAGCCGCTCGCCGAGGGCTTCCCGGAGCAGCTCGAGATTCCGCGCGTCCGGATCCGAGAGAACGCCGGTCGCGTGACTGATCACGACGCCGACGATCGGTCGGTCGCGGTGTTCGCACGCCTCGAGGGTGAGCAGCGTGTGGTTGATCGTTCCGAGGCTCGCGCGGGCCACGATCAGGAGCGGCAGATCGAGCGTGGCCGAAAGGTCGGCCATGCTCGACTTGGAATCGAAGGGGACGAGCAGTCCGCCGGCGCCCTCGACCAGCATGAATTCGTGCCGGGCGGACAGCATCTCCCACGCCTCGAGCACCGGTGCGAGTTCGACGGTTCGGGATTCGAAGCGCGCCGAGGCTTCGGGGGCCGCGGGTAGATCGAACTGGAGCGGGCAGACCAGATCGACCGGGTCGTCCACGCCCGCCGCCGCGATCAGCGCGCGCGCGTCCATCGGTCCTTCCGGCGGGACCCCGGTCTCGGCAGGCTTCATCACGCCCACGTCGACGCCGGCCGCGCGGAGCCCGCGCGCCAGGAGGCGGGTGACGAAGGTCTTGCCGACGTCGGTGTCGGTTCCGGTGACGAAGACGCCGGCCATGCCCCTAGTCCCTCGCTGCCTGGAGTTCTTCGGAGATCGCTGACGCGAGGGCGTCGATCTCGGACTCCGTGTGGGTGGCCATGGGCGTGATCCGCAGACGGGCCTTGCCGGCAGGTACGGAGGGGTGGCGAATGCCCTGCGCATAGAACCCGCGCTCGAGCAGCCGCTCGCAGACGGCCATGGTGGTTTCGTTGTCGCCGATCACGACCGGGAGGATATGGGTGGTGCTCGGAGCGGTGGAGATGCC
Organism: Deltaproteobacteria bacterium; assembly: GCA_002709835.1. Classification (GTDB taxonomy): domain Bacteria; phylum Myxococcota_A; class UBA9160; order UBA9160; family UBA4427; genus UBA4427. Next base: position 21,804 of record PAQX01000068.1, read on the forward strand.
TTCCGCGGCAAGCTCCGCGCGCAGCCGGTCGCAGTTCTCGGCGAGGCGCTGCCGTCGCCAGGGCTCTTCGTCGACGAGGCGGACGGAAACCCGAGCGGCTTCGACCTGCGCGGGGGCGAGGGCGCACGAGAAGATGAAGCTCCGCGCGGTATTCACGAGCAGATCACGCAGCTTCGCCGAGCCGACGATGAACGCGCCGAAAGAGCCGATCGACTTGCCGAGGGTGCCCATCAGGATGTCGACGTCCTCGAGGACGCCAGCGGCTTCGGCGGTGCCCCGGCCGCGGGTGCCGAGACAGCCGGTGCCGTGGGCGTCGTCGAGGAGCACGATGGCGTCGTGGTCGTGGGCGCGCTTCACGATCTCGGCGATCGGTGCGACGTCCCCATCCATGCTGTAGACGCCATCACACGCGACGAGGACGCGCCGCGCGTCGGGGCGTACGCGTTCGAGGGTCTCGGTGAAGGAGTCGACGTCGCCGTGACGGAAGACGGCCACGTCGGCGCGGGCGAGCCGGGCGCCGTCGATGATCGAGGCGTGGTTCAGCTCGTCGGAGATCAGGACGTCGCCCGGGCCGACGATCGACGGAATCACGCCGACGTTTGCCATGTAGCCCGTGTTGAAGGCGAGGGCGGCTTCGCGCCCGAAGAAGGAGGCGAGGTCCGCTTCGAGGGCTTCGTGGCAGGCGAGATTGCCCGTGATGAGTCGCGACCCGCCGGCTGCGCAGCCGTAGTCGCGGGAAGCGCGCTCGGCTGCCTCGATCACTTCGGGGTGTCGAGCGAGATCGAGATAGTTGCTGCCGGCAAAGAGCAGCACTTCGCGCCCCTCGACCTGCATGCGCGGAGCCTGCAGGCCATCGAGGACGCGCATCCGCCGATAGGTCCCGCGTTCGCGGATCCCATCGAGGACTTCGTCGGCGATCGCATCCAGGGGGGACGGCGCCGAGGCGTTCTGCCCGGCGTTCGTCGTCACGCCTGCGCGATCTCCGGCTTGAGGAGCTGGTCGCTGCCGTCCGGGATTCGGAACTGGCCGCCGTGCTGGTGGGACTGCGCCTCGTGGTACGCGTCGTTGCCGTCGATCTCGAAGCCTGCGTCACGGATCATCGCGTACGTGTCCTCGACCGGGTCGCCCTTCGTCGTCAGGTAGCCCTCGACGAAGAGCGAGTTCGCCGGGTAGAGACCGAAGGCCTGCATCGACCGGAGATGACCTTCGCGGCCGCCGGCGATCCGGATCTCGGCGGTGGGGTTCACGAAGCGCATGAGGCAGAGCGCGCGGAGGCACCGCTCCGGTGTGAGCGAGCCGTCTTCCTGAACCTGGTTGCCGTCGATCGGAATCAGGAAGTTCACCGGGATCGAAGGAACCTCGAGCTCGCGGAGCTTGTAGGCGACTTCGACGATGTCGATGGACTCCTCACCCATCCCGACGATCATGCCCGAGCAGCTCTCGATGCCGTGACGCTTGGCCGCACCGAGGGTCGCGACGCGATCGGCATAGGTGTGGGTGTTGGTGATCTCGGCGTAACGGCGCTCGCTCGTGTTCAGGTTGTGGTTCATCCGGTCGAGTCCGGCTTCCTTGAGGATCGCCGCGTGCTCGTCCCCCATGAGGCCTGCCGACAGGCAGACCTCGATCGGCCAGCGCTCCTTGATCTCGCGCACGAGCTTCCCGATCCGTTTCGTTCGCTCGACGGTCGGGCCGCGGCCCGAGAGGACCATGCAGTAGCGGCTGGCCCCGGAATTCGCGGCGGCTTCCGCCTCGGCCATGATCTGCGCATCGCTTTTCATGGCGTACTTCTTGATCGCCGCCGCGGAGTCCTTGTTCTGCGAGCAGTAGCCGCAGTCCTCGGGGCAGAGACCGTTCTGCACGTTGTTCAGCACATGGACCATGACCTTGCGGCCGAACGCCTTCCGGCGCGGCTCGAAGGAGGCATGAAGAAGCGGGAGGAGCTCTACGTCCGCGCCGTCGAGGATCCAGAGCGCGTCGGCTTCGGACGGCGCCTCACCGGCGAGGGCGCGCTCCGCGAGTTCGGAGTAGCGGGCGAGCGAGGAGGTAGCGGCAGTCACGGGGGCTCCAGGCATCTCCGGTGCGGGGACGGAGGCAGAAGAAGGGGGATCGGCGGGGCGCGGAGGCGCGGGGTCGACCGCCGTGACGGAAGCTACCGAGGCACTTTGCGGGCTGTCAACCAACGTTCGTCGGCAAGTTGACAGGGATTCTCCCCTGCCCAGATCGCGCGCGAGTCCCTATCTTCACCTTGTTTTCGCGCAGCCAGGACCCGTCAGACCGGGTCTCTGCCTTCTGCGAACGGGATCGCGTATCGGGGGGCGCCCCAAGGACGCGGTCGAGGGGGATCCGTCGATGGCCAAGCGCCGAACCGTCCACGTCTGCCAGGCCTGCGGGGCGCAGCATCCGCGCTGGCACGGGCGCTGTCCCGATTGTGGCCAGTGGGACAGCCTGGTCGAGGAGACCTACCAGGCGCCGAGCGCGAAGGACAAAGGGACTGGGCGCGGGGCAAATGGCCTCGCGGCGCTGGTTCCGGCGGCGGGCGACGAGAAGCCGCGGCGCCTCGGGGAGATCGACGCGGACGCGAGCCCCCGCATCACGTCCGGGGAAAGCGAACTCGATCGCGTATTGGGGGGCGGCTTCGTTCCGGGCTCGGTGGTGCTACTCGGTGGGGACCCCGGGATCGGCAAATCGACCCTCGCCCTGCAGGTCGCTGGGGGACTCGCGGCCGCGGGTCAATCGGTGCTCTACGTGAGCGGGGAGGAGAGCGCCGCGCAGATCCGTCTTCGGGCGGAGCGCTTGCCCGGGCTCGGCTCCGACATGCAGGTCCTCACGACGACGCGGGTCGAGGCGCTCGCGGCGCCGTGGCAGGAGCTCGTGCCCTCCTTCGTCGTCGTCGATTCGATCCAGACGATCCAGACCGAGGCGATCGACAGCGCGGCGGGCTCGGTCGCGCAGGTGCGTGAGTCGGCGGCGCAGCTCGCGGCGACCGCGAAGAAGGTCGGCTCCGTGCTGCTGCTGATCGGGCACGTCACGAAAGAAGGCAGCCTCGCGGGTCCCCGCGTCCTCGAGCATCTCGTCGACGTCGTGCTGACCTTCGAGGGCGACCGCGCCCACGCCTTCCGACTGCTGCGCGCGGCGAAGAACCGCTTCGGCTCGACGCAGGAGATCGGCGTCCTCAATATGGCGAGCCACGGACTCGAGGCGGTCGAGAATCCGAGTGAGCTCTTCCTCGAAGAGCGGAGCACGCGGAGCCCGGGGAGTTGCGTGATCCCGATGCTCGAGGGGACGCGGCCGATGCTCGTGGAGCTGCAGGCGCTCGTCGCTCCGGCCCCCTACGGCACGCCGCGGAGAACGACGCTCGGACTCGAGGATGCCCGGGTCGCCCTGTTGCTCGCCGTGCTCGACCGGCGCAGCCCCGTCGACATCCTGTCACAGGACGTCTACGCGAAGGCGGCGGGTGGCGTCCGGGTCGCGGAGCCGGCGGCGGATCTCGGGATCGCCCTCGCGATCGCGTCGAGTCGACTCGACCAGGCGGTCCCGGCGGATACGGCGGCGGTCGGGGAGATCGGGCTCGGCGGGGAGGTCCGCCGGGTGTCGCGGCTCGACGTGCGGGTGGCCGAGGCGGCGCGGCTCGGCTTCAAGCGGCTGCTCGTGCCTGCGGTCTGTTTCGAGGAGCAGAAATCCCGGACGAAGGCGCGCGAGAAGGGGGCGGATCCAGTTTGCGAACTCGTTCCCATTCAGGATGTGGCGCAGGCGGTGGACTGGCTCCGGGAAAACGGGATGGGCTGAGACCCGGTGCCACCGGCGGCGAGTCGTTTCAGACAACCTTTGGGAATCTCGGTAAACGCACGTTTTATAAACGTTTTTGGAGATTTCCAGCTTTGACACCCGGTTTGGGCGCGGCTAGATTGCGCGGCATGTCAGCGCCCCTCTTCGACGCCGCCAACGAATCGCCGTCCTCTCTCGAAGAGAGCCTCGGTCTCGCCTTCCAGCGGATCGGCCCGGCGATGGAGCTCGTCGAAGTTGCGCTCCGGGACACGGTCCAATCGCGCTCCCAGGTGATCGGGGACGCGGGGAATCATCTGCTCGAAGCGGGGGGGAAGCGTCTGCGCCCTGCCCTCGTGATCCTCGCCGCGGAGCTGTGTGGCTATACCGGCCCGCGCCGGATCGAGCTGGCCGCCGCGCTCGAGCTCCTGCACACCGCGACCCTGGTCCACGACGACGTCGTGGATCTGTCGGCCGTGCGCCGCGGTCGCCCCTCAGCCAATGCGATCTGGGGCAACCGGCGCGCCGTGCTCGCCGGTGATTTCTTCTATGGCCGAGCGTCTTCGATCGTGATCCAGGACGGCAACCTCGCGATCGTCGAGAGCTATGCGGAAGCGATCCGGCTCCTCGCCGAAGGAGAGCTGCTGCAGCTCGAACGAAGCTTCGACGTCGACATCACCGAGTCCAACTACTATGAGGTGATCGAGCGCAAGAGCGCGGCGCTGCTCGCCACCTGCTGCGAGATCGGCTCGTTGATCGGGGAAGTGACGCGTGGCGAGCGGAACCGGATCAAGGAGTTCGGCAAGCAGCTGGGCACGGCCTTCCAGCTGAAGGACGACTGCCTCGACTACAAGGCCGACCTCGCGACGATGGGGAAGGCTCCTTTCGCGGATCTGCGAGAAGGCAAGATCACACTTCCGCTGATTCTCACGCTCAAGCGCGCGCGCGTGGCCGAGAAGGACCACGTGGCGAGCGTGCTCAAGAGCGCCTCGCGCCTCGCGGACGAGCACGGCGGTCAGGCGCCGGAAGGCGCCCCCGAGCTCGAGTTCGAAGCGATCGCCGAGCTCGTCGATCGCTACCACGGTGTCGCCGACACCCAGAAGCGCGCCGAGGAACACATCGGTCGTGCGCTGGAGGCGATCGCGCCCTTCCCGGAAGGCCCCGCGAAGGAAGCGCTCTTCGCTGCGGCGAAATTCTCCGTCCTGCGAGATCGCTGAGCCGGGCGCGCGATCGCGAATCGCCGCGCCGATCCCCGTGAAGAGATTCGCCCCAGGTCCCGGGGAGATCGATTCCATGTCCTCCATCCATTCTGACCTTCGAGCGTCGCAGGACCGTTCGGCGCGACACGACGGTCGCTTTTCGAACGCGTTCGCTTTTCTGCTCTTCGCCCTCGTGGTGGGGCTCGGCGCCGTGCCGGGCTTCGCCGCGGACGTCGGCACGACCCTCGACCTCAACACGGCGACGGCCGAGCAGCTCGAATCGCTGCCCGGAATCGGCGAGGTGAAAGCGGCGGCGATCCTCGCTGTGCGCGCGGAGCGGGGCGGCTTCCGCTCGGTAGAGGAGCTCGAGAGCGTCCGCGGAATCGGTCCGGCGCTGGTCGGGAAGCTCCGCGGGCAGGTGAAGGTCGGTCCGCCGCGCGGTGGCGCCGCGCGAAAGGTCGCGACGAAGTGACCCCGGGCCGCCGGAGCCTGGCCTCTGGCGGCCCCTCGCTCGGTGCGGGCGCTTTTTGCGGGAGGATCGGTGGAAAATGCCGCGCGCGGGGCGCCCGACTATGATGGGCCGGCCCCGGTGACCGGGCCGCGCGCGTGTTGCGCCGGCTTCGCGTCGCCTGCGATCGGGCGCCTCCTCCGCGGCGTCCGCCCGAGATCCCCCTTGGTCCTCTTCCGCGAAGATCGTCTGCGCGCTGATCGATTCCGTGCCTCGCGCTCCCGCGCGTCGGTCTGGTTCGCCTCGGGAATGCTGCTCGTCCTCCTCGCGCCGGTCTTGGCGTTCGCCGAGCGGGCAAAGGTCGACGGAACGCCCGCGCGGCTGATCTCGCTGAACCCCTCGCTCACCTCCATTCTGGTCCGGCTCGGTGCGCGAGAGACCCTCGTGGGGGTCGACGACTACTCTGCGCAGGTCGTTTCGGAAGTCGTCGACCTGCCCCGCGTCGGAGGTCTCTTCGATCCGAGTCTCGAGGCGGTCGTCGCGCTCGGTCCCGAGCGGGTCTTGCTGGTGGCGGGGGTCGATCAGGAGGGGCACGCCGCTCGGCTCGCCCGCGCGGGAGTCGAGGTCGACGTCTACCCGAACGAGACCCTCGCCCAGGTCTTCGAGAACATCGAGCGCCTCGGTCGACTCGTCGGTCGGGAGGCCGCGGCAGCCGAACGTCTCCGGGAGATCCGGGCGATGAAAGCCGCCGTCTCCGTGGCGACGGCGGATCGTCTGCAGCCGGGAACGATCGTGGTCGTGGACCGCTCGCCGCTCTACCTGGTCGGAGGCGGGACCTTCCTCGACGAGATGCTCGAGGCGGTCGGGGCCAGGAATCTCGTGCGCGCGCTCGCGCCGGGCTATCCGCGAGGCTCCATCGAGTGGCTCGTCGCCTCGCGTCCGGAGCTCGTGCTCGACATGACGCCCGGTACCTCCGACGCGCTGGCGTTCTGGGGACGCTGGCCGAGCCTGCCGGCGGTCGCCAACGAGCGGGTCGTTTCGGTCGAGGCCGGTCGGGTGAGCCTGCCGGGACCGGACCTCGACGACTCGCTCCGCGCGCTCGCGCTCCTTGTGCACGGGGTCGAGATCGCGACGTCGATCGACGCGGCGCTGCCGGCCGCCCGCGCAGCCCTCGAGAAGTCCGCGCGATGACGCGTCTATCGCGATCGCGACTTGCGCTCGTGCTGGGCGTCCTTCTTGCCGCGGTCGTCGTGATCACGCTCGTCGCGCTCGCGACGGGTCCATCGAACGTAGGTGCGCCCGACGTGGTGAAGATCGTCTTCGGCGACGCGTCCGATATCGATGCGGCGACCCGCGACATCGTGCTGCGGGTCCGGGGTCCGCGGGTTCTGCTCGGGCTGCTGGTCGGCGCGGCCCTCGCGACGGCGGGTGCCGTCTTCCAGGCGCTGCTTCGAAACCCGCTCGCCGATCCCTATGTGTTAGGCGTGTCCGGCGGAGCGGCGTTGGCCGGCATCTCGGCGCTCGCGCTCGGGGCGACGTTCGCGCTTCCGACCTCCTCCGTTCCGATGGCGGCTTTTGGCGGCGGGTTGATCGCGACGGGCCTGCTCTACTGGGTCTCGGGCGGGCGCGGTCGCAGTTCGCCGACGGGCCTGCTCCTGACCGGCGTCGTCTTCAATGCGTTTGCCTCCGCGGGTATCGTCTTCCTCGCCTCGGTCGCTGGTTTCTTCGAGGGATCGCGGATCTTCCTCTGGCTGATCGGACATCTCTCCGCCGTGGAGATCGACGCCGTCGGTGTCGTCGCCGCGAGCGTGGCCCTCGGTCTCGTCACGGCGTTCCTCCTCTCGCGCAGTCTGAATCTGCTGGCGCTCGGCGACGAATCCGCCCTCCATCTCGGGGTCCCTGTCGAGTCCCATCGCCGTTGGCTGCTTCTCGCGACCTCGCTGATGGTCGGTGCGGCCGTCGCCGTCTCGGGTCTGATCGGCTTCGTCGGTCTGATCGTGCCCCACACGCTCCGCCTCGTGATCGGCAGCGACCACCGCCTCCTTCTTCCGGCGACGGCCTTGACCGGGGCCGGTTTTCTCGTGCTCTCGGACACCCTCGCTCGGACCGTGCTCGACGGTCGGGAGCTGCCGGTCGGTGCGGTGACTGCGATCGTCGGGGGGCCGCTCTTCATCTACCTACTGCGGCGAGCCCAGGCGCGGGGGCCGATGACGTGACCGCCGATCTGCGATTCGACGGCGTTCAAGCGGAGGTCGGGGGCCGAACCCTTCTCGCGGGGCTCGATTTCGCGGTCCGTCCCGGCGAAGTCGTCGGCCTGATCGGCCGCAACGGTGTGGGGAAGACGACGTTGCTTCGGATCGCCTCTGCTGCGCTCGCGCCGGGTGCGGGTCGCGTCCTGCTCGGCGGCGAAGACGTGACGACGCTTTCCCGTCGTGCCCTCGCCCGTCGGGTGGCGCTCGTACCGCAGGACCTGCACGTCCCCTTCCCGTTCCGGGTCGGTGAGCTCGTGCTGATGGGCCGCGCCCCCCATCAACCGCTACTCGGCCTGGAGAGCGAGTCGGACGTCGCGCGGGCCCGTGAAGCCCTCGATCGACTCGGCATCGGGGACCTGGCCGACCGGGACATCACCCATCTCTCCGGCGGCGAGCGTCAGCTCACCCTCTTCGCGAGGGCTCTGGTCCAGGATCCCGAGGTCCTGCTCCTGGACGAGCCCACCGCCTTCCTCGACCTCAAGCACCGCGTCGAGGTCCTGGCAGAGGTCCGCGCCTTCGCCGCGCGCGGTCGCGCCGCGCTCGTCGTCTCCCATGATCTCAGCCTCGCCGCGCGGACCTGTGACCGGGTCGTGCTGCTCGGCGTCGGCGGCATCGTCGCGGCCGGCGCACCGTCCGAGGTGCTCCAGCCGGATGCCCTTCGCCGCGCCTTCGACATCGAGGCGGAGAGCTTCGCGGCGCCCGACGGGCAGGTGGTCGTCGTCCCGCGAATTCCGACCGCTCGGGACTGATTCCCGCACGGGGTCGAGAGTGTGGCCTGCTAGACTGCGCGCGCCCGGAAGCCGAGGGGGCCGATGGCCTCGGTCGGCCGGTGCGCCCGAGGCGAAGGCGGCCGCGCGGTCTGAGCCGTGCGGCCTCGCGGCCGGGCCAATCGAATACACGTCCGAGCGAGATCGTCGGGCGACGCCAGAGGAGAGAACGGCGATGGCGCAGACGAGCGTCGATCGGGTCGAGGGCAGGGAGATCCTGGACTCGCGCGGTAACCCCACGGTCGAGGTCGAGGTCGTGACCCGCGACGGCGTGCTCGGGCGCGCGGCGGTCCCGTCCGGAGCTTCGACCGGTGCCCGCGAGGCGCTCGAGCTCCGTGATGGCGACAAAGGTCGCTACCTCGGCAAAGGCGTGACGAAGGCCATCGATTTCGTGAACGGCGAATTGGCCTCCGCCGTGAAGGGCATGGCGCTCGGCGGTCTCGACGAGCAGGCGGCCCTCGATGCGAAACTGATCGAGACCGACGGGACCGACACGAAGTCCCGGTGCGGTGCGAACGCGCTCCTCGGTGTGTCGCTGGCGGCGGCGCACGCAGCGGCGAACGCGAACAAGACGCCGCTCTATCGCCTGATCGGTGGCGACGACGCGAGCCTGCTTCCTGCGCCGATGATGAACGTGCTGAACGGCGGTGAGCACGCGGACAACTCCGTCGACGTACAGGAGTTCATGCTCTATCCGCTCGGTGCGCCGACCTTCTCCGAGGCGCTTCGTTGGGGAGCCGAAGTCTTCCATACGCTCAAGAAGGTGCTCCTCGAGAAGGGCTACTCGACGGCAGTCGGCGACGAAGGCGGCTTCGCGCCGGACCTGAAGAGCAACGAAGAAGCGCTCGAGCTCATCCTCGAGGCGATTGACGAGGCCGGCTACACAGCTGGCAAGGACATCTCGATCGCCCTCGATCCGGCCTCGAGCGAGTTCTACGAGAACGGCACCTATCACCTGGCCAGCGAAGACCGGAAGCTCGACAGCGCGGCGATGGTCGAATTCTGGGCGGACTGGGTCTCCCGCTACCCGATCGTCTCGATCGAGGACGGCCTGGCGGAGGACGATTGGGACGGCTGGGCAGCGCTCACGGCGAAGCTCGGGAACCAGTGCCAGCTCGTTGGCGACGATCTCTTCGTGACGAACCCGAAGATCCTGAAGCGCGGCATCGACGAGAAGAGCGCGAACGCGATCCTGATCAAGGTCAACCAGATCGGGACGCTGACGGAGACCCTCGAAGCGATCCGGATGGCCGATGCTGCGGGCTTCGGTTCGATCTCCTCCCACCGCTCGGGCGAGACCGAGGACACGACGATCGCGGATCTCGCGGTCGGCGCCGCGACGGGACAGATCAAGACGGGCTCGATGTGCCGCTCGGACCGGATCGCGAAATACAACCAGCTGCTCCGGATCGAAGCGCAGCTCGGTTCCGCCGCGCGCTATGCCGGGGCCTCGCGGCTGGCGGGTCAGGGATGATTCGGCGGGGAGGACAGCGGGTCGCGGTTGCGGTCGTCGCGACGATCGCGTGGAGGCTGCTCGCTTTCTCTCCGATGGCCCACGCCTTCATCCCGAAGGCCGACCGGACCCTCCGCGAGGTCGCCAAGGTCAACCAGAGCTCCGGTCGCAACAAGGCGATCCAGCTCGAGCTGACGATGCGGATCGCAGAACGTGAGCCCGTCGCCCGCGGTCAGCTCATCACGCACCCTTCCGGCCTCGCGCGGCTCGAGCTGCGTGGCTTCAACGGTCGGGTCGACCGCTACCTGCTCTCGGGCTCCGAGCTCGCCGGGGCCAAGGACGGCCTGCGGATCGACCGTCCCCAGCCGCTCCTCCAGCCCCTCTTCCTCCTTCAGCTGTCCACGTCCTCGACGCTTCGGACGGCGCTCGAGACCTTCGACGTCCTGAGCGACTCGATCGGGCTCGCCCCCTGCGGCGAGCAGGATTGCTTCGTCATCGGGGACCCGCGGCTCGCGGCTCCGCTTCCGGAGCCGGGAGCCTTCGAACTCGAAGACGAGAGCGCTCTGCCGGGAGCCTTCGAACTCGAAGACGAGAGCGCTCTGCCGGATCCGCTCGGCCTGGAGGGCGACGAGTTCGCACGCTCCGCCCGCGACCTCGGGACGATCGGCGGCGAGCCCGTCGGGCTCCGACAGCAGGGAGCGCTCGAGGGGCCGGACCTCGCGATCCCCGAAGACGCGCTGCTCTCCCGGCTCTGGGTGGATACGGAAAATCTCCAGGTCCGCCGGATCGATCGCGCGAATGGCGTCTTTACCCTTCTCGGTCCCGTGGTCTCCTTCGAGCGCCTGATGATTCCGGCCTGGTTCGAGGTCCATGAGCCGGACAACGAGCCGATCCGCTTCGAGGTCGATCGCGCCGTGCAGGTCAACGCGCCGCCCCAGGCCTTCAGCCGCAAGTGGCTGCTCGCGCCGGTCGGCGATTGGTGGAGCGAGCCTGCGGACGACCCGGCGGCCGCCGTACAGCACATGGGGGCGCCCTGAAATCCCCCCAACTCTTCGCCTGATCCCCTGATCCGGGATCAATCCGAGCCTCGTCTCGGCGAAAGTCCTGAAAGATTCCAATAAATCACTAATGCCACTCCGGTGAATCACCGATCTCATCGGCAAGTGATGCGCAGGAAGCGTGCACGCGAGGTGCGGCTGTCCTGCCCGGTCCGAATCCTCCGTCCCTGGTTTGGAGACGAGATGGAGAAACGGATCGAACAAGGCGGAATCTTTGAAAATGGCGAACCAGCAGACTCTCAACGTTCTCGTCGTGGACTCTGAAGAAGAGGCCCGCGTCCAGCTCAAATCCGTGCTCACCGAGCAGGGCTTCAGTGTGACGACCCTCTCGGAGCCTCTCCTCGCGTCGGAGGAGGTCCGACAGAACCGCTTCCAGCTCGTCTTCCTCGACGTCTCGCCGGGCAGCGGCGGGAACGAAGCCCTCGCAGCGATTCGCGACTTCGACGACGACATCTGTGTGATCGCGACGACCGGCATCGCTTCGGTCGAGGCCGCGGTCGCGACGATGAAGCACCAGGCGTTCCACTATCTGCAGAAGCCGATCGAGGACGAGGAAGTCCTTGCCGTCGTGCAGGAGGCGATCAAGGCGCGTGGCCTGCTCGTCGACCTCGAGACTCATCTGAACACCGAAGTCGGTCGCCGCATCCGAACCAAGCGGCACGAGTCCCAGCTCACCCTCAAGCAGCTCGCGAACCGCACCGGCCTCTCCGTCAGCTTGATCTCGCAGATCGAGCTGGGGAAGAGCGCTGCGTCGATGTCGACGATGCACAAGCTCGGAGCGGCTCTGGGTGTGCGCATGACGTACTTCTTCGAGACGCTCTGAGTCTTTCCGGATGCGCCGAGCAACGCGCCTTTGCGCGTTGCTCGCTGCGCGAAAACCCAAGGAACTCATCACGCCCTCAGGCCGTTTTGGCTTGGGGGCGTGCCTCGTTTCAGCGGGGGCCCCTCGGCGTGGGGCGGGGCCCGCTATCATGCGGCCGCGCGCCCCTTGCGTGGAGGAGCCTCCCATTCGTTCCGTAGAGACATCGCGTCCGAAGCCCGGCCTGTCGGTTCCGGTGCTGTCGATCCTCGACGAAGAGGGCCGGTTGATCGAAGAGGACCAGCGGGCGCTGGTGCGTCACGTGGTGCAGGACGGGTACGGGGCGGACATCCTCTTCTCGGCGGGGACGACCGGCGAGTGGGACAAGGTCGACAACGACACGCGTCAGGCGGTGATCCGCGTGTCTGCCGAAGAGGTGGCGAAGCTCAATCTCGGGCTCGTCTCGAACGGGTCGAATGCGGTCGAAAGCTGGGCCGGGGTGACGGCCCCGACCGCGCGCGACACCCTCGCGAATCTCGAGCATGCCATCGACTGCGGAGTCGACGCCGCCGTGATCGCGCCGCTCTCGATCCAGGGAATCGCGGATCCCGTCCGCTTCATGCTGCGCGACGTCTCGGATCTACTCGACACGAAGCCGCGCCGGATTCCGATCTTCCTCTACGACAACGCCGACATCGCGATCGACCCCGCGGTGCCGCACATCCGCACGAAGCAGGTCAAGGCGATGAGCCGGCTCGACTTCGTGCGCGGGATCAAGGTCTCGGCCTCGAACAAGGTGCTCGGCAACTACACCCGCGCCGCGAAGAGCTTCAAGGATCGCGGGGAGTTCGGGATCTACGTCGGCAACGCGAAGCTGATCTTCGACATCTACCGTCCCTACCAGGGCCTGGTCGGCGTCTTCCGGGAACACTGGGACCGTTGGCGCCGCGCTGGAGGGATGCCCGTGGGCGTGGTGTCGGGGCCGGCGAACGCGATGCCGCGGGAATGGGCGTATGCGTGGCAGGTCTGTCGCGCCGGCGACGAAGAACGCATGGATGCGGCGCAGCGCGTCGTTGACGTTTTCCGCGATCTCTGTGTCGTCGCGAGCGGCAAGCGGACGCTCGCTTGTCTGAAGCGCGCCCTCTACGCGGAACGCGTGATCTCGAGCCCGTGCGTCGCACCGGGCACGCCGGAGCTGGCCCCTGGCGAAGCGGAAGAGTTCGACGAGAAGTTCGCGGCGCTGAAGGAGACGACGTCCCGCGAGCTGGGCGACGTCGCGATGACGCGCTTCGAGAAGAGGAACGACTGACGTGAGTGACGACAAGCTCGAGCTCGTCGGAATTGGCAGCATGGTTCTCGACCGGATGCACCGCACCCGTCGTGTGCTCGGGCCCAACGAGAAGGGGCTCCTCGACGACGTCGATACCGGTGGGCCGGTCCAGACTTGCATCGGGGGCGTGCTCCTCAATCAGGTCGGCTGGGCGGCACTCTTCGGCACGCGGGTCGGCCTCTTCGGCCGTCAGGGCGACGACGACGCGGGTCGGACTCTCCGCGCCGCCATGAAGCAGGCGGGCATCGAGACGAGCCTCGACCTCACGGGCAGCGCGAGCTCCCTCGCCGAGATCTTCGTCGACGCGGAAGGTGAGCGCGCGATCTACATGGCTGCGGGCGCGACGGCGGAGACGACGCCGGCCCACGTCCGCGAAGATCACGCGGATTTCATCGCGCGCGGAGAGCGACTGACGACCGAGGTCTCTCAGCTCCCCCTCGATGCGACGCTCGAGGCGTTGAAGGTCGCCCATGAGCACGGGCTGGAGACCGTCGTCGATCTCGACGTGTTGCCGAGCGATGCGGTGCAGGGCCTGGGGGATCGGGAAACCCTCGAAGCGGTCCTGCACGAAGCGGACGTGCTGAAGCCGACGGCGCTCGCGGCGCGGGAGCTCTTTCCGGAGGTCGATGCCCTCGAGGCCCTGGTTGCCGCGATTCGCGACGAGTATGGAGTGTCGACCGTCGTGCTGACGGACGGCGAGCGCGGTTCGCTGCTGGGGGACGAGGCGGGGACGCGATGGATCGCCGCCTATCCGGCGAACGCCGTGGTCGATACCACCGGGGCCGGCGACGCGTTCTTCGGTGGCTTCCTGGCGGGGCAGGCCCTCGGTCTCGCGGTCGAGGATGCCGCGAAGCTCGGCAATGCGTGCGGCGCCGCCTGCGTCGAACGGATGGGTGCCTTTCCCGAGGCGGCGGACGCGCTCCGGGCCCGGGCGCTCGAGCTCTATGACGGCCCTGCGTCGACCGATCCGCGATGGGCCTCGCTCGCGGCGGCGTCGGCGACCGAACCGGTCCCCGGAGCCGCGGGGCGCCTGGCCCTCGACGTAGCGGCGCGGGAGCTGAGTGCGCTCGCAGAGCGACACGATGGCGTGTCACTCCAGGCGGCCGCGGAGTTGATCGAAGCGGCGGAAGCCGCGGGAGGCCGGGTCCACGTGACCGGCGTCGGGAAGCCCGAGCACGTGGCTCACTACGGGGCGAGTCTTCTTTCGTCGACCGGGATTCCCGCGACGTTCCTTCACGCGACGGAATCGCTCCATGGGAGCCTCGGGCAAGTCGTTCCGGGGGACGTGGTGATCGCGATCAGCAACAGCGGGACCACTTCGGAGTGCCTGTTGGCGGTCCACGCGATCCGGGACTACGGCGGCAAGCTGATCGCGGTGACCGGCGGGCTTTCGTCTCCTCTCGCCGAGGCGGCGGACGTGACCCTCGACGCCGGCGTCAAAGAGGAAGGCGGTCCGCTCGGATTGGCGCCTCGCGCGAGCGTTGCGGCGGAGATCCTCGTGATCGCGGCGCTCGGTGCCGTTCTGCAGGAGCGGCGGGGGCTCGACAAGAACGACTACGCCTCGCGGCATCCCGCCGGCGCGCTCGGCAAGCAGGCGCGCGGCGAGTAGGGTCGCGCTGGCTCTCCAGGGCCTTCCCTCGGGGCGGAGGGGCGATTCTCGACGGGGTGCAGGGCTGCGTCTCCGCTGCCATTGACGCTTCCGAGTGGTGCCCGTAATGTCACCCGCTCGAAATACCGCGATCGCGGGTCGATTCGCTTCCCAGGGCGGAGTCCACGACCCCGAGCGCGCAAGAAACCACGATTCATGGGGCCGTAGCTCAGCTGGGAGAGCGTCGCGTTCGCAACGCGAAGGTCGGCGGTTCGATCCCGCTCGGCTCCACCATTTTTAAGAAAACGGACCCGCAGGGCTCAAAGGCCTGCGGGGCCGTTCCCTTGG
>PAQX01000069.1 GCA_002709835.1 Deltaproteobacteria bacterium
AGGGGACCTGGCAGCGGGCCACGCTCGGGCTTTCGATTACTGGGAGCGACGAGACGGGGATTCGGCGCGCCCTCGAGAACGCCGTCGGTTTCGTCGAGGACATGCACCTGGCGCAGGTGATCGCTTGCGAGGTGGAGACGCTTCGAATGCCCCTCGACGAAGAGGGCCCGCTTCCGATCGGCGAAGATGAAGAACAGGCCTGGGATCGGAACCTGGGCGGAATGAATCAGGGAGAGGGCTGAACGCTTTGGCGGAAAAGGTCCGGGTACAGCGTGTCGCGGAGCAGATCCGCGGCGAACTCTCGCAGATCCTGCGCGATGAGGTTCGAGATCCGCGGCTCCCGCTGCTGACGATCACGCGGGTGAAGCTCGCGGTGGATCTGGGCGCCGCGACGGTCTTCTACAGCCCCCTCGGTGAGGATCCAGATGCGGATCGCTCCGAGGAACTGCAGCAAGTCATGCGAAAGGTGACGGGCTACGTCCGCCGCTCGCTCTCGAAGCGGGTGAAGCTCCGCCATACGCCCGAGCTCCGATGGGTCCTCGACGACTCGATCGCCGAGGGCAGTCATACGCTCGAGCTGATCCGGGACCTCGACCTCCAGCCCGGAGACGACGGCGACGTCGAACGAGAAGACTGAACGCGAACGATGGCACGACGAAACAACCGCAAGCGCCGCCCCGAGCCGCCGGGCCCCTCCGGCTTCCTGGTCGTGGACAAGCCGTCCGGAATGACCTCTCACGACGTTGTCGATGCCGCCCGTAAATGGCTCGGCACGCGCCGCGTCGGGCATCTCGGGACCCTGGATCCCCAGGCGACGGGCGTTCTGCCTCTGGCGATCCGAGCTGCGACGAAGCTGATCCCTTTCATCGAAGGCGGCGCCAAGGGCTACGACGGCACCATCATCCTGGGCTCCGAGACGGACACGCTCGACCATGAGGGCGATTTTACGTCGCGCTTCGAGGGCACGCTTCCCGATCGTGAGACCGTCGAGAAGGCCCTCGCGGAATTCACCGGCGACGTCCAGCAGGTCCCGCCGATGTACAGCGCGGTCAAGAAGGACGGGGTTCCGCTCCACAAGCTCGCTCGGCAGGGCAAGGAGGTCGAGCGCGATCCGAAGTGGATCACGATCGAATCGATCGAGATGACGCGATTCGAATCGCCGGAGCTCGACGTCCGGGTGCTTTGCTCTGCGGGGACCTACGTGCGGGTGCTGGCAGCGGACCTCGGGAAGGCGGTCGGTTGCGGTGCGCACCTCGGCGGCCTGCGCCGGACCCGGTCGGGGCCTTTCGTCCTCGAAGAGGCGAAGACGTTCGAGCGGATCGAAGCTGCGGTCGAGAGGGGCGGCCTCGAGGATCTGCTGGTGTCGCCGGAGGAGGCGCTGGGGTTTCCGGTGCTCGAGCTGAACCGCGACCAGCGGATCCGGCTGGTGAACGGCGGGGACATCCCGGCGGGAGAGCTCCACAACCGTAAGCCCGGCACGCGTGTGTCGGTGCTGGGCGAGGGCGGAGATTTTCTCGCGGTGGGGGAAATCCGCGCAGACCACCGCCTCTGGCCGCTGCGCGTGCTGCCGCTCGAGGGCTGACGTCCGATTCGTCCTGCAGGAGAGGCCGGGGCTGGCCGAATCCACCCGTGCCCGTGCGAAAAACGGGATTCTGACGATTCCGCCGCTTGCCAACCCGGCGGGGATCCGTCAGACTCCCGCGGTCCGAAAACTGAAGTAGAAACAACGGCTTCCCGGTGGACCGACAGGCGGTTCACGAAACCACGGGTAGCGCAACCCGTCGGTCTCCGTTCGCGCCTCTCCAGAGGGAGAAGGCTCGGACCGTACGATCGACCACTCGAAGCGACTACGTACGCTCGGGTGCCAAGGAGTCAGTGACTTGATCTCTGCAGCGAAGAAGGCCGAAATCATCGCCAAGCATGCGCGCGGCGAAGGCGACACCGGATCTCCCGAGGTTCAGATCTCCCTCCTCACGGAGCGGATCACGGGCCTCCAGGAGCACTTCAAGACGAATGCGAAGGACCACCACTCCCGTCGTGGTCTGCTCAAGATCGTGAGCCAGCGCCGTCGTCTCCTCGACTACCTCCGCCGGAAGGACGTGGATCGCTACCGCGCCCTCATCCAGGAGCTCGGTCTCCGACGCTAATCATTCGCCTGCGACTCGTTGGGCGCCTGCGGGCGCTCGGCAACGTGGCAGCAGCATGTGCCGCCCCGTGTCTACGGGAGTCGGCCATACGCGAACGGCGCCGCGACGCGGCGCAACCCCAGCCATTCGCGCATGGGTGATCCCGTATCCAGGGGCACTTCCGCAAGGCGGAAGTCGTCCACGGATTCGTCTGTTTCGGATCAGCGTTCAAGATCGACCTCGTTCCATGTCCAGGGAGGGTATGGGGTTCGAGGTGTTCAACCGCATGGGTTCGAGCACTCCAACTCGAGAAGGAAGAGGGGAGTCGGAGCCGGTGCACACACAAGTGAGTAAGTAAGAACATGCCTTATTGGTTCGAACCTACGTCCGTGTCCGTCGATGTCGGCGGTCGCGAGATGAAGATCGAGACCGGCAAGATCGCCAAGCAGGCGGCCGGCTCGGTCACCGTCACCTTCGGTGACACCGTCGTCCTCGTGACGGCCGTCCACTCTTCCCCGCGACCGGGGATCGACTTCTTCCCCCTTACGGTGGATTTCGTCGAGAAGTTCGCCGCGTCGGGCAAGATTCCTGGTGGCTTCTTCAAGCGCGAAGGTCGCCTCGCGGACCGCGAGGTCCTCGTCAGCCGCTTCATCGATCGTTCCATCCGCCCGCTCTTCGCGGACGGCTACAACGACGACACGCAGGTCACGGCGACGGTCCTGTCCTACGACCCCGAGTACCCGGCCGACATGTGCGCCTTCGTCGGCGCCTCCGCGGCGCTGTCGATCTCGGAGATTCCCTTCCTCGGCCCGATCGGCGCGCTCCGCATCGGTCGGATCGATGGCGACTGGGCGATCAACCCCGTCCCCGAGGATCTCGAAGAGAGTGATCTCGAGCTGATCGTCGCGGGCAACGAGAAGTCGATCGTGATGGTCGAGGGTGGCGCCCAGCAACTCCCCGAGGATGAGGTCCTCGCGGCGCTCAAGCACGCCCACGCCGAGATCCAGCCGATCATCGCCGCGATCTCCGAGCTCCAGGCCAAGGTCGGCAAGGAAAAGCTCGTGATGCCCGAGCCCGAGGACAAGTCGGCGCTCGAGAAGCGGATCGAGGAGATGGCCGGAGACAAGCTCTCCGAGGCGTTCCAGATCAAGGAGAAGAAGGCGCGGAACAACGCGGTCAAGGCCGCCGAGAAGGAGGTCAAGGACCAGATTCTCGAGGAGTTCCGCAACGAGGCCTTCGAGCCGAAGACCCTCGCGGACTTCGAGGCGCGGCAGGGTGAGCTCAAGAAGCTCCAGAGCAACGTCGGGAACATCCTCCACGACTTCGGTGGCGAGCTCATGCGCGAGCGCGTGATGGCTACCGGCGAGCGGATCGACGGTCGCGCGAGCGACGAGATCCGACCGATCGCGGTCGAGGTCCGACCCTTCCCGCGCCCGCACGGGGTCGCGCTCTTCACGCGCGGCGAAACCCAGGCCGTCGTCTCTGCGACGCTCGGTTCGGGCTTCGACGAGCAGACGATCGACGGGATGGGCGGACGCTGGAAGAAGACCTTCATGCTCCACTACAACTTCCCGCCGTTCTCCGTCGGCGAGGCGCGCCCGCTTCGCGGCCCCGGTCGTCGCGAAGTCGGTCACGGCACCCTGGCGGAGCGCGCGCTCAGTCAGGTCCTGCCCGATCACGAGGAGTTCCCGTACACGATTCGCGTCGTGTCCGAGACCCTCGAGTCGAACGGTTCGTCGTCGATGGCGGCGGTCTGCGGTTCGACCCTCTCGCTGCTCGATGCCGGTGTGCCGCTCAAGGCGCCGGTCGCGGGCATCGCGATGGGTCTGATCACGGACGGCACCCGCACGGTCATCCTCTCGGACATCCTCGGTGACGAGGACCATCTCGGTGACATGGACTTCAAGGTCGCCGGTTCGCGCGAGGGCATCACCGCTCTCCAGATGGATATCAAGGTCACCGAGATCGACTGGGACATCATGGAGAAGGCGCTCGGCCAGGCGAAGCAGGGCCGGCTCCACATCCTCGACTGCATGGACAAGGACACGTCTGCGGAGCTCAACGGGCTCAACAGCCGTGACGACCTCCACGAGTTCGCTCCGCGAATGGAGACCCTGCAGGTCAAGCCCGATCGCATCCGGGACATCATTGGCCCTGGCGGCAAGGTCATCCGCGCCATCCAGGAGACCACCGGCGCGAAGATCGACGTCGAGGACTCCGGTGCGGTTTCGGTCTTCGGTCCGGACGGCGCGTCCGTCGCGCAGGCGATGGCGATGGTCGAAGAGCTGACCCAGGAGGCCGAAATCGGCCGTATCTATCTGGCGAAAGTCAAGCGGATCGCCGACTTCGGCGCGTTCGCCGAGATCTTCCCCGGCACCGATGGTCTGATCCACATCAGCCATCTCGCCGAGGGCCGGGTCGACAAGGTCACCGACGTTCTGGAGGAGGGCGACGAGGTGCTCGCGAAGTGCATCGACATCGACCCGTCCGGCCGCATCCGGCTCTCCCGCAAGGAAGCCCTGGCGGACAAGGCGGCGGAGGAGGTCGACGGCGAGGCGTAGTCCTGGCCGACGAGTCCTTCTGATTCCGGGCGCGGGGTCGAGCAGCATGCTCGGCCCCGCGTTTCGTTTCGCAGCGCCGAACAGTGGCCGCCCCGCCGCCCCGGTTCGCGGCCCCCCGGCGCGGGCCTCCGGGAATCGGCGTCTTCGCGTGACGGGTTCGAGGGAGCTGGTACCCCGCCTGCCCGCGTCGTGGCCTCGCCCGGGCCCCGCGCGTCTCCGACCCGGAGTTTCGTATCAGGTTCGTTAAGACGCTTGTGGGGTCTCGACCCACCCTGCGTCAGAGGCTACGAACGGGACATGGGCGAGCGCGAGACCCCTGCAGCCATCGACGCCTTCCGGGCGGGACAGCGCGTCCGTGTCGAGATCGTGCGCGAGGCGCACGCCGCTGACCTGCCGCTGCCCCAGGCGGAGTCGGAAGCGGCCGCCGGGGTCGACCTGCGGGCCGCCATCGACGCGCCTGTTCTTCTCGCACCAGGAGAACGGCGGTTGATTCCGACGGGCCTGCGCATCGCGCTGCCCATCGGCTTCGAGGCTCAGGTGCGTCCGCGGAGCGGATTGGCGCTCCGCCATGGCATACTGATCCCGAACTCGCCGGGGACGGTCGATGCCGACTACCGCGGAGAGCTTCAGGTGCTTCTGATGAACGGGGGCAGCGAGGATTTCGAGATCACCCGGGGCGATCGGATCGCGCAGCTCGTCGTGGCCGCCGTGGCCCGGCCCCTCTGGATCGAGGTCGAGGCGCTCTCGGAGACCGAACGCGGCGAGGGCGGCTGGGGCCATACCGGGCGCCGATGAACGACGCGCCGCACGAGAGGAATCGAGGAACGTGAGCGAAGGCGCATCGCAACCCGACTCGGATCCGCGACCGCTGCTCTCCGAGGCGCGCGGAAGCGAAGACCCCGCTCGCGCCGCTGCGGAAGAGGCGGCGAAGAAGGCCTCTCGACGCAAGGACCTGCTGACTCGCCTCGGCACGGCCGCGATCCTGATCCCCTTCGTCATCTGGGCGATCTTCCAGGGCGGCCTCGTCTACCTGGGAATCGTGATCGGGATCGGACTGCTGGCGCAGCACGAGTTCTACGGTCTGATCGTCGATAAGGGCGCCAAGCCGATCGAGAGCGTCGGCCTCGCCTTTGGTCTCGCCGTGATGGTCCTCGCCTATTTCGGCACCGAATACCAGGCGATGCTCGCCATGACGGCGACGTTGCTCTCCTTGATGGTCGCGCAGCTCGGCAAGAACGAGATCCACGAGGCGATGGCGAGCATCTCCGGGACCTTCTTTGGTGTCTTCTACGTCGCCTGGCTGCTCTCCCACGCCGTGCTGCTCCGCAAGTTCGATGCGGCGGCGGCGGCTCATCAGGATCCGGCGCTGCTCGTGACCCTCGGTGTCTCGGCGGAGAGCGGGATCTTTCTGATGCTCTTCGCCCTGGTGCCGGTGGTGCTTTGCGATGCGGGCGCCTACTTCGCCGGGCGCGCCTGGGGCAAGCGCAAGCTCGCTCCCGAGATCTCTCCCAACAAGAGCGTCGAAGGCGCGCTCGGGGGTGTGATTGCGGGGGTCCTCGGGGGGCTCGCGACGAAGTGGTTCTTCGACACGACCCTGCCCGACAGCTCGGCGCTGCTGCCCTGGAGCATGGCGATCTTCTTCGGCTTCGCCCTCTGCATCGTGGGCATCGTCGGCGACCTCGTCGAGTCGCTCCTCAAGCGCGACGCCGAGGTCAAGGACACGGGTGCGCTGCTCCCCGGTATGGGGGGCGTCCTCGATCGGATCGACGCCCATCTGCTCGGCCTTCCGACCATGTACTACATGATGCTCGGATACCTTTATTTCGAGCTCGGCTGAGGGTTCTCGAGCTGCGCCAAGGCGTGCACGGGCATGCTCTCTGGCCAGCCTGTGCTCGAACCGGTCAGCTTTTGCACGCGGTCGACCGAGGCATAGAGGGGGGACGCCGCGTCCGGGAGGGGAGGGCGAAGCGGAACCGTTATTCTGGGGACGCGTAGCCCTCGAGCCCCCCGTGGACCCAGACCCCCGCCGGAGCCCGAATTGAGTCGCATGAAGAAGCGCAGCCTCGAACGTCAGATGGCAGCGGCCGGGACCTATGAGGAGTGGCGGGATCTCGCCCATGAGCACGACGCCGCGACCGGGATGGATCGCTGGCGTACGCGGGATCATACGCGGCTCTACGACTACGAGGCGATCCGCGAGCGCCTCGATCGCTTGCGTGCGCTGCGGATCCAGGGGGACGACATCGGCCTGCTCTTCGCCTTGAACGAAGGCATTCACGGGAACATGGGCGGCATGGGAAGCGCCAAGCTTCATGGTCGCGCCCAGTCCGGGACGAAGAAGCTCGTGGAGGCCTACGTCGACGAGATCGTCGATGCCCTCGAGTATCTCGCGAATCTCGAGTCGGACGAGATAGACGACGCGGAGAAGATCGACTTCTTCTTTCGCGTGAATCACTGCTTCGGTCGCACTGCGCTCATGCTCTCTGGGGGCGGAACCCTCGGGTTCCATCACGTCGGTGTGGTCAAGGCGCTGCACGAGCAGCGGATGCTTCCACGGGTGATTTCGGGGGCGAGCGCCGGCTCGCTGATCGCCGGCATCATTGGGACGAAGACCGATGCCGAGCTCGACGCGTTCTTCGACGCGGAGTCGCTTGCCGAAGAAGCCAACGAAGACACCGGGATCATGGCGCGCACGGCCGAAGGGCCGGCCGGTACGATCGGCGTCGACAGCGTCCGCCAGATGATCGAGCGGATGATCCCGAACGAGACCTTCCAGGAGGCCTACGCGCGGACGGGTCGGCAGATCAGCATCTCGGTCGCGCCGGCGGAGCTTCACCAGACTTCGCGGCTGCTGAACGCGATCACGTCCCCGAACGTCTATATCCGGACGGCAGTCCAGGCCTCGTGCGCCGTCCCCGGCGTCTATCCGCCGGTCACGCTTTACGGAAAGAACGTGCACGGCGAGTCGCAGCCCTACCTGCCTTCGCGTCGTTGGATCGACGGATCCATGAGCGACGATCTGCCGGCGAAGCGGCTCGCCCGGCTCTATGGGACCAATCACACGATCGTGAGCCTCGTGAACCCGGTCGTGCTTCCCTTCGTTCGGCGCGTGAGCGAGATGAACCCGTTCGCGTCGGGCGTCGCCCGCCTCGGGCTCGAATTCACCCGCGAGTTCCTCAACTTCCAGCGCCATCAGCTCGCGCAGATCCCGCGCGCGAACGCGCTCAACACCGTGGTCGCTGGGATCCATGGCCTGATCGGTCAGACCTACTCCGGCGACATCAACATCATCGCGACGAGTCCCTTCATCGACCCGCGCCGCTATCTGGGCGCGCTCTCCGAGGACGAGATGATGAACCTGATCCAGTCGGGCGAGCGCGCGACGTGGCCCCATCTCAACTCGATCGACATCGCGACCAAGATCAGTCGGGCCCTCGACACGATCCTCGAGCGGTACGAGCGCGCTGGGCCGATGCCGCGATCAGGCCGCCGGCGTTCGAAGCGCGGACCGCGAGCGGCGAAGGGATCGCAGGCGGCCTGAAGTCCGTATCTTCGCGGCTCAGGGGATTGCGAGGTTTCGCTTGATGCGGGGCTCAGGGGGCTCGAGGTCGGCGATGAAGGGCCGCCCTGAGACCTGTTCGAAGGCCGCGATGTAGCGCTCGGCGGCAGTCACCCGCACCTCGATCGGGAGAGCAGGGGGCGTGCCTTCGCCCTTGTAGCCCTGCTCGCCGAGCCAAAGGCGGACGTATTCCTTGTCGATCGCGGGCGGAGATTCGCCGCGCGACAACGCGTCCTCATAGCCGTCGATCCGCCAGTAGCGGGAGGAGTCAGGGGTATGGATCTCGTCGATGACCACGACTTGACCGTCCTCGTCGAGCCCGATCTCGTACTTCGTGTCGACAAGGATCAGGCCCTGCTTCTCGGCGTGCCGGGTGCCGGCGGCGAAGAGGCGCTGGGCGATCGCGTGGGCCTCGTCGTAGAGCGCCTCCGAGATCGCGCCGCTCTCGATCAGCGCCGCGCGCGAAGTCAGCTCGTCGTGGTCGCCGAAGTCGGCCTTGGTCGTCGGCGTGAGCAGCGGCTCCGAGAGTTTTTCATGGCGCTGGAGACCGTCGGGAAGGCTGTGCCCGCAGTACTCGCGCTCGCCCCGCTCGTAGGCGGTCCAGATCGACGTACTGGTCGAGCCGGTGAGGTAGCCGCGCATCACGAACTCGACGGGAAGCGTCTTGCACTCCTTCACGATCGAGACACTCGGATCCGGAACGTCGATCAGGTGGTGACGGAGCCAGCTGCCGGTCTCGCGGAACCAGAACGCCGCCATCTGATTCAGCACCTGGCCCTTGAGCGGGATGGTGCCCACGACCCGGTCGAAGCAGGACACGCGGTCCGAGACGACGATCGTCCGCTGGCCCGGGCGGCGCTCCGGGTCGAGATAGCTGTCGCGAACCTTGCCCTGAATCCGCTCTCCGAGGCCTTCGAAGGTCGTCTCGTCGAGGGTGGATCCACAGAGGGCTTCGAGCTGCTTGCGGTCGATCGCCACGTTCCGGGGGCCTCCGTGCGAGCCCCCGCGACACGTCCGGCGGGGGCGGGCGACCTGCATGGAACCCCAGCGCACCGGAGCCGGCAAGCGAATCGAGGGCGTTTGACCCGACCCGAAGCCGCCTCTACTCTTGCCCGCGTCGTGGGGGCTGGGTGTCGGCCTCTGCGCGTGGATCGCGGCTGCGGTCCTCTCAAAAACTCTCGCCGGGCTCTTCGGAGCCGTCACGAGCCGGCCGGAGCCCCCAGACCGACATGCACCACCAGCGCCCCTCGTCGTCACCTCTGTCCGGTCTGGCGCCCCCCAGCGACCGCCCCTTCGAGCGACTGACCTACGACGAGCTGCGCGCGCTCGAACAGGCCCACCGCGCCGATCATTTTCACGACGAGTGCGGCGTCTTCGGCGTCCACGGGAGCGACGAAGCCTCGCACCTGACCTACCTCGGCCTCTACGCCCTTCAGCATCGTGGGCAGGAGAGCTGCGGCATCGTCGCCTCGAACGGCCGCGAACACACGGCCCACCGCGCCATGGGGCTCGTCGCGGATACCTTCGGTGCTCCCATCCTGGATCGTCTGAAGGGTCGCCACGCGATCGGTCACGTTCGCTACTCCACCTCCGGCGGGTCCATGCTTCGAAACGCGCAGCCGATCTGCGCGAACACCGACGGCGGTCCCGTCTCGATCGCCCACAACGGGAACCTCGTGAACGCCGGGGTGATCCGTCGCGAGCTCGAAGGGCGCGGCGCGATCTTCGGCTCGACGTCCGACAGCGAAGTCATCCTCCACCTGCTGGCCCGCTCTCGCGAAGGTCACATGGAGGACCGCTTCATCGACGCGATCTCCCGGGTAAAGGGCGCGTTTTCGATCCTGTTGCTGACCGACGATGCGCTGATCGCCGCGCGAGATCCCCACGGCTTCCGGCCGCTGTCGATCGGCCGTAAGGACGGCGCGTGGATCATCTCGAGCGAGACCTGCGCCCTCGACCTGATCGGTGCGACCCACGAGCGGGACGTCGAGCCGGGCGAGGTCGTCGTGATCCGCCGCGGGCGCCTGCGCTCGATCCGGCCGCTCCAGCGCGATGCGAAGGAACACTTCTGCATCTTCGAGCAGATCTACGTGGCGCGGCCCGACTCGAACCTGGTCGGGAACAACGTCTACGCCTATCGCAAGGAGCTCGGTCGCGTCCTCGCGCGGGAGCACGACGTGCCCGCGGACATGGTCGCGCCGGTCCTCGACTCCGGAAACGCGGCGGCGCTCGGCTACGCGGAAGAAGCGGGTATCCCGTACGAGACCGCGCTGATTCGCAACCACTACGTCAGTCGTTCCTTCATCGAACCGACCCAGACGATCCGCGACTTCAAGGTCCGGGTGAAGCACAACCCGATCAAGGGCTTCCTCGACGGCAAGCGGATCGTGCTCGTGGACGACTCGATCGTTCGCGGGACCACGCTCCTCAAGATCGTCGGCATGCTGCGCTCCGCCGGCGCGCGGGAGATTCACGTGCGAATCTCGTCGCCGCCCACGATCGGTCCGTGCCACTACGGAATCGATACGCCGAGCCGCGAAGAGCTGATCGCCTGCCAGTTCTCGATCGAAGAGATCCGGGAGAAGATCGGCGCCGACAGCCTGGGGTATCTCTCCGTCGAAGGATTGCGCCAGACCGCGGCGAAGGAGCTCAAGCGCGGGATCTGCGATGCCTGCTTCTCCGACGAGTACCCGGTCGCCGTCGACCCGACGGCCGTCGCCCCGCAGCTCACGCTCTTCCGCGCGGTCAAGGAAGAAGACACCGACTTCTAATCATTCGCCTGCGGGCGCTCGGCGAGTTTGTCGAGGGGGCTCGGCGGTTGGTTTCGCCTGCGGGCGATCGGCTGGTTCGTTCGCCTGCGGGTGCTCGGCGAGGGGCGGTCCGGGGCGAGCACGGGGTTCCGAGAGCGTGGTGCGGCTCTGTTGCCGGTAGGTCTCCGCGTTCTCGAAGCCCAAGCGGAAATCCGTATCGGAATTCCTTCGGAGGCCGACCCCGTTCGCCGAAACAGGGAAAGATCGGATCTGGGGATCGGCCCCGGCTGGATGTCCGCCGGCTGCGGTGCGTCTCTCCATCCTGGCAAGGCACCGTGACCGAAGACACGCTCATAGTCCAGTTTGCGTCTCCCGAGGCGCTTCGCGAGGAGTTCGAGAAGAACATCGCGAACCGCGGCGTGTTCGTGGAGAGCGATCTCGCGTTCGAAGTCCGCCAGTCGATCACCGTGCACGTCGTGCTCGACTACCTGCCCGGTTCAGACGCGCGCTGGGCGTCGGCCCCTGTGCTCACCCTCGAAGGAGAGGTCGTCCACGTCGTGCCCGCCGAGATGGCGGCCAACGGGGCGAAGCCGGGGGTGGCCGTCCAGTTCGACGCGAGTGCCGCCGCGCTTCGCGAGCGCTTCGAGCCTCTTCTCGGTCAGGAAGCGGCCGAGGCACCGTCGCCCGACGTCGACCACTCGATCGCGGTCTCGCGCGTCGCCAAGCGCGGCGCGGTCCGTGTGCCGGTCCGGGTGACGCCGAGGAGCAGGTCTGCCTTCGAAGCGACTTCCCGGGACCTGTCGGCTTCGGGCATCTTGCTCTCGATGAAGGGGGACGTCCTGCCCGTCGGCGAGATCGTGCAGATCAGCTTGTGGCATCCGAACGGGGCGCCTTCCGTCGAGATCTACGGGAAGGTCGTCCGCCAGGTGCCGAACAAGAAGGGGCGGATCGCCGCGGTGGCCGTGGCCTTCGATCGCAAGCAGGCCGCGGACCCGACGGTCAAGGAAGTCCTGCAAGCGCTCTTCGAGGCCGGGCACCGTAGCCGGCTCGGTGGAATCAGCGGGTCGCTCGCGGATCTCGGCCTGGCGAACATGCTTCAGATGTTCGGTGCGTCAGTACCCAAGGGAACCCTCATCGTCGAGCGGGACGGCGAGCAGGGCTGGGTCGCCTTCGCGGACAGCGAGCTTCTGGCAGTCGAACTCGGTGCGCTGTCTGGCAAGGATGCGCTCCTCGCGATGCTCGTCTGGAATGAAGGTAGATTCGAGTTCGAAGCCACGGTCGACGAGGGGCTCGCCGAGCGGGCGACGCCCATGCCCCTCGACGCAGCCGTGCGGGATGCGGTCCGTGCCCTCGACGCGTCAGGGCAGGTCCAGGTCGAGGCGCGGCAGGACGCGGCCTTCGGGCTGGACGAGTCCGGGGGGGTGCCGAAGACTCCTGTGGTCGACGCGACGACGTTCGAGATCGATTTCGAGCAGGTGGAATTTTCGCGCTCCGTCCTCGACAAGACCGAGGACGCGATCCTCGAACTCGCACGCGCCGGCATGAGCGTCGCGCAGTTCTGCGACGTGATTCCCGAGGAGCCGGACGTGATCCGCGCTTCCCTCATGGGGCTCGTCGAGATGGGCGTGCTCATTCCCCGCTGAGCCTGCCCCCGCCGCCCGACTAGGACTCGGCGCGCATCCGGAAGAGGGCGAAGGCGCCTATGGCGAGGATGCCGGCCGAGGCGATTGCCGAGACCCAGAACGACGGATCCGCGTAGCGGGAGTCGTCCCGCTCGTTGGTGTCGCGGGGGCCCGCGCAGCCCGGATCGTCCGGGAAGTCGAACTTGCCATCCCCATCGTCGTCGAGTCCGTTCGAGCAGGCCGCGCGGGTCCAACGAAGGATCTCCGGGCGGTAGTGGGAGAGGTCGACGACGAAGGTTCGGTCGCCGTAGACGGCTCCGGTCTTCGGCGCATTGCGGACGCCGGAGACCGAAACCATGAGCCCGAGCAGCTGCCACTCGCCGTCGCGTTCGACGAAGACACCGCCGCCGGAATCGCCGACCGCGGCCTGGGCCTCGTAGCGCGTGGATCGGCGCGAGGAGGGCTCGTCGAAGCGCATCGCGAACGCGCGACTGGTGAGGTTGCCCTGAGAAATCACGTCGAAGTGACTCGTGATCCGGTTGGTGGCCCAGCGCTTTCGGCCCTTGGCGGTCCAGCGGAAGCTGAAACCGGAGCGCCCGTCGGCGTCGAACTCGTCCACGCGAAGCCTTTCGCGTCCGAATCCGATCATCAGCACGTCCTCGCCTTCCCGCGGCGGTTCCTCTGCGATCGGGATCGTCGCCCACGATGGGGGCGGAGGCACCTCGTCGAGCTCGAAGACCATCGCATCGGCGGCGGTTCCGTTGGTGTTGAGGATCGTCCGGTTCGTCCCGCGTACGGGTTCGTAGATCTGGCCGTCGAGTAGGACCTCGCCCATCCCGACGTGGCGCGCGGTGAGGACATGGCCGTTCCCGAGATAGACCATGGTGGGGCCGTCGTAGCGGCGCTGAATCACGTGGTCCCAGTAGGGGAAATCGGGGGGCGCTTCGGTCGCCGGCTCGGTGTCCGGGCTCGCGAACACGAGGGCGGACGCGGGCAGGGCGACGGCCCCGAGAAGGAGCACCGCGAACGCTGCGGCGAAGCGGCGGGCCGGGCGGCGGTCGTTCTCGGGAAGGGCCCCGCGACCGATCAGGTCGGGCTGATCCAGGGGGCGTCTCCACGCTGGATCAGCGTATCTCGCCCGAAGCGTTCGTCGTCGCGCTCCGGGTGGTCCAGGTTGTAGTGGAGGCCGCGGCTCTCCTTGCGAAACGCGGCGCTCTGGACGACCAACTCGGCGACCGTTGCCAGATTGCGCAGCTCGATCAGTTCCGGGGTCACCCGGAAATTCCAATAGTACTCGTTGATCTCCTCGCGGAGCATGTCGATCCGGTGCTGGGCGCGGGAGAGGCGGCGGTCGCTGCGGACGATGCCCACGTAGTTCCACATGAAGCGCCGGATCTCGTCCCAGTTCTGGGTGATGACGACGGCTTCGTGGATCGGCGTCGCTTCGCCGTGGGTCCAGGCGGGGATCTCGCCGGTGGGCTCGATCGCGGGCAGGCGGCGGATCGACTCGTCGGCGGCGGCGTCGGCGTAGACGATCGCCTCGAGCAGTGAGTTCGACGCCAGGCGGTTCGCCCCGTGGAGCCCGGTCGACGAGACCTCGCCCGCGGCGAAGAGGTTCTGCAGATCGCTCTCGCCCTGTTCGTTGGTCCGAACGCCGCCGCAACAGTAGTGAGCGGCGGGCACGACGGGGATCGGCTCGCGAGTGATGTCGATACCGTACTTGAGGCATCGCTCGAAGATCATCGGGAAGCGTCCGCGAATGAAGGCCGGCTCCTTGTCCGTGATGTCGAGGACGACATAGTCGTCGCCGCTCCGCTTGAGCTCCGTGTCGATTGCCCGAGCGACCACGTCCCGCGGCGCGAGGTCCTTCATCGGGTGGTAGTCCTGCATGAAGGGCTCGCCGTCGCTGCGACACAGGATCCCGCCTTCCCCGCGCACCGCTTCCGTGATCAGGAAGGACTTGGCCTGGGGGTGGTAGAGGCAGGTCGGGTGGAACTGCATGAACTCCATGTTCGCGAGGGTCGCGCCCGCGCGATACGCCATGGCCATGCCGTCGCCACTCGCGACGTCGGGGTTGCTCGTATAGAGGTAGATCTTGCCTGCGCCGCCAGTCGCGAGCAGGGTGATCGGCGCGGTGTAGGCGTGGACCTCGCCGGTCGAGGCCTCGAGCACGTAGGCGCCGAGGGCACGGTTGGCGCCGTTGTGGCCCGCGCGCGTCGCGGTAATCAGATCGATTGCGCAGTGGTCCTCGAAGAGGGCGATTCTCGGGTGGGCGCGGACCCGGGCGAGCAGGGAGCGTTCGATCTCGCGGCCGGTCGCGTCCTTGTTGTGGAGGATGCGCCGCTGGGTGTGACCGCCTTCTCGGGTCAGGTCGAACTCCGGTGCGTCGGGACCGGCGGGCTCCCGTGGCGGGTCGAACTCGACGCCGTTCTTCCGCAGGGACCGGATCGCGTCGGGACCATGTTCGACGACGAAGCGGACGGTGTCCTCGTGGCAGAGCCCGGCGCCGGCGTTCATCGTGTCCTCGACGTGGGCGTCGAAGGAATCTTCCGGGGCCGAGACCGCGGCGATTCCGCCCTGAGCCCAGTCGGTTGCCGAATCCGTTGCCTGACGCTTCGTGATGATCGCGACGTCGCCCACCTCGGCCACGCGAAGGGCGTAGTGCATGCCGGCCAGGCCGGAGCCGATCACTAGGAAATCGAAGACGCGCGGGGCGTGGTCGCTCTGGCCCGAGGCGGGCTTTCCGGAAGCGGTGTTCATCGTGGGAAAGGGCTCTCTGGGGCGCGCCTGGTCGGCAGGCTCAGGTCTCGCCCGGAAAGATCCGATAGAGGGAAAAACCAAATTCTATCGAGCCCTTGCGGCCTGATCCATCGCAGATCGCGCAAGGGTTCGGCATGCCCTCCGGGGCGACCGGGCCGCGTGCCCTAAGCAGGAATTCGCCTTGGTCAGGGTTTGCCGACATCGCCGCTTCAGGGCTCGGGGAGCGCTTGCGTTCCTCGTGTGCGTTGCGATGTCGGCCCTGGCCGGGCCATCCCTCGCCGGCGGGTTCTACAAGTTCATCGACGCCGATGGCGCCGTCCACTTCAGCGACTCGCCTCGCGATCCGCGCTACGAGCGCGTCGCGGTCGTCCAACAGGACGGCATCGCGATCGCGCCCCGACCCCGTGCCCTGGTTCCGACCGAGCGCGACTACGACCGGCTGATCGAGCAGAGCGGCCGACGCCATGGGGTTCATCCGGCCCTGGTGAAGGCGGTGATCGCCGCAGAGTCGAATTTTCAGCCGACTGCGGAGTCCCATGCGGGTGCGCAGGGGATGATGCAGTTGATGCCGGCGACTGCGGCGGAACTCGGCGTAGAGCGGCCCTTCGGCGTGGTCGAGAACATCGACGGGGGCGTCCGCTATCTGCGCGCGATGCTCGAGAAATTTGGCGACGTGAAGCGGGCGCTGGCGGCCTACAACGCAGGCCCGGGGACTGTCGATCGCTACGGCGGGATCCCGCCGTACCAGGAGACCCAGGCTTACGTGAAGCGCGTCCTGGAGTACTATCGCGGCTACTGGCCCGATTTCGAGCGTTTCGCGCGAACGGCGAGCCCGTCTCCCGCGATGGCGGCCCCCGTGGCCCAGCGCTCGATCGAGCGGCGAGTGGGTCGCGTGACGCTGAAGAGGCGGTGACGCGATGTACGATTCCACGGGACACGAGTCGGGCACGGCGCCCGTATCCGGGCCGGTCGTGATCCAGTTTCCGGATCGCCAGGCGCGAGCGAGGGAGGAAGGCATGAGCACGCAGGAGGGCGGCTACGCGAATCCCGCGTCCGAATCCAGCGTCCAGCCCGGCGGCTCTTCCAGCGATGCGCCGCAGCTCGATGCGTCCGGGATGCCGGTCGAGAAGTTCTGGAACCTCCCGAACACGGTGACCATGCTGCGGATCGTCGTCGTGCCGGTCCTGCTCTTCCTGCCCCTTGCGATGAGCGAGCCTGGCAGCACATTCATGGCCTGGGCCTTCATCGTCGCTGCGTCGACCGACTGGCTGGATGGCTATCTGGCTCGGCGCAACGGCGGCAAGGACGTGACCCGGATCGGCAAGCTCCTCGACCCGCTCGCGGACAAGCTGATCGTTTCGACCGCGCTCATCATGCTCCTGGCCGTCGGCCGAATCCCCCTTTGGGGAGCCGCCATGGTCGTGGTCATCATCGGGCGCGAGTTGGCGGTGACCGGACTGCGCGGGATGGCCGGGACTGCAGGTCACGTGGTCGCGGCGACCTGGCCGGGCAAGCTCAAGACGATCGTCCAGGCCTGCGCCATCGGCGCGCTGCTCTTTCACTACGAGACGATCGGATTGGACGCGCATACCGTCGGAATGACACTTCTGGTGGCCGCTGCGGCACTCACGTTGTGGTCGGGTTGGCTGTACTTCACCGACTTCTTCGCGGGGAATCGAGAGGCCTGAGGGCATTTCGCTCCTCCGGAGAGAGACACGCATCGAGGGGGAGGGTGGCCAGCAGATCGCAGGCAACCGATCCTTCCCGGCGGTGACTCACACTCGTAGGGAGAAGGGCCGTCGGGTCCTTCCATTTCCGATCTCCGTTTCGCCGCAGGCACACTCCGTCTCTAGCGGTTCCGCGGCAAGGCAAGGACTCCCCCCATGAGCAAGCTCCAGGATCTCCGCGCCAAGATCGACGCCCGTGAGGCGCGCATCGGCGTGATCGGCCTCGGCTACGTCGGCCTTCCCCTCGCGGTCGAGCTCGGCGGCGCCGGCTTCTCCGTCGTCGGCTTCGATGTGGACGCCTCCAAGGTCCGTACGCTGGGCGAGGGCCGGTCGTATATCGGCGACGTCCCTTCCGAGGACCTGAAGGCCCAGATCGACGCGGGTCGCTTCGAGGCGACCGCCGACTTCACGAAGCTCGCCGACGTCGACGTGATCAACATCTGCGTCCCGACGCCGCTCCGCAAGACGCGCGACCCCGACGTCTCCTTCATTGCGTCGGCCGTCGAGGAGATCCGCAAGCACCTCCACGCGGGCCAGCTGATCATCCTCGGCTCGACGACCTACCCGGGGACGACCCACGAGTTCGTGATCCCGATGCTCGAGGACTCCGGCCTGGTGATCGGTACCGACTTCTCGCTGGCGTTCGCGCCCGAGCGGATCGACCCGGCGAACGCGAAGTTCAAGGTCAAGAACGTGCCGAAGGTGGTGGGCGGCGAGACCGCGCTCTGCACCGATCTCGCCTGCGCCGTTTTCGACACCGTCTTCGACGTCACCGTCCCGGTCTCCTCGACGCAGGCCGCTGAGATGGTGAAGCTCCTCGAAAATACCTTCCGCGCGATCAACATCGGCCTGGCCAACGAGATCGCCCTCATGTGCGAGAAGCTCGACCTGGACGTCTGGGAAGTGATCGACGCCGCGGCGACCAAGCCCTACGGCTTCATGAAGTTCACCCCGGGGCCTGGATTGGGCGGCCACTGCATCCCCGTCGACCCGGCCTACCTGTCGTGGAAGATGAAGAGCTTGAACTTCCCCGCGCGCTTCATCGAACTCGCCACGGAAGTGAACTCCGGCATGCCCGACCACGTCGTCGACCGGATCGCCGAGATGCTCAACGAAGACCGCCTCGCCGTGAACGGGGCCCGGATCCTCATCCTGGGTGTCGCTTACAAGTCGAGCGTGGACGACATGCGCGAGTCCCCGGCCCTTGACGTCATCGCGGGCCTCCGTGCCCGCGGCGGTGACATCCGGTACCACGACCCGTTCGTCCCCGAGTGCACGATCGACGGCGAGGCCTTCAAGTCCGTCGACCTGACCGACGAGGAACTCAAGACGAGCGACCTCGTCGTCATCCTGACCGACCACCCGAACGTCGACTACGACCGGGTCGTGAAGGTCGGGCCGCGGGTCTTCGACACCCGGAACGCCACCAGGGACGTCGCGGACGACCGGGAAAAGATCACCAAGCTCTGATCCGCTGAGATCGCGGTGCCCGTCTCCCGCAGGATCCCGCCAAGTACCCGGAATTGCAGGCTTCGTGCGCGTTCCCGGGGGTTGACTCAACAGGGCGCTTCGCTTATAAAAGGCGGCCCGTCGCGGTGAACCAGCCACCGCAGCCCAGCCACCCGGCCGGGAGAGACGGCAGACAGTTTCCTGGTTCCGCACGAGTAGCTCAGCTGGTAGAGCATCACGTTGCCAACGTGAGGGTCGCCAGTTCGAATCTGGT
This sequence comes from Deltaproteobacteria bacterium, assembly GCA_002709835.1. Classification (GTDB taxonomy): domain Bacteria; phylum Myxococcota_A; class UBA9160; order UBA9160; family UBA4427; genus UBA4427. The sequence goes on from PAQX01000069.1 coordinate 18,829, forward strand.
CTCGTGCTCCAAATTGCTCAACGCCTCCGGTCACTTACGCCGGAGGCGTTTTGCTTTCGCGGATTTGGCTCCGCGTTTCTCCGCGTTTGCTCCGCGTCCGGCCGAGCTCGGGAGGAATTCGAGCGAATCCTCGTCTCGCGGGACGACGTGCGCGTAGGTTCGAAGCGTGAGCTCGGGCGACGAATGGCCGAGCGCTAACTGCACCCACTTGATCGAGCGCCCTCCCTCGAGCGCCC
>PAQX01000070.1 GCA_002709835.1 Deltaproteobacteria bacterium
AGGGCGAGCTGCCCGTTCTCTTCGCTGACGAACCTGGGATCGACACCGAGTACGTGGTCGTCATGGAAATCATCGTCGACGTGGCTCGAGTCGCCGATGCCCTCGGACGCGCTGGCCTCGTGATGGCGCAGGTGCAGAACGAGCAGATCGACCTGACGATCGAGCTCGTCGGAATCTCGCGATACGCGGCGCTCGAGCAGGTGCTCGCCGCGCTCCGAGGGCCGCTCGGCGCAACGCGGGTTTCGACCGTCGAGTTCGAGCGGACGCGACAGATCATCGCCGTCGAGGGCCCCTTCGACGCCGACGGATTGGCGGCGCGGATTGCCGATTGGGACGATGCGCAGCTGGTGCTCGAACCGGTGTCGCTCGACCCGATCTACCGCCGGATTCGCGTGGCAGCCCGCTGGTTCCCGGCTGAGGATCCGCAGGGCGCCGGCGAAAGCGGGCGCGGGTCGGCTCCTGGGCGCTGAAACGGCCATCAGGTGCATGAGAGCGGCGTGGCCAGTGAGTTTCTGCGCGGTTTCCCCGCTGGAACCTGTTGACGCCCCCAATTCAAAAGGCTAACTAAAACGCCGCCTTAGCTGGATTGCAGACACGTAGCTCAGGGGTCTAGAGCACCGCCTTGACATGGCGGGGGTCGGCGGTTCAAATCCGCCCGTGTCTACCAGCCAGCTCACCCCCCGTTTCGTCTGCCGGCCGCATCCCTCCGAGGCTTCGCTTCCGCGAGGTTCGAAGTGCCGAGAGGCCGGTTCGAGTTTCGGGGGAACGCGTTTCGAGCGGGTCGGGAAACCGGCCGGATCGACTCGGGCGCGCTCAGAGGTCTGCGGTGGATCGTCGCGTAACCAACAAGGAAGACCATCGGCTGCATCCGTTCACGGGATGCACGGATGCCTTCGCGCGCCTGCGGACCCTCACGGCTCACGACCATGAGTGACGCCATCACCGTCACGCTCCCCGACGGCAAGCAGCTCGAGCTCGCCGCCGGCGCCACCGTCCTCGATGTGGCCGCCGAGATCGGTCCCGGTCTCGCGAAGGCTGCGCTTGCCGGCAAGATCGATGGCCAGATCGTCGACCTCCGAGCGCCGATTCTCGCGGACGCCGCCGTTGCGATCGTCACGACGAAAGACGAGACCGGCGGGGGGGGGATTCGACACTCCGCCGAGCACGTCATGGCTGATGCCGTCAAGCGGCTCTTCCCGAACGCGCAGGTCGATGCCGGCCGGACCGATCACAGCGAGAAGTTTCAGTACGACTTCCTTGTGGATGAGCCCTTCACTCCGGAAGATCTCGAGAAGATCGAGAAGGAGATGAACAAGATCCTGTCGGAGGGGGCCGACTTCACCCGTGAGGTCCTGAGCCGCGCCGAAGCCAGAGCCCTCTTCTCTTCGATGGGGGAAGAGCTGAAGCTCTCGCGTCTGGGCGACATCCCTGAGGATGCCGAGATCACGGTTTTTCGGCACGGCGAGTTCGCGGATCTCTGTCGTGGGCCGCACGTCCAGTCGACCAAGCAGATCGGCGCCGTGAAGCTCCTCGAATCCAGCGGGACCTACTTCCGCGGCGACGAATCCGGCCCCAAGCTCCAGCGCATTTACGGCACTGCCTTCGAGAGCAAGAAGGCCCTGAAGAGTCATCTCGCGCGCCTCGAGGAGGCGAAGAAGCGGGATCATCGGCGGGTCGGCGCAGACCTCGGCCTCTTCCATCTCGACCCGCTCGCGCCGGGTTCACCGTTCTATCTGCCGAAGGGCATGACGCTCTACAACGAGCTGATCCGCTTCGTCCAGGACCTCTATCCCAAGTACGGATACAACGAGGTCATGACGCCGCAGCTCTTCCGGTCGGATCTGTTCAAGACGTCCGGGCACTATGACAAGTTCCACGACGACATGTACTGGTTCGAGGGCAGCGACGAAGGGGAGGAACTCGGCGTCAAGGCGATGAACTGCCCGGGCCACTGCCATCTCTTCACGACGGGTCTTCGCAGCTACCGCGATCTGCCGATTCGGTGGGCCGAGTTCAGTCGCCTTCATCGCAACGAGCGAAGCGGTACGCTGAACGGCATTACCCGAGTCCGGACCTTTGCCCAGGACGACGCCCACATCTACTGTGAGCCCGAGCAGGTTCCGGAAGAGATCGATTCCTTCTTCCAAATGACCGCTGAGATCTATGACAAACTCGACGTCGACGGCGTCGAGATGGCGGTGTCGACCCGGCCCGATCAGTTTCTCGGCGACCCCGCCGACTGGGACGTGGCCGAAAAGGCGCTCATCGACGCAGTCGAGCGCGCCGGTTTTCACTGCCACATCAAGGAAAAAGACGCCGCCTTCTACGCGCCGAAGGTCGAGGCGGACTTCAAGGACGTGCTGGGGCGTGCCTGGACCCTGGCGACGATCCAGATCGACATGGCCATGCCTGGCCGGTTCGGCCTGAAGTACGTGGGGCGGGACGGCGGGCTCCACCAGCCCGCGATGCTCCACCGGGCGATTCTCGGCTCTCTCGAGCGCTTCATCGGGATCTACATCGAGCACACGGGAGGGGATTTCCCGTTCTGGCTCTCCCCCGTCCAGGTGGTGATCCTGCCCATCGCCGACCGGCATGCCCCCCGGGCTCACGAGCTCAAAGCGGCCCTGGGGGCCAAGGGAGTGCGTGCGGAAGTCGACGATCGGAGCGAGACTCTCGGATTCCGGATCCGCGAGGGTCAGACCCAGAAGATTCCGCTCACCCTGGTGATCGGAGATGAAGAAGTCGAGCGGGGAACCGTTTCTCCGCGATTACGTAAATCCAAGCAGGCCAACGATGCGATGTCGGTAGAGGCGCTCGTAGAGGCGCTCGCCCTGGCGAACGCCGAACGTCGCAAAGCCCCGTTGGACTGAGGAGGAAAGTCAGATCCCTGCCCGATCCAGATTCAGGATCGTTCAGCCCGAGCGAGATCAGACCCGGGTGAACGAGAGGATTCGAGTCCGTGAAGTCCGCGTCATAGGCGCCGACGGGGAGCAGCTCGGCGTCATGCCGCCGGAAGCTGCCCTCGACATCGCCCGTGAGGACGGTCTCGATCTGGTGGAGGTGGCCGCGAACTCGCGACCGCCCGTCTGCCGGATCATGGACTACGGCAAGTTCAAGTACGAGCAGAAGAAGAAGGGTGCGAACAAGAAGACCCAGTCGGCGAGCCTCAAGGAGGTGAAGCTTCGACCGGGGACCGATCAGCACGACCTGAACTTCAAGCTCGGCAATGCCCGCAAGTTCCTCATGGCTGGCGACAAGGTGAAGGTCACGGTGATGTTCCGTGGCCGGGAGATGGTCCACACCTATCGCGGCCGCGAGCAGCTCAACGCGGTCATCGAACAGCTCGGTCCGATTGCGAAGGTGGAGTCGAGCCCTCGGATGGAGGGGCGCTTCATGTCGATGATCCTGGTCGCGGACCGTGAGGCGGTCGCGGAGGCCAAGCGCGCCGAGGAGGCCGAAGAGGTCGCCGAAGGCAAGAGCGAGGAGGCGACCGGAGAGGCGACGACGGAAGCGGCGGCGACGGAGACCCCGGACGCTGGCGAAGAAGCGAAACCGTCGAGCTAGTACGAATTCCGGTGAGGGGCAGGATGCCCGTCACCATCAACCACAGGCGAAGGAAAGGTTCCGATGCCCAAGATGAAGACCCACCGCGGGTCGGCGAAGCGATTCAGCAAGACCGGTACTGGCAAGCTGAAGCGCAACAAGAGCAATCGTCAGCACATCCTGACGAAGAAGACGACGAAGCGGAAGCGTCAGCTGCGCCAGCACGATCTGGTTTCGGCAGACGACACGCCGCGCGTGCGTCGGCTGCTCCCCTACCTCTAATCAGGTCGGCGGACAGCCCGCTGGGTCGTAGAGAACGGCGCCAGCATCCGAACCGTCCGAGTAGGCCGAGGCACGCCTTCCGGACTGGAAAGATCCCGGGAACGATCCCGAGCGGTCGAAGAAAAGCGAGAAGAAGATGCCGAGAGTGAAGCGGGGCGTCCCCGGCGCCAAGCGACGAAAGCGAGTGCTGAAGCGAGCGAAAGGCTATTTCGGCGCGCGCAGCAAGCTCCACAGCGTGGCGACCGAGGCCGTCGACAAGGCGGAGAAGTACGCCTACCGCGACCGTCGCCAGCGCAAGCGCGAATTTCGCGGTCTATGGATCGCGCGCATCAACGCGGCCGCGCGTCAGAACGGTGTTTCATACAGCCGTCTGATGGCCGGCCTGAAGGCAGCCAACGTCGAAGTGGACCGCAAGGTCCTGGCTCAGCTGGCCCTCGAAGACCCCCAGGGATTCGCGGCGCTCGCCGAGAAGGCGAAGGCCAGCCTCTAATCGCCTCCGCGCTCGGCGCGACACGATTTGCGTGTCGCGCCGAGCTGCGCGAGCTTCGAACCAGCGCGCGCTATGATTTTTGCCACGCGAAAGCGTCAATGGAATCAGGCGTTTGGGGCCCTCGGTGGACACGGGGCCGGAAGCGGGAGAGCGGACGATGACCAAGGCCGAGATCGTCGAACAGATCTACGAGCGCGTGGGCTTCTCGAAGAAGGAAGCCGCGGAGCTTGTAGAGAAGGTGTTCGAGATCATGAAGGAAACCCTCGCCGAGGGTGAGAAGGTCAAGATCTCCGGCTTCGGAAATTTCGTCGTGCGCGAGAAGAACGCACGGAAGGGTCGCAATCCCCAGACGGGGCAGGAGATCCTGCTCGACGCCCGCCGCGTCCTCACGTTCAAGCCCAGTCTCGTTCTGAAGAATGTTCTGAACGAGACCGAGGTGACCGACGAGGATCGCGCCGCCGAGGCCCGCCAGAACGGCGAAGTCGAATAACGTCCGCGACCGCTGGAAGTCGCCGCCGCGGCGACGCCCCTCGTGCTCCGTTCCTACTTTTCCCGTGCGCGTGCGCTCCGCGCGTGGCATCGTGCCACGGGTGAACGGGTCGGGGGAACGTATGCCGCGAGGGACGGGTTCGAAGAGCGTGAAGGATGTCGACGGGATCGAACCCGTCGATCACGAGGGCGACGCCGCAGCGCGCGCGAAGCTTCTCGCTTCGGACAAGCGCTACTACCGGATCGGGGAAGTCAGCCGACTGACCGGCGTGAAGGCGCACGTACTCCGTTACTGGGAGACCGAGTTCCGCTGGATGGCGCCGCCGAAGAGCCGCTCGAAGCAGCGCCTCTATCGCAAGCGCGACATCGAATTCGTCTGGCTCTTGAAGCGGTTGCTCTGGGACGAGCGCTACACCATCGCCGGTGCACGTCAGCGAATCCAGGAACTCGGCGTCGAGGATGCGCTCGCGCTCCTCGACCAGCCGCCGGGCACCAGCGCGACGAAGTCCGAGGTCGAAGCCGCCGTCCAGGCGGCGAGCAGCGAGAAGTGGGTCTCGTTCCGCGCTGCGCTCGACGAGATGCAATCGGAGCTCACGATGCTCCGAGGAGTGCTCCAGGAAGGCTCATGAGCGCCGATGCGTCCGGTCTCACGACCGGCGAACTCGAAGCGCTGACGGCAGCGACTCGACGTGCCTTTTCCGAGACGTCGGATCCAGCGGCCTACGTGGCACGACCGGCGACCGAAGCGACCCTTGGCGAAGTCGGAGCATGGCTCGCCGAGTCGGGCGGCACGGCTGCCCTCGGCGCGATCATCGCGTCGCCCGGGTTCGGGAAGACGCTGCTGCTGCGCGTGGTCGAGGCCCGTCTGAACGCGGAGGGGCTGGCCAGCGGAACCGTCGCGGCGCGGCCCAAGGCGCTCTACCTCCCGTACGCTGGACTTGGGCCCACGGACCTCGCGATCTGGGTGCACGGACTGCTGGGCCGCGCCCGTCCAGCGCTCGAGGGGGACGGGGACGCGATCGCGGCCCTCGGCCGTTTGGGGGACGGTGTCGACGCGCCCTTCACGCTGCTGCTCGACGACGCCGACTCGATGCCCGCCGAGACGATCGAGGCGCTGGTCACCGGGATAGAGGCAGGCGCAGCACCGATTCGGCTGCTGCTGGCACTCAGCCCTGACTCGAAAGGCAGTCGTCTCCTTGCGGCGCTGCATGCCCTGTCGCCGCGAGAGTTCCGGTATCGGGATCGACTCAGTCCGGAGGAGACGGGCGCCTACGTGCGCGCCCGGATGCGCTGGGCCGGCTTTCCTGACGCGATCGTCGACCGCGTCGACCACGACGAGGCCCAGCGCATCCATGCGCTCTCGAATGGTGTGCCCCGCGCGATCCACGCGATCGCCGCAGACCTCTTCGAGACCTCCGCGGCGTTCGGTGGAGCGGAGGCCCTCGGCGCCAAGCGCGCGCGCGAGGACTGGATGGGCCGCCCGATCGAGGATGATCTGGACCTCTGATCCCGGCTGGCCCCTGCCTCGTCCCCGCGGTCGACCCTCCAAGTCGTTTCCGGGGCTTCCGGCATCGACGGTCCGCCGGCCTTGGGCTAAAACATGCGCCTGTTCGGGCCGTGGCGCAGTCTGGTAGCGCGCTTGACTGGGGGTCAAGAGGTCGCGGGTTCAAGTCCCGCCGGCCCGACCATGTTTCCCCTTTAGATCCAATGGCTTGCGGGATCGGGGATACACTTGATTGCGTCGTCGTGTCATAAAATGTCATAAACTTTATGACACGCTCCGAATCGCCCCCATTTTGCGTTTCGAGCGCCCCCAGAAACGACAGATCGGGCGCCATGTCGGGGATGACGTGGGCGTAGGTTTCGAGCGTGGTCTTAATGTCCGCGTGTCCCAGAACCTTGCTGACCCAGATCACCGGCCGGTTCGCCATCAGCGCCCAAGAGGCGTAGGTGTGCCGGGTCGAGTGGAACGTGAAGGGCCGCGCGTTGATCTCTGGCAGGGTCATTTTCGCCCGTAGCGCGTCGAAGCGGTTGGCGAACGAGTCGTAGTCCCAGACCTGTCCGGTGGGCTTCGTGAAGACCCGGTCGGGCGCGGTCAGGCCGTCGCGCGCGTGGCGACTCTCTTTATGGGCCTCGGTCTCGATGGGCTGGCGAGCACGCGGCGTCGGTAAACAACGCAACAGACGAGACATCTACGGAGCGCCTCGGCTTTTGGCTCCTGGCAGATAGCGCCCTAGGGTGACTTTCTGTGCGAAACCCTGACAAGCATCTGGTCTATGTCTCAGTCATCGGACCCGGAATGGACGGATTCTGATTGAATGAAAGTTCCGTTCAGCCTCGTTAAGGACTCCCGCTCGCGATCCGAACCACGCCACTGGTCCTCGCTTAGTGACCGCGCTTTGAAAGATGAAAGGGATGCCTCTTTGCTGCGTGTCTCCACCTGAGTCCTCTCGTAAGTAACACTGCGCTCGGCGTGAAACCGAAAGGCTCGCACTGTTCCAACTGCAACCGGCTGCATTAGCAGATGATCGAGTTCGGAAGAGGTCCCGACTTCGCCACGAGATTCGTGGCGCTGAGGATCTGGACTGGGGTGGGTGTGCTTGTGGAGGCGAGGCGGTTCCAGAAATCAGAATCGGCGTATTTCAGAGAAGCCTAGACCCAGGACTCCGGAGACCATGAGCGCGAAAGCCAGGAGCCAGAGTCCGTGAGAGGTGGAGGGGACCGCGGTGCTGGGCGCAGCGCAAACCGCGTCGCCGGCCGGGACCCAGTTCGTTCTATCGTAATCTCCCGCCGCGCAATAGGTCACGGCGTCCTGCGCGGCCAGCATGATCCGATTATTGAGGCAGCCGACCGAGTTGGTCGCAGTATCGGCGAAACTCTCGAAACCGCCCTCTTGGTAGTCGCCTGCGATCAGCGACTCGTTCAGGATTGCCACGCAGTCGGCATGCTCGGTTCCCGGAGGTAGGATCGCGTTGCCGCTGGTGCAGTGCTGCAGGGCGAACACGCAATAGTTGATGACGTTCGGTTCAGCAATGTCCGAACATAGAGCTCCATCCGAAACGGGAGCGGAATGGCCGCAATGCAAACCGTAGGCGCTGGCCTTGTCCTGACCCTCAACGACCGCAGCTTGAAGGTGGTGAATTCGGCACTGTACAGTGTCTCCGTAGCCGAACAGCTGATCCGTTTGGGAAATGCCCTCGAGAACGTCCTCGGGATAGCCCGAGCACGCAGCGAGGCATTGAGCCCTGGACGGCACGCCCCCCGGTGCGAAGACAGAGGATCCCGAATAGGCAGCGTTGTTGACTGGATTACAGGTCTCTAGGGCGAGATCACAGTAGACCTCGCAGTAGTCGCCGCAGACGCCGCCCCCGGTCATGGCCGCCGCCGCGCAGTGAGCCTCGCGGGTTGCGCCGCTTGTTGCCGCCGCTTGAAGAGCGTGATGGATCCGGCAGCCCAGGGTATTGCCTGTTGTGTCGGAGAGGCTGCCTAGGTCCATGACATCGAGATCAGGATGCTCGCAGTAGTCAAGGCAGAAAGCCTCGTCATGCAGCACCTCCTCGGAACAATGGTCTGACATGAGATCGCACCACGCGGCGCAGGTCAGCGATTGGGCGGATGCCTCTCTGCAGAACACGAGGAGGAGCAGGAGGCAGATCCATCGGATCCAGCTGCTTGTCCGAGGCGGCATAGCGAAGTCCCGTGACGAGCCGGGAATGACTCTCGTCTAGAGAGTGTGGTGATTCAGTCCAATTCGCGCCACACCGCACAGGCCGGACTGCGCAACTCCCCTCCTAGGGGTCTGTTTTACGGGCCGAAAAAGAAGGACTGCGTTAGGTGCTAGGCCGAAGGTCGACACCTCGGAACGGCACGAGGCGCCGGTCGCACCGGCTCGGTTGATTTACACTCGGCCCCGTTGCCCCATTCTGAAGGACTGCCGCTGATGCCCCGCATCACGCTACTGGTTATCGCTTTTTCCTTTTGCACGTCACCCGCTCTGGCCGCCTGGGGCGAGAACTGGGGCGAGATGTTGTGGGGTGCTTATGCGCCGCCGGCCGCGGGCCGTCGTTCCGGTGATGGGATGGTCCGGGCTGTTTCTACTGCTTGCCGCGCTTCTAGTCGCAGCAATGTCCAAGATGAACCGAGTCTCGCGTCAGGTAGGCCTCGCGCTGCCGTTATTCCTGCTGCTCCGTGCTCTGATTGGTCCGCATTACTCGACCTGGGTGTCGTTTGAAAATGGATCCGTCGCGAATGTCGATCACGTAAATCAGAACTTCATTAGTGCGGCGGCAGCACTAGATGAAATCGAAGAGAGGTTGGCCGATCTGGAGCTCGCCTCAAGTATGTTCCTCACGGATCAATCGTGCCCCGATGGCTGTTGGGCAGTTGAGGACGGATACCTAAAGCTGGGCGGTGCTTATCTGACGACCACAGCTTCGAATCGGACTCTCCAAGTCCCTGGTCATGGTCATTCTCACTCTATGCAGGCCGAGTCGTTCGGTGGTCAACAGGCGGTCGAGTACGCTTGCAATCAAGCCTGGTCTGCTCAATGTCATTCGGGAACTATCCACGGCGCGGAGAATGTGCAAAAACCTCACAGTCACGCGGTCGTTGGAACCGTGGGGGCACAAGGGGGAGCCTCAGGGGATTTGCCTGCCGCCGTGCTGGGGGATCTCGAGCACGTGACTTCGCGCCTCTGTGTGAAGGGCTAGGGCGTGTATGGATTTCGGCGGATCGCCGATTCTTGTCATATTCTCAACCTGGCTCTGAATTTGGCTCTATGCTCGTTTTCTACTTCCGCTTTTGCGGCGCGTTTCCGTCTGACTCCTCCTGAAAAAGAGACGCCCTGCTAGTCGGACTCGCAGAGCGGACCACGCATCGCGTATCAGGTCATTGCTCGAGGTCGATCCCCTATGTCCAAAACCGCAGCCCAGACTCTTCTCGAACGCTACTGGGACGAAGTGAATAACGCGGGGCGGGTGGAGCTCATCCGCGACATCTGCGCCGATCCGATCGTCCGACACGATCCGAAGGGGGTCACAACCCGCCTGAGCCACGACGAACAGATCGCGCGGGTGCAGTTCGGGCTCGACGAGATGGGAGTGCACATCGATCGCGTGATCACACACGCTGACGACACCTTCGTGACGTCGATTTGGAACATGCAGATGACCAAGAAAGACGGCCTCGAGATGTGCGGCATTGAGGTCTTCAAGATCGTCGACGGACGCCTCGCTGAGTGCTGGAATACGCCGTACGCCGAGGGGCAATGGGGTTAGGCTGTTCACGCAAGGCACTCCTTGAGTGACGCGTCGGCTCAGTCTCGTCCTGAGGGGCTGCCGCCCATGCTCCGAAGCGCGCTCCTTCTCCTGGCGGCTCTCTTTTGCAACTCACCCGCTCTGGCCGTCCTGAGCGAGAGCTGAGGCGAAATGGTGCGGGGCGGCTCTGCGCCGCCGGCCGCGGTTCCAATGACGGGACGGCCTGGCTGGTTTGCCACCCGGAGAAGGGCGTGCAGTCGAAGCGAGTGAAGATGTGGATGCAGGGCGGCGTGAGCATCCAACGCGAGTACGGAACGATCTAGACCGTTCCGGTCGAGCATGCACGGGCCTACGTCTCAGCGATGCCATCGGAGCCACGAGTCGTCTAATAGGCCCTCTGAAGTGAGGAGTGACGTCCGCCGGTGCTCTCGGCGCCATTTGGGTTTCCGCTCATCATTGTCGGTCGTGGGACGCTAGGATCAGCAGTCATGAATTGGGAGTTCCTCGTCCCGCCTCGGGCACGGCCCGTGCCGCCTGTTGAGCGCACGCGCGTGATGCTGTTGGGGGCAATCACTATCTTCGCGCTCGTTTCGCTGAGCGGGGCGATGGTCTATGCGACGCTCTTTATTGATCTCGCACCGTATCGGGCCCTGAGCTTCTGCATCGCGGCGGCCCTCTTTCTTGGCGCACCTTTGGTGACGCGTGTCTCAGGCTCCGTGGACGCAGGGCTCTGCATCGCGCTCCTTGCGGCGATGAGCGCGATCGTCCCGCCTGCCTACTACCAGGGAGGCCTGAATTCCGTCTTGCTGGTTTGGTTGGTTGTGATCCCGATGGTAGCCACGCTCTACCTGCGGGTGTCGCTCGGGATCTTCGCGAGCCTCTGCGGCGCCTTGATTTTTGCGGGCTTCTTTTGGCTAGAGGGACGGACAGAGCTCCCGCCTCACGTGCCGGAGAAGGAGAATGCCCTCGTCCTCTTCAACCTCGTGCTGGCACTTCTGTTCATCACGAGCATGAGCCTGCTGGCGAGTCAGGCACTCAAGCGCCGTGAATCGGCCCTCCGTGCCGCGGTTCGGGATGCGGAGGAGAGCGCGCGGGCTCTGCGCGAGCGAAACGAGCAACTCGAACATTCACAGCGCATGGAGAGCATCGGCCGGTTGGCAGGCGGGGTGGCCCACGACTTCAACAACCTTTTGATGGTGATCACCGGCTATACCGAGGCAGCGATCGACCAAGCAGAGGGTCAAGCGGGCCTTGAGGAGTCGCTGAATGAGATATTGAAGGCGGGCGACCAGGCGGCTGTCCTTACCCGCCAGCTTCTTGCGTTCAGCCGTCGCCAGCTTCTCGAGCCGAAGACCGTCCAAATGAATGAGCTCATACGGGAATTCACGGGGATGGTTCGGCGTCTCTTGCCCGAGAACGTGCGGGTGGAGAACCATCTTTCACACGACCTTTGGAGTGTTTTCATTGATCCGCATCGCATCGAACAGGTGCTGATGAACCTTGCGGTAAACGCGCGGGACGCCATGCCCACGGGCGGAGTCCTCTCGATCGGCACCGAGAACCGAGTGTTCGTGGGCGGGGATGTGTCTGGGTTGGCGCCCGGCGAATACGTCAGAGTATCAGTACGCGACACAGGGTGCGGGATGGACGAGGAGACCCAGGCCCGCGCTTTCGAGCCCTTCTTCACCACAAAGGCGATGGGGAAGGGAACGGGCCTTGGGCTCTCAATGGCGTACGGGACTGTGATTCAGAGCGGCGGCGGTATTGAGATCGACAGTGGGCCGGAAGAGGGATGCGAGATCGGATTGCTGTTGCCGCGCGCTGAGAGCGCTGAGGACGAGGCGTTCGAGTCCGGAGACGAGCACGGGGACGCGGTAGGGACAGAGCGGATTCTGGTCGTCGAGGATGATTCGAGCGTGCGTAGGCTTGTAGTGGATCGACTTGCCCGCAGCGGTTTCCGAGTGGAGTCAGCGTCTGACGGTGCGATCGCGGCGGAGCGTCTAGAATCGGATGGCGAGTGTTTCGATCTCCTGATCAGCGACCTAGTGATGCCCAACCTTGGTGGCGAGGAATTGGTGAGGCGATGTGATCAAGTGCTCGGCGAAACGCCTGTGATCTTCCTGTCCGGCTATTCCGAGCACGCGGTCGCAGTTGATACTTTCGGAGATCGTTTGGTCGAGGTGGTCCAGAAGCCGCTGAGGCCGAGGAGCTTGATACATCGCGTCCGGATGCTGCTGGATCTCGCGGCGGCTCGGTCGCGATAGACTGGAGAGCAGCGGGCGGTGGCCTGATTGACAGGCTTCACTTAATGCCTTGGCCTTCGGGTCAGGGCGCTTCCGTTTTTGGGGGAGGGCGTTTCGCCTGGATGAGAATCTGGTGACGCGGGGTGACGATTCACCCGCCTAGTGAGGTTCTGTGTTCCAACGGGTGGCGCGCTATACCGGCTCCTGCCGTCGCGAGAGCGTCGGTGGGCGTCACTTCTGGGGCCTTCTTTCGGTTCCTGAAGCTGAGGTGGCGACACGACGTCACGATGTCGCGGCCCGTGCGCCACTTCCAGCCGCTCGCTTCTAGCGAGCGCCGTCCGTTCTCTGTAGCGTGCCGCTGGATCTGCAACGGAGGGGGCATGGAACGCGCTTCTGTGAGCCAGCGCTTGATGGTGGGAGGCTCCCGGTCGCGCCTGCGTCCGGTCAGCTCGTGCCGCCGGGATCCTCGGAGGCGGTCGAGATGACGGCACTCATGATCGATGCCCGCGCGAAGGACGGCGTCCTGCTCGATCCGGAGTACTACGGGCGTTTTGGCTATCCCCACGAAGAGTGGTCGAGGTTACGTCGAGAGTCGCCGGTATCTCTCGTCGAGCCGGAGGAGGGGATTCCGTATTGGGCTATCACGAAGCTCGAGGACATTGTTCAGATCTCGAGCCGCCCCGACGTGTTCACGAACCGTCCGCGCTTCAAGGCGTCCGTCGGCAACGAGGAGATTGCGCAGGCGCGGACCCTCTCGAGCATGGATCCTCCGGAACACCGTATCTATCGAGAACTCGTGAGCCGACACTTCACGCCCCGCGCGTTGGCAAAGCTCCGGGAGCCGATCGAGGCTGTCACCGAGGAGATCATGAGCGGTCTCGGCGATCCGGGCAGCGAAGCGTCTTTCGATTTCGTGGATCGGGTCGCCGCGCCCTTGCCGATCCTGATCATCGCCTGGCTCCTGGATCTTCCTCGCGAGGATTGGGACGACATCTACGCGATGACCCATGCGATGACGGGCTTTGCGGACGGCGAATACCAGCGAGAGGGGGAAACAGTCGAAGACACGATCGCTCGCGGTCGTCGCGAGATCTATGAATACTTCTCGGAGATCTCAAGGCAACGCCGGTTGAACCCGGGAGACGATCTGGTGAGCTTGCTGGCGACCGCAAGGATCGACGGGGCTCCAGTTCCGGAGGCCGAGCTCATGGCCTACTACCTGATCCTGATCGTCGCTGGAAACGAGACGACCCGAAACGCGGTGAGCGGAGGATTGCTCTCCTTCCTCGAGACGCCGTCTGAGTGGGAACGGCTTCGGCGGCAGCCGGAGCTCATGGGCGACGCCGTCGAGGAGATCCTGCGCTTCACCTCCCCGGTGATCCATCACGCGCGCACGTCTCAGATCGATCTGAATCTCCGAGGGGCCCAGATCCGCCCCGGAGACACGCTGGCGCTGTTCTACCCGTCCGCCAACCGCGATGAGGGCGTCTTCGATGACCCGTTCGATTTCCGGATCGGCCCGCGCCGCGCTCGCCACGTCGCTTTCGGTATAGGAGAGCACGTCTGTCTTGGTGCCCACTTGGCGCGAATCGAGATCGAGCTGGTCTTCCGCCACCTCCTGTCCCGCGTGGAGGAAATGGAATCGACGGCGCCGGTGCAGCGGCTGGCCTCCGCGAACGTCGGTGGGATAAAAACGCTGCCCGTTCGGATGCGATTTCGCACGGGCGCGTAGCGGTGCTGCGTCCGAGGGCCCGCAGGGTGGCGGAGAGCGCAATCTCGCCGATGCGAGGTGAGGCCGAAATGACCAAAGGCTGCATTGGCCTCGGTCTCGCTGGGCCGGCGATTGGCGGTGGGGCGGGCTCAGCTGAATTCACGCAGCGTCTCGGCCTTCGGGTTGGGGCGCTTTTGTGTTGGGATAGGGTGCTTCGCCGGCCTCGGAATCCGGTGATGGCTAGTGGCGTTTCGCGCGTCCAGTGACGCTCTGTGTGCCGCCGCCTGCTGCGCTATGCCGGCTCCTGCCGACCCTATAGCGTTAAAGGACGTCCGTCGGAGGACATGGAGCGACGCGATGCTTCCCCTGCCCAGCTGAGGACACTCGTAGTTTTTGAATTGCGGTGCGGATTACTTGAGGGCCGGTTCGACGGGCGGTCGGGATCCGGGCGCGGGGCCGCCGCAGCCTGCGCGAGGCAGGCGATCTGACCCTACTAGGGGCGAATGCCAGCACCGATCTGCGCTCGGAGTGGCAGGCCGCCCGTTCCGCTTCCGCGGTCGGTTTTCGCCTGACTCCTCTAATAAAGAACATCGTGCTAGGCACGGTCGTAGAGCGCTCCACCACGGCGCATTTATCCGGGCGGCTTCCTCGAAGGACTTTACGCAGCGCCTCGGCCTTGCCGGCGCTTTTCTCGATGGGGAAGGTCGATCGTGAGGCCTATGTGTTGTCGGGTAGGTATTTCGCAAAGAGGTGGCCGGAGATCGGGTCATCCGCAGGCGGCACGTCGTAGTGAGTCCGTATCTCGCAGCTGCCGTTGTCGCCGAAGCGATAGGTCTCGATCGACTTGAGGTGCTGCTCTTCTCCGTCCTTGCGGAAGATGTTGACCATCACCCAAGCGACTTCGTTCCCGCAGATGAACTTCGTCGAGGGATCGACGTAGAAGGACATCGAGGGCTGGAAGAGATCGAAGGGTTCGACGCAGCATCCGTTGAAATCGAACTTCGGCGGCGTCCCCACCGGATCGTACATCTTGAAGTCGCCGTAACAGAGGTTCTGCCAGTTCTCGACCCAGGCTTGTTTGTTGCCCTCGTTCCAGAGCTTTACGTAGTTCTTGGCCCAGATCTCAAGTTCTTCGTGGGTCGGCATCGTCCTAACTCTCCGTTGGTGCGAAAGGCGATCGACTGGCTTCCCTGACCGTGGAGCCGGGCAATCGGATTTGTAGCCGCTCCAGTCTAGGGGGCTGCGACGCCCGCCGCTTTCCCTCGGGAGGCAGTCGCCACTGTCTCCTCCCGCACCCCGCGACGGGTCGCTGCAGATTCTGGCTCGCCTGGTGCCGAGCTCAGAACGCGAGGGCGAGATGTTTCGTATGGTATCGGGGCCCCACGGCCGGCGGAGCGGCGAGGCAGCCTTGCGTCTTCGATGCGATAGGCTCCGTCCATGTCTCGCCTATCGACTCTTTCTCGTTCCGTCGCAGACCGCGTCGTTCTGATCACCGGGGCGGCCAGCGGCATGGGCCGCGCAACCGCTCATCTCTTCGCGGACGAAGGTGCCAAGGTCGCCGTTACCGACCTCGGTCAGGACGGCGTGGATCTCGTCGTCCGCGAGATCACCGAGGCCGGTGGGACCGCCGCGGGGTGGACCCTCGACGTCGGCGACCTCGACCGGATCCACACGGTGGTCGACGAGATCGGTACGACGCTGGGTGACATCGGGGTCGTCGTCAACAACGCGGGGATCGCCGTCGGCGGGACCCTCGATATGAGCGATGAGGAGTACGAGCCCGGCTGGGCAAAGGCGCTGGACGTCCTGCTCACCTCGCATCAGCGGATCGTCCGCGCCGCGCTTCCCCAGATGCGGCGCGCTGGTGACGCACGGATCATCAATATCGCGTCGACCGAGGGGCTCGGGGCGACGAAGAACGCCGGGCCCTACACGGCGGCGAAGCATGGTGTCGTCGGTCTGACGCGCTCGATGGCCCTCGACCTCGGGCCCGAGGGCATCACGGCCAATTGCATCTGCCCCGGACCGATCCTGACGGGCCTCACCGAAGGCATCCCGGAGCCTCATCGGGAGAAGTTCGCGCGCCGCCGCGTCCCGATCCGGCGCTACGCGATTCCGGAGGAGGTCGCGCACATGACGCTCTCGCTCGCGCTGCCCGCGGCTTCGTTTCTCAATGGCGTGGCGATTCCGGTTGATGGCGGATTGTCGATCCAGAACACGTAGTCCCGGATGCGGGTCTATGGATTGACGAGGGGGGATTCGTGGGCGAATTCGCAGGCAAGCAGAGCAGGGGCCGCATCCTCGTGACTGGGGGCGCGGGCTTCATCGGCTCGCACACGGTCGTCGACCTGATCGAGAACGGCTTCGATCCGGTGATCGTCGACGACTTCTCGAACTCCGATCGTGGGGTCGTCGAGGGGCTCGCCGAGATCTGCGGGCGCCCCGTGTCCTGCTACGAGATCAACTGCGGCGACAGGGCACGGCTCCAGCAGGTCTTCGAATCCGCGGGGCCGATCGATGGCGTGATCCATTTTGCCGCCTCCAAGGCGGTGGGGGAGTCCCAGGAGAAGCCGCTCCTCTACTACCGGAACAACCTGGGCGGCCTCATGAACCTGCTCGAGGTCATGGCCGAGTTCGGAACCCGGGACCTCGTCTTCTCCTCGTCCTGCACCGTCTATGGTCAGCCCGCCTCGCTGCCTGTCACCGAAAAGACCCCCCGCGCCGAGCCTGCGAGCGTCTACGGAGCGACCAAGCGGATCTGCGAGGACATCCTCACCGACCTGGTCGCGTCGGGCGCGCCGCATCGCGTGACGCTGCTCCGCTACTTCAATCCGATCGGGGCCCATCCCTCGGCCCGGATCGGCGAGCTCCCGCTGGGCGATCCTCAGAACCTCGTGCCGATCATCCTGCAGAGTGCCGCGGGGCTCCGCGGTCCGATTCAGATCTTCGGCGACGACTGGAGTACGCGGGACGGGACCTGCGTCCGGGATTACATCCACGTGCTCGATCTTGCGGCGGCCCACGTTCGCTCCCTCGACTGGATGGCGGAACAGGGGGAGGATCCGAGGGTCGAGGTCTTTAACGTGGGGACGGGGCGTGGCACCTCGGTCGACGAAGCTCTCGACGCGTTCGAGCGCGCGACGGGACAGCCGATCGCGCGAGAGGTCGGCCCGCGACGGCCGGGTGACATCGAGCAGATCTACGCGTCCTGCGACAAGGTCGAGCGCGTGCTCGGATGGAAGGCGACGCGCACGATCGACGAGGCGATGCGCGACGCCTGGCGCTGGCAGGAGCGACTCGCGAATCGCTAGGCGGGCCCGGGCGCAAGGGGGCCGGTCGGCGATCAGCCCTCGTCGAGCAGCCGGAGCAGGTACTCGCTATAGCTGTTCTTGGAGAGTGCGTGCGCGTGGATGCGCAGCTGCTCGTCGTCGACCCAACCGTTGCGCCAGCCGATCTCCTCGGGGCAGGAGATACGGAGCCCCTGTCTCTGCTGCACCGCCTCGATGAAGTTCGCGGCTTGTAGGAGAGCGTCGTGGGTCCCGGTATCGAGCCAGGCTACACCGCGGCCGAGGAGCTCGACTTTGAGGGTGCCGCGCTCGAGATAGGCGAGGTTCACGTCGGTGATTTCGAGCTCGCCGCGAGGGGAGGGCGTCAGGTTGCGGGCGATGTCGACGACCTGTTCGTCGTAGAAGTAGAGACCGGCGACGGCGTAGCTCGAACGCGGATGCTCGGGCTTCTCCTCGATCGAGAGCACGCTCCCGTCGTCTCCGAACTCGATCACGCCGTAGCGTTCCGGATCGTGGACCCGGTAGCCCAACACCGTCGCGCCGGATTCCTGAGTCGCGGCGCGGCGAATCGAGTCGGGGAAACCGTGGCCGTAGAAAATGTTGTCGCCGAGGGCGAGCGAGACCGGGTCCCCGTTGATCCAATCCGCAGCGATGAGGAAAGCCTGGGCGATGCCCTCGGGTTTGTCCTGGATCTTATACTGGATCCGGACGCCGAACTGGCTTCCATCACCCAGCATGCGTTCGAAGATCGGCGTGTCCCAGGGCGTCGAGATCAGCAGGATGTCCCGCACCCCCGCGAGCATCAGTGAGGACAGCGGGTAATAGACCATCGGCTTGTCGTAGACGGGCAGGAGTTGCTTCGAGACGCCGCTCGTCGCCGGCGCGAGGCGGGTTCCTGAGCCGCCCGCGAGGAGGATGCCCTTCATTCCCCGGCTCCCTTCGTCTCAGTGGAGAGTCCTTGTCGCGCCCGGGCATCGCCTTCGTCCTGGATCGCTCGTCGCCAGGCTTCGTTTTCGAGATACCAGCCGACCGTCTGGGCGATCGCGTCCTCGAAAGTGTGCCCAGGGCTCCAGCCGAGCTCTGCGAGGGACTTGCTCGCGTCGATCGCATAACGTCGGTCGTGGCCCGGTCGGTCCTCTACGAAGCTCTTCAGGGTATGGTAGTCGTCGAGGCCCTGGCGCTTCATCGCTTCGTTGTCGGCCGCAGGCCGAAGCCTTTCGATCGCGTTGCACAGGGCGTCGACGACCTGGAGGTTCGAACGCTCACTGCTTCCGCCGAACGCATACTGTTCTCCGGGGACGCCGTCTTCGAGGGCGCGCACGATCCCTTCGCAGTGGTCGGTCACGAAGATCCAGTCGCGCACGTTACCGCCGTCGCCGTAGATCGGAAGCGGCTTGCCCTCGAGCGCGTTCAGCACCATCAGCGGGATCAGTTTCTCGGGGAACTGATAGGGCCCGTAGTTGTTGGAGCAGTTCGTCGTGATCGTCGGTAGCCCGTACGTGCGGTGATAGGCGCGGACGAGGAGGTCGGCGCCGGCCTTCGAAGCGGAGTAGGGAGAGTTGGGCGCGTAGGGCGTCTCTTCGGTGAAGAAGCCCTCGGCGCCAAGCGTCCCGTAGACTTCGTCGGTCGAGACGTGGAGGAAACGAAAGGGCTCGCGCTCTTGCGGCGAGAGCGAGGCGAAGCGCGCCCGCGCCGCCTCGAGGAGTTCGAAGGTCCCGCAGAGGTTCGTGTCGACGAAGGCGCGGGGGCCGTCGATCGAACGGTCGACGTGGCTCTCGGCAGCGAAGTTCAGGATCGCCGTCGGAGCGTGGTCGACGAAGGCGGCCGCCACGTCGTCGGCCCGGGCGATGTCGCCGCGGACGAAGGCGTAGCGGTCGTTGCCAGGCAGGTTGCGCAGATTCTCGAGGCTGCCGGCGTAGGTCAGCTTGTCGAGAACGACGACCCGGACGTCCGGTCGGTGTTCCAGGACCCAGCGGACGAAGTTCGAGCCGATGAAGCCCGCTCCGCCCGTGACGAGCCAGGTCTGCGAAATCATGATGGGCTCTCCTGCGGGCCTCGGGGGGAAGACGCTAGCACTGCCGGGACGCCGCCCTTTGACGTTCCGGTGCGCTTATTTCCCTCGGGCCTGCGCGCAGCGATCTTGAGCGTTGCGGGGGGCTTGCAGCGGGTCGTTGCCGGTCGGATTCCGCTGCGCTGCCGGTTCTTCATAGGTGCCCGGAACGGGGCTCCGCGGGCCGACTCTTCTCTCGAGTGTGCCGGCCGCCGCAGATCCCACAGAGGTCTTCCCGAAGGTGGAGGGACGGAAGGGCTCCGGCGCCGAATGCATGACTGCTAGTCGCAATGTCACCCCCTTCAGGTTTTCGTCACAAAGTGTTGGAAACATTGGAGAAATTGCGTCGATTCAGCGGCATTTCCGCTTATACTCATGACGAACGCGGATACCTTTTTCGGTGAGCGCGGGCACAACTTCAGTGAGCCGAAGAAGCTTGCTGACCCAGATACGGCAATGCATTTCAGGCTTTGACGCCAGCATGATTCCGAACCGGGAATCCACCCCACGCTGAGGATCGGGACCGCTACATGTTGCGGAACAACGGCAAGATCACTTCGTCGCTTTTGATGGCGCTCGATGTCGTACTCAGTACGGTGATCTGCCTCGGTCTTCTCCACTGGACCGAGCTCTCGGGGGTGTCCGACCCCTTCGTCGAAGCAGGGAGCTCGACGATGCTCCTCGCAGTGACTGCGTGCCTGGTGTGGCCTTTTACCTTCCAGCAGCTCGATGTCTATGCGTCGGTGCGGACGCTTGGCCTCTGGGACGTGACTCGCCGGCTGCTCGTTTCGGGGTGTGTCGTGGCGACGATTCTCGGCGCCGTCGCCTTCGCGAGCGATGTGCCGATCTCTCGCGAGTTCCCCTTCGTGTGCGCGGCAGCCCAGGGCGTGGCGCTCTCG
>PAQX01000071.1 GCA_002709835.1 Deltaproteobacteria bacterium
AGGGAGGTCCCGATGAAGATTCGATTGCTCGTGCTGGTCGTGTTGGGTGGGTGTCTGCTCGTTCCCGTGGTCTCGGCGCAGGACGTCGAGAAGGACGTCGACGTCAGGGTGGACGACCTGCAGTCGGTGGGGGCCGCCGCGGTTCCGATGAACGACTTCGTCTACCGGATCGAGGGGGAGGGGGCGTTCTTCCTCGTCAACACCGCGGAAGGCGCGGTCCTCATCGATACGGGCACGTCGCTTCCGCAGAACGAAGAGCAGATGCGCCTCGTCGAGGAACACGCGACGGGGCCGATCCGCAAAGTGATCGTGACGCATGCACACGGCGACCACTCGGGAGGACTCCCCCGCTTCAGGCAGGCCATCGACGCGGGGGAGGTCGAGTTCGTCGCTCACCATCGCTACCGCTACATGTCCCGCTTGCAGGACGACTTCCTGCCCTACTTCAAGAGCCGCTACCACGTGCTCTACCCGACGCGGGTCGACCTCGGGCCCGAGTCGCCCCGGCCCTATTGGAACATGGAGCCTACACGGCCGGTATTCCCCGGCGCAGACTATGAATTCGAGCTCGGTGGCGTGAAATTCGTGGTGATCGCGCCGGAGAACGGCGGTGAAGGCGAGGACGGGATCCTCGTCTGGCTGCCGGAGTCACGCATCCTCTTCACGGGGGATCTCTTCGGGACCCTCTACCCGATGTTCCCGAACCTCTACACCGTTCGCGGGGAGAAGTACCGCGACCCCCTCGACTACATCGATGCCCTCGACATCGTGCTCGATCTGAAGCCCGTGACGATCGCCCACTCCCACTTTCGCAATGCCGAAGGTGAGGCCTACATCCAGGCGAGCGTGACGAAGATGCGTGACGCGGTGCAGTACATGTGGGACGAAGTCGTGAAGGGGATGAACGGCGGCAAGACGGTCTGGGAGCTGATGCGCGACATCCAGCTGCCGCCGGAACTCGAACTTTCCCAGGGGCACGGGAAGGTATCGTGGTCGGTTCGGGCGGCGTGGGAGATCGTGGCTGGCTGGTACTACTACGACACGATCGCGAACCTCTATCACGTGCCGCCGAGCGCGGTCCATGCGGACCTGGTCGACCTCGCCGGTGGACCGGACCTGATCGCCGATCGGGCTCGGCGCTACCTGAGAACGGACCAGCCTCTCGAGGCGATCCGACTCCTGGACGTCGTGGCCGGCAACGAGAGCCGGCGCGTCCTCCAGACCCGGATCGAGGCGGTCGAGCAGCTGCTGACCGAAGCGCGCGAGGGGCTCGGGAACTACAGCGAAATCGGTCTGCTTCAGGCGGATTTGCGCGCGTCGAGGAAGAAGCTCGCGGCGCTGGGTGCGAAGCCGGGCGCGAGGCGAGAGTAATGGCAGGCGCAGCGATCCTCGTGAAATCGACCGCAGGTGCCGACCTCATCGCCGCGCCCGCCCGTTTCACTGGGCCATCATTCGTCGTGAGAGTCACGCGATCCCCTGAGGGGCCAAGTGGCCTGGGGTCAGAGGTGCACACCGAACCGGTCTCGAGAGTCGAAGCGCGAATTGAGGAGGAGAGGGGATGGAGAAGCTGATCTACGTGCTGACGGGAGCGAAGGATGCGCTGGACGGGCGATTGGACCGGATTGCGACAGAGGTCGTACCGGCTGCTCACGGCGTCGGCGCAGAGCAGCTCGCGCTCTTCCTGCCCGACGAGTTCGACGCGATCGGCGAGCGTGCGCCCGGCCGCCTGATGGGCGAGTTCGATCGTCTCGCCGCGATCTTCGAGTGCTGGATTCCGGCTGTCGACGACCGCGCACCGATCGAATCCGCTCTGGACAGGCACGCGGACGCGCTTTGGGGCTACCTGGTGTCGGAGTCGACGATGGATCCCTGTCCCCACGACGTCGACGGGGGCGCTCGTGTCCCGGGGATCGCCCAGTGGACGATCAACGACAAACCCGAGTCGGTGTCCCTCGACGATTTCTACCGAGAGTGGTCCGTTCACTCGGAGATCTCGTTCGATCTCCATCCACAGCGGGACTCGTACATCCGAAACGCGATCGTACGCGCGCTGACGACCGATGCCCCCCGCTATCTGGGCATCGTGATCGAGCGTTTTCCGTCCCTCGACCTCTTCGTCGATGACGCGCTCTACTTCGGCGACCCGGCGGTCACGAAGAAGATGATCGAGCACACGCCCGCCTTCTACGAGTTTGCCACAGCGATCAGCGGCGGCTTCAGCGAGTTCCGCTGGAAGTAGTTGGCGAGACCATTCGAGGAGGACGACTGATGAGCGAGCCCCATGATCTCGTGATCCGAGGCGGGACGATCGTCGACGGAACCGGCGCGCCTGCGTACGTAGGCGACGTCGTCATCGACGGTGGGCGGATCACCCGGGTGACCGTGGGAACTGATTCGGCCGGGGCCCTCGAGGTGATCGAGGCGGACGGCTACCTCGTCACTCCGGGCTTCGTCGACGTCCACACCCACTACGACGGGCAGGCGACCTGGGACGAACAGATCGCGCCGTCCTGCTGGCACGGTGTGACGACCGTCGTCATGGGCAACTGCGGTGTCGGCTTCGCGCCGGTCGTGCCGGGCCGCGAGCAGATACTGATCGAACAGATGGAAGGGGTCGAGGATATCCCGGGAACCGCCCTCGCAGAGGGCATCGATTTTCGCTGGGAGAGCTTCTCCGAGTATCTCGATGCGCTCGGCGAGCGAAGGTTCATGCTCGACATCGGGACGCAGGTTCCCCACGCCGCGGTCCGAGCCTACGTGATGGGGGAACGTTCGATGGATCCCGAGCCCACGGACGTCGACCTGGAGCGGATCGCCGCGATCGTCCGCGAAGGGATCGAAGCCGGTGCCCTCGGCGTCTCGACATCACGCATCCTTTCGCACCGAACCAGCGCAGGGGCAGAGGTCCCGGGGACCTTCGCAGGAGAGCGGGAGCTCGAGGCGATGGCGCAGGTGCTCGGCGATCTCGGGACCGGCGTCTTCGAGGTGGTGCCGCGGGGCATGGACGGGGAGGTCAGCGAGTCCTCGCATGCCGAGATCGACTGGATGGGTCGTCTCGCCAAGGAGACCGGTCGCCCCGTGACCTTCTCCCTGGTCCAGACTCATTCCGAGATCGATCGATTCAAGCTCCTGCTCGACCGTTCGAGCGCCCTTCGCGCCGAAGGTGCGCCGATCCATCCGCAGGTCGCGAATCGCGCGACCGGAATCCTGATGGGCCTCCAGACGGACGAGCACACGTTCTCTACGCGCGCGAGCTATCGCGAGATCGCTCATCTGCCCCTCTCGGAGCGCGTGGAGCGCATGCGGGACCCCGCCGTGAAGGCGCGGATCCTGGCGGATCCGATCGAGCCCTACGATCATCCGCTCTCTGCGATGGTCCATCAGGGCTATGGGAATCTGCTGACGCTCGGCGCCGAGTTCGACATGGAGCCGCCTCAGGAGGCGACGGTCGAGAGCCGCGCGCAGCGCGAGGGGCGGAATCCCGAGGAACTGGTCTATGACCTGCTCCTCGAAGCGGACGGTCGTGCGTTTCTGCTCTTCCCCTTCACTAACTACTTCCGTTTCGACCTCGAGGACGTTCATACGATGCTCACGCATCCGGCGTCGGTCTGGGGGCTGGGCGATGGTGGTGCACATTGCGGGGTCGCGTGTGATGCGGGCGGTCCCACGCTGATGCTGACCCATTGGGTACGCGATCGGACGCGCGGGCCACGGATTCCGCTCGAAGACGCGATTCGGATGATGACGAGCGAACCCGCGGATCTCTATGGACTGGGAGATCGTGGCCGTTTGGTCGCAGGGCTGCGCGCGGACGTCTGCGTGATCGATCAAGCGGGATTGAAGATCGAACTTCCAGAGATGGTCTTCGACCTCCCGGCTGGGGGGCGCCGAATCATGCAGCGAGCCTCTGGCTACCACCGGGTCGTCGTCGCCGGCGAGATCACGATCCGGGACGACGCGGAGACCGGCGCACGGCCCGGTCGTCTCGTGCGCGGTGCGCGCTGAGGGGCGATCCGGCGCGATCCGATCGAATGACCCGCGCTGTTAGTCGCCGACGCGAACGACGACGCGTCCCGTCGTTCCCCGATCGCGCATCCGTGTCATCGCTTCGGGCAGCGCGTCGAACTCCACGACTTCGCCGATCAATGCCTTCACGTCGCCTGCGCGGACCTTCTCGACGATGCCCGCCGTGATCTGGGCGCCGAGGGAGTCCGGCGCGAAGTTCCAACCCGTCGCCTGCTTCATGGCACCCGCCATGACCGGGTTCGCGTAGGAGAGCAGCACGCCGCAGAGACGGAAGTTGCCGGCGGAGACCTTGCGCGGGACGATGAACTTCTCGTCGACGAAACGCTTGTCCGAAGCGAAGCCCATCATCAGGTAGCGCCCGTTGTAGCCGGTGCAGGCCATGGAGTCGTCCATCACCGCCTCGCCCACGCCATCGAAGACCACGTCGACGCCCTTGTTGGCGGTCTTCTCGAGCACGATCGCTTTGAAGTCCTCGCTGGTGTAGTCGATCACGACGTCCGCGCCGAGTGACTCGACCTGCTTGACCTTCTCGGCACCGCCGCACGTCGCGTACACCGTCGCGCCCAGGCTCTTGGCGAGCTGGACCGCCGCCGATCCGGCCCCGCCGGCGGCCGCGTGGATCAGCACGCTCTCGCCCGCCTTCAGCTCCGCGCGGTCGACGAGACCGAGCCAGGCGAGGTGGAACGGAAAGTAGAGCGCGGCCGCCTCCGGGAACGCGATGTCCTCCGGCATGTCGAACGCCGCCGTGGCCGGGCCGCAGGCGTACTCGGCGAAGCCGCCGGTTGCCTGCCGAGTCGTCGCGACGACCCGGCGACCCCGATGATCCTCCGGGACCCCGTCTCCGCAGGCCGCGATCGTTCCCATGACCTCCATTCCCGGCGTACAGGGGAGCTCCGGCCGGACCATCATGTTCTCGCCGTTGATGCGCTCGAGATCGTTCAGGTTGAGGGCGATGCCCTCGACGCGAACCATCACTTCGCCCGGCTGTGGCTGCGGCAGCGGAAGGGTGTCGAGCTGCAGCGCTTCGGTCGGGTTCTCGCCCCACTCGTGGACGCGCCACGCGCGCATGGTCTCGGGAAGCGGAGTGGAATCAGGCATGGTCGGACGTCGCCTCGCTACTGCATCGGCGGGACGCCCGTGAGGTCACAGCCTACGAGGAGTCCGCCATCGATCGGAATGGCCTGGCCGGTGATCGCCGAAGACTCGTCGCTCGCCAGGAAGAGCACGAGGTTGGCCACTTCGTCGGCCTGGATCGTACGGCCGAGGGCGTGCATGTCCGCGATCGCCTCGCGGCTCTTCAGGCCGAGGCCGACGACCGCGTCGAGCATCGGCGTCTCCACGGCGCCGGGGCAGATGCAGTTCGCGCGGATGCCCTTGCGGCCGTAGTCGAGGGCAGCGGATCGCGTCAGGTTGATCAGTCCCGCCTTTGCCGTCGCATAGGGCGCATTGCCCGCGTTCGACACGAGGCCGTAGATCGAGCTGGTAGAGATGATCGAACCTTCGCCCTGTTCGATCATGTGCGGCACGGCGGCTTTCATGCCGTACATCGCCGCCGTGAGCATGACGCGGAGGCTGTGCTCCCAACCGTCGGGGTCGAGGTCGGCGACGTACCCGCCCGTGCTGGTCGCGGCGTTGTTGAAGAGGACGTCGATCCGGCCGAACTCCGAGACGGCACCGTCGATGCTTGCCTGGACCTCTTTGAGCTTCGAGACGTCGCAGTGGGAGTAGACGGCCTGGCCGCCCGCGCTCTTCAGCTCGGCGACGAGCTTCTCACCGGCTTCGTCGTTGATGTCCGAGCACACCACCGCCGCGCCTTCCTTTACGAAGCGCCGCAGCGTGGCGGAACCGATTCCGCCGCTGCCCCCGCTCACCCAGGCCACCTTTCCTTCGAGGCTTCCCATGTTCGTCTCCTTCATCTCGTGGGTACGCGAAGGTAGTCCTCGCGAGCGGCGGCTCAAGGTACCGATTCGCGCGCATTCCTCGACGGGGAAGGGCATCATCGCGTGAGCGGGAATCCGTCGGGCCGAGATCTGCGATCTCCTGCACGAGGGACGTCCCGCGCGAGCCGCGATGGTCGGCGCCCTACTGGTAGAGGTGGGCGGTGACGGGGCGAAAGGGTGGGCGAACGGAACGCGCTCTACTCGGCGCGTCCCATCGCCTCGAAGATCGCTTCGGCGAGCGCTTGCGCGTGACCGAGCATGGGCGAGTGATCCCAATCCAGATGGACCGCGTAGGGGAGCCGCTTCGCCACGGCCTCCTGATAGGCGGGTTCGACTGCGCGGTCGTCGGTGCAGGCGATGTAGGTGACGGGGAGCTGCTGCCAGAAGGGCGGTTCGCTCGTCGCCGTCCCGTAGACGAAGGTCGGGCGGAGCTGATCGAGGGCGGCTTCGGCCTCTTCGTTCGTACAGCGGTGGTAGAAGGCGTGCTTGGAGAAGTCGCGGGGAAGGATTGCGCGACCGTCGTCCTGGGGGACGAGGTTCTCGACGAAACCGTCGGCGATCATCTCCCGATCGTTCGGGAGGTCCGGATGGTTCGCGACGGGACCCGCGAGGAGCATCGCTGTCGCGAGGGTCGCTGGGTCGAGCGCGGCGACGGAACAGCAGCCGAGCGAGTGGCCGATCGCATGGACGCGGTGGCCTTCGCTTCGGAGGGCGTCGACCGCAGACTGGAGTGCGTCTCGATCGGGTCCGAGTCCGCCACGGTTCAGGTCGACGGCGACGCATTTCACGCCGCGCGCTTCGACATGTTCGATCGTCGGGGCCCAGCACCAGGGGCCGTGGAATGCACCGTGCGCGAGGACGAGGGCTTCGTTCATGGAGACTCCGGGGATGGGTTCAGACGTTTCGGTAGACGCCGCCGTTGACGGACAGGATCTGGCCGGTCACCCAGCTGGCTTCATCGGAGGCGAGGTAGACCACGGCCGGACCTACGTCGGCGGGCTCGCCGTAGCGGCCGAGCGGGATCCCCTTCGGCGGACCCGGGTCCCAGTCGCCGGGGATCATGCCGAGGGAGACCGCGTTCACGGTCACGTGATGTTTGCCGACCTCGCACGCCAACGAGCGCTGGAATCCGAGGGCGCCTGCCTTGCCGCCGCTGTAGATCGACATACCCATGTTGATGCCCTGGCGACCTGCGTCGGAAGAGATCGTGATGATCCGCCCGCTGCCGCGTTCGATCATGCCCGGGAGCACGGCGTGGATCCCGTTGAGGACGGCATAGAAGTTGATGTCGACGTACTGGTTCCAGTCGGCGGGATCCATGTCGACGAATGACGCGGGCCGAGCGGGATTCGCGCCCGAGTTGCCGGCGTTCGAGACGAGGACGTCGATGGGCCCGAACTCAGCCTCGATCGCAGCGACCACCGCCTGGACAGAATCGCGGTCCGTGGCGTCGGCCGGAGCGGCCATCGCCTTGCCCCCCGCCGCGACGATCGCGTCGGCGGCTTCCTGCGCGCGTGTCTCGACGATGTCGTTCACGGCGACCGCGGCGCCCTGGGCCGCGAGTGCCTCGGCGATTCCACGGCCGACGTGCTGGCCCGCGCCCGTCACGAGCGCGACCTTGCCGGTCAGGTCGAACATGGTCGTTCCTCCTTGGATCCTTCTCCGGTGCCCGCGCTTGATACTGCGGACTTCAGTCCTTCAGATGCTTCACGTGCGGCCAGACCTGGTCCTCGAAGAGCTGGAGGCCCGACCAGGAGAGCGCCGGATCGAGGCCGCCGAGGAGCGGCGTGAGGATGAAGGTTCGGTTCCGCCCGAGCCCCTCGATCATCTCCACCGCCTCTTCGGGGCGGAGGCACAGGTAGCTGCCGCTCGCGCGGAGGTCGTCCGGGTCGACGCCGCCGGCGAACGGGCCTGCCGCTTTGCCGTAGGCCTCGACCGTCCACTTCGCGTACGACTCGACCACGTGCTTCGCGTGCGGTGCGATCTTCGCCCAGTCGCCGTCGGGATCGTTCGTGACGTGGGTGTAGATCGGGCCGAGGGCCTTGAAGTGCTCGCCCGGGTCCGGCTTTCCGAGCGCCAGACAGGCTTCGCGATAGACACCCCAGTTCTCCCCTGCCGGCGGATAGAAACCGTCGGCGATCTTCGCGGCGCGGCGCGCGACCGCCCGGTGGGTCCCGCCCAGCAAGAGGCGCGGCGGCGGATCCGGGATCGGTCGCACTTTCACGGTCCGCCCCTCGTACTCGAAGACCTCTCCGCTCCACGCCTTTCGCAAGACCTCGAAGGCGTTCATGTAGAGCGCCTTCCGATCCTCACGTCGCTTGCCGAACATCTGGAACTCGAAGGGGACGTACCCGGCCCCGATCACGACCTCGAGTCGCCCGCCGCAGATGTACTGCAGCACGGCGAGGTCTTCTGCGAGCTTCACGGGCTCGTAGAGCGGCGCGAGCAGGACGTTCGGCCGGATGATCACGCGCTTCGTTCGACCGCCGATCGCGCCCGCCATCGGGATCGGGGACGGGAGGTAGCCATCGTCGGAGGAGTGGTGTTCGCCGAGCCCGATGGCGTCGAAGCCAAGATCGTCGGCCCACTCGCACTGATCGAGGGTCGTAGCGTAGATCTCTCGCGCGGGGGTGCCGAAGTCCGGCGCGCGCAGGTCGTAGCTGATCACGAATTCCATCTCGACTCGTTCCTCCGTTGTGCGTGCCACGTTAGCGACTCGACCCGGGCATGGGGTCGCGCTGGATGCCATCATCGAAGCGCGCGCCCCGCACCACGGAGCCGAGAAGGAGCGACCGATGGACATGAGCCGCGATCCCGACGAGTACCTCGCTTCCGGCGACGCCTGGGTCGACTATTGCGAGGGAATCAAGGCCGGCGGTCAGGACCTCTTTCGCGAACTCGCGCCGAATAGCCCCCTCGACCTCGCCGAAGGCCACCGATATCTGGCGCGCATGGTCCGTTTCGGCCTGGAGCACATCATGGAGGCCGGGGATCCGAGGCTCCCGGTCTTCTTTCCGAGCCTGTGCGAGGTCCAGAAGAGCGGGTGGGACAACCCGGACAACCACCACACCAACGCCTACATCAACGGAAACCTCGACTATCGCGTCTGGGGGCGCCGAGGCGACGCGCACTACATGAGCTTCGCCGTCTACGGGGGGTCGCTCGGCCGGGACGGTGGCCGCCGGACGGTGTCCTACGTGAAGATGGACGACCTCGAGGTCGACGCGGACGGGCGTTTCGAGATCGTCCTCTCGAGGGACGAGCAGCCGGGAAACTGGATTGCGCTCGAAGAAGACGCGACGACGCTGATGGTCCGCGAGACCTTCACCCGCAAGCGCGAGGAAGAGCGCGCGATCCTTCAGATCGAGTGCCTTTCGGACGAGCCGCCCCCCACCCTGACCGCCGATTTCGTAGTGAACGCGTTCCGCCGCTCGATCCGTTTCATGCGCGGGAGCGCAAAGACGTTCTTCGACATCGTCGACGCGTGGATCCCGGAGCCGAACGTCTTCCAGGAAGGCAACCGGGACCAGGCGGCCTCGACTCTCGGCATCCCGGACCAGCTCTACCGCAGCGGGTGGTGGGAGGTCGGTCCCGAGGAGGTGCTCGTCGTCGACATGGATCCGCCCGCGTGTCGCTACTGGAGTCTCGCTCTCTGCGACTACTGGGGGGCTTCCTTCGACTACCGCTATTGGAACATCAACGTCAACGATCGCACGGCGTGCGTGCGCCCGGACGGCAAGGTTCGGATCCTGATTGCCCACCGGAATCCCGGGATCGCGAATACGAACTGGCTCGACACCGCAGGTCATGACCGGGGCGTTTGGACGCTCCGGTGGATGGAAGCAGCGGAAGATCATCGACCGACGGTGCGCCGGATGGCCCTCGATCAGCTGGCGACGCTCGACTGAAGGGCGGGGCGTTCAGCCGGCGGCGCTTCTCGCCTCGTCGTCCGGCGTCGTCGTGAAAAGCCGCCCGCGGGCGTGTTCGGAGATCGCGACGATCGCCGGGTGCTGGAGGCGTCGCTCGACCGAGACGCCGTAGAAGCGCTCGCGGACCTCTTCGGTTCGTCCGATCACTTCGACACCGTACTGTTCGACGATCTCCTGCTCGATCGCGGCGGGCGCCGCGAACACGCCGCGGCCGGTTGCCCCGAACACCTTTTTGAGCGCCGAGTCGTCGAAGGCCGCGACGCTGCGCGGACGGATCCCGAGGTCCTGGAACCAGTGTTCGAGGGCCGTTCGGAGCGCGGCGATCGGGGTCGGGAAGAGCATTGGAGCTCCGTCGAGACTCCGAGGGAAGCCAGGGCGGAAGCGCTCGGCCAGCGAGCGGGTCGCAAAGAAGGTCACGCCACACTCGCCGAGAAGGTGGTCGAAGGCGCGGACGGCGACGTCGGCGCCGCGCGGGGCATCGGTCAGCACGAGGTCGATCGAATGGGTCGCGAGCTTCGCGATCAGCTGTTCGGGCTCGCCTTCGATGCAGACGAGTTCGATCGAGGGGTCGTCCTCGAGCGCCGGTTCGAGCAGACGGTGGGCGATCAGCTTGGGGACCGACATCGAGAGACCGACGGTGAACCGGGACGAGTGAGCGTCGGCGCCGGTCCGGACCGCGGTCTTCAGCTCTTCGCCGATTTCGAAGACGCCGTCTGCGTAGCGGAGCACGACGTGCCCGAGATCCGTCAGGACGAGGCTTCTGCCGGTCCGGACGAAGAGCTGCGCGCCGATCTGCTCCTCCAGCTGCTTCAGTTGAGAAGACACGGTGGGCGGGCTGACGGAGAGGCGCTTCGCGGCGCGGACCACGCCCCCCTCCCGAGCGACGGCCCGGAAGTACAGAAGGTGGTGGAAGTTCAGCCAGTCGAGTGCCATGTTGCCTTCGGTCTTCGGTTCGGAATAATCTAATTCATGTTTAGAGAATTCGTCAAATGCTCATGGTTTAAAAATTTCTCTGCATTTCCGGATACTTGAGAGTGGTCAAATTATTGATTAGATAATTCCGAAGCGTTCTTTGTGAATTTATGAGTTGTCTAATCGACGGTTCGGACGATGATTCGATGGGCGCTCGCACGCCAACGAGCCAGGGAGAGGATCAGCCTTATGGAATCCATTCTCGAGGGAATCGACCGTTTTCAGAAGAGCGTTTTTCCGAAACGCCGCGAGGCGTTCGAGGCGCTCGGCGGAGGGCAGCAGCCCAAGATCCTGCTCGTGACCTGCTCCGACTCCCGGATCGACCCTTCGATGTTCACCCAGACCGATCCCGGCGAGATCTTCGCCGTCCGCAACGCCGGCAACCTCGTCGCGCCCCACAGCGCCGCCCCGTCGGCCGAAGCCGCCACGATCGAATACGGAATCGAGGCGCTCGGCATCCCGGACATCGTCGTTTGCGGACATACCCACTGCGGGGCGATGGCTGCCCTCGGCCAGCGCGGATCCGCCGACGGCCTGCCGTCCGTGAAGGCGTGGATCGAGACGTCCACCGCCAGCCTCGATCGCTGCGACGAAGTCAGCGGTTTCGACGACGACCTCACCCGGCTGGTCGCGGCCAACGTCTGCCAACAGCTGGAGCATCTCCGCGGCCACCCGAGCGTCGCGAAGGGGCTCGAGGCCGGAACGCTCCGCCTTCACGGTTGGGTCTACGACTTCGAACGGGGCGACGTCTACGCATGCGACGAGAACGGGAGCTTCTCGAAGGTCTGAGCGTCCGACGCTTCCCACCTCCTGCCGACCTCCCGCTCCCGTCTCCCGCCCGGTTCGCCTATAGATAGAAGAGAAGAAAGAGGGGCCCATGTCCAACGAATCTTCCGCGATCGACATCAAGACCATCCTGCAGAGCGATCTGCTGGCTTCTGTGGTCGTCTTCCTGGTGGCGCTGCCCTTGTGTATGGGCATCGCGATCGCATCCGGCGCTCCGCCGGCGGCAGGTCTCATCACCGGCATCGTCGGTGGCCTGGTCGTCGGCTTCATCGCTGGCGCCCCGCTCCAGGTGAGCGGCCCGGCAGCCGGCCTCTCGGTCATCGTCTGGGAGCTGATCCAGACGCACGGCTATGGCGCCCTCGGCTGGATCATCGCCGTCGCCGGCGCAGTCCAGATCGTGGCCGGCCTGATCGGCTTCGGTCGTTGGTTCCGCGCGGTCTCGCCTGCGGTGATTCACGGCATGCTCGCTGGGATCGGGGTCCTGATCTTCGCGAGTCAGTTCCACGTCATGGTGGACGACGCGCCCCGAGGCAGCGGCCTCGCGAATCTGATCGCCATCCCCGAGGCGATCATGAAGGGCTACACGCCGGCCGAGGATTCGGTCCACTTCCACGCGGCGATGATCGGACTCTTCACCCTCACGATCCTCGTGTCGTGGAGGTTCATCGTCCCCGGGAAGCTGAAGGCCGTGCCCGGCCCGCTCGCCGCGGTCGTCGCAGCGACCGCCGTCGCTTCCTACCTGGACCTCGAGTTGATCCGTGTCGACGTGCCCGAAAGCATGCTCGACGCGATCGCCGTCCCGCCCGTGGCCGACCTGATGACCCTCGGCTGGGGCGTGCTCGGCTCCGGCTTCGCCCTTGCCTTCATCGCGAGCGCGGAGACGCTCCTCTGCGCTTCCGCCGTCGACAAGATGCACACGGGCCCTCGCGCGAAGTTCGACAAGGAGCTGGCGGCCCAGGGCATCGGCAACATGCTCTGTGGTTTCCTGGGTGCGCTGCCCATGACCGGCGTCATCGTACGCAGCAGCGCGAACGTCGAAGCCGGCGGGAAGACCCGTGCGTCCGCCATCCTGCACGGCGGCTGGCTCCTGCTTTTCGTGGTCGCGCTGCCCTTCATCCTGCGCGCGATCCCGACCTCCGTTCTCGCCGCCGTACTCGTCTTTACCGGCTACAAGCTCGTGAACATCGCTGCCGTCCAGGGCATCGCGAAGCTCGGCCGCGGCGAGGTCGCCATCTACGGCGCCACCGTCGTCGGAATCGTCGCGGTCGACCTGCTGACGGGCGTCGTCGCCGGAATCGGCCTCTCCCTCGCTCGAATCCTCTACGACATGGCGAACCTCGAGATCACGATCGAGGAGGCTCCGGACGGCGCCCATCACGATCTGTGGCTGAACGGCTCGGCGACCGTCGTATCGCTCCCGAAGCTCGCGGGCGCCCTTGAGGAACTGCCGAGCGACATCAAGCTCCACGTCCATCTGCATGATCTCGATTACATCGACCACGCCTGCCTCGATCTCCTGATGAACTGGCAGAAGCAGTGCGAGGCGATGGGCGGCGAGTTCATGATGGACTGGGATGGTCTGCAAGCGAGATTCGGCAACCGGGACCTTTCTCCAAAATCGCCGAAGGGGGTTGAAGCGGCCTGACGGGCGCGCCCGTCTCCCGCCCTCCGGTTCTCGAACCGGGCGTGGGGTCGGGGCCGAGAAGGCCAACCGGATGACCGGGCGCCGCCGCGCCCGGACGGAGATCGACGCTCTGCAGCCGCGCTGCAGGGCGTCGCTTCGTTTCGGACAGGCCCTCGCCTAGACCTCGCTGGCGACGCCGAAGTACTCCTGGAAGGGGCGGAACGCGGCGCGCGTCGCGGCGATCGTCTCCGGATCCCCCATTTCGTAGTCGTGCTTGCCGAACTTGTCCTTCGGCTTGTTTGCGACGTAGTCGAGCATCGCCTGTTTCGATCCGGACGGGAGCGGAAGCTGCAGATCCGCGTAGAGCTTCTCGAGTGCCGCGTCCGGATTCTCGAAGAACGCGGGATAGTCGATCGGGAAGACGCGGTCTTTTGGGATGGTGCCGTTCTCCATCCAGTCGATCATGTCCTGTAGGGTCTGGTAGGTCTCCTTGCCGTCGATCGAACGGCCGAAGCCCTTGCCGAGCGTCGTATCGTCGCTGCGCATGTAGTAGAGGACCCCGGAAACGTCGACGACGGATGCCGCGGACTTGACCGGGTCGCGCAACATGAGCGTGAGCTTCGCGTCGGGGTAGGCTTCGAAAAGCGAGGGAAGGACCGGCAGATGCGTCGGCCCTTTGAGTAGCCAGTGACCCGGTCGGCCCGTCGATTGGAGCAGCTGAAGGATCTTCTTGTGCCAGGCGAAGGCCGAGCGATGATCGTTCTGAGCCACGTACTTCGTGTAGTTGGGGACGTAGAAGGACGCGGAGAAGGCGTACGAGACGAAGGAGGCGTACGTCCACTCGATGCACTCGACCGGGAGCTCGGCGCCGACCTTGTGCATCGTGGCCCACTCCGGCGTGATGCGATCCTGCAGGCCGACGACGTCCTGGGCCTGCGCGATCCGCGGGTCGGGCCTGGTGTCGCCCGGCGCGGGAGGCGGGACGGGGAACTTCGCTTCCCACATCCGAACCGTGCGCGCGTTCGGGTCGGCGCCCAGGATCTCCTGCATGATCGTCGTGCCTGATCGCGGCAGGCCGATGATGAAGACCGGCGCCTCGATCACCTCTCGTTCGACATCGGGGTGGCGCTTCAACCAGTCGACCACGCGGAGTCGCCCCTCGAGGTGAATCAACAGATCCGAGCGGGTCATGACGCGACCGAAGAGGTGGAGCTTCGCGGTGTGCTCGAGGTCGTCGAGCAGGATGCGGAAGGGCTCGACCCAGTCGTCGTCGCCGAAGTCTTCGAGGCCGGTGTTCTTACGGGCAGCACGGAGCAGCGAAGCTTCGTCGAGCGGGACGACGCTTCGGGCATCGATGCGATTCCCGATGTCGATGAACTCGCGCGCCCATTCGGGGCGAGGCTTCGGCTGATAGACGATGGCTTTCGGGTCGAGGGGGGCCATGTGGGATCTCCCTGGCGAGCTCCTCGTCACGTTAGCCGAAAGAGCACGCCCGCCATCTCGCGCGGAATCGCTGTGATAGGATCGATCGCACGATGGCAGACGGTGGCTCGGACAAGCCCGGCGAGAGCCGGGGAGCGCTCGGACCGATCGCGACGAAGGTTCTCTACGAGGACGAGCGCGTCCGGATCTGGGATCAGTTGATCGAGCCCGGGGAGACGACGGGGCCGCACCATCACGCGCTGCCCTACGCGCTGGTGACCGTCGAGGGGGCGCCCCTCGACGTCATTCCGGTCGAAGGTTTCCCGATGATGCACGGGAGCGAGACGCTCTCGGTCGACCTGCCGGATCGCACCGCCTCGGTGCTCGAGGCGGGCTCGTACGAGGACGCGCGCAACACCGGCGATCGCCCCTATCGCGCGATCCTGGTCGAGTTCAAGCAGGCCGCACAGGCCGACGCCTAGCGCGGGCGCGCTTACAGGAAACGACGTCCATGGCTCATCCGCACCTCCTCGCGCCCGGCCGGGTCGGCTCCCTCGATCTGCGCAACCGGATCCTGATGTGTCCGATGGGCGACAATCAGGCGACCGACGGCGGCTACGTCACCGACCAGCAGATCGATTACTTCGAAGCGCGCGCTCGGGGCGGCGCCGCGCTCCTGCTCGTCGGGTCGGTGGGTGTGACGGCGCCGGACGGGCTCTCGACCCCGCGCCAGAGCGCGATTGGCGACGAGACCTTCCTTGACGGCTGGCGACGGATGGCGGATCGCGTCCACGCGCACGGGGGCCGGCTCGCGCTCCAACTCGTCCACAACGGGAAGAACGCAGTCGAGGACATCGTGGCGGGGCGTCCCCTCCTCGTGCCCTCGCTGCTCCACAAAGAGCCGGTCGCTGACCCTCTGATGGGGATGCTGACGCCCGACGAGCTTGAGAACATGGGGACGCCGGCTCAGGTCCAGGGCGGGCGGATCGAGTTCCGCGAGATGACCCAGGACGACATTGCCTCGATGGTCGCCGCCTACGCCGATGCGGTCGAACGGGCGCGCGACGTCGGAGTCGACGCCTGTGAGCTCCATGCCGGCCACGGCTACCTGATCGACAACTTTCTCTCGCCTACGACGAACCATCGGGAGGACGAATACGGAGGTTCGGTCGAGAACCGCGCGCGTTTCCTGATCGAGATTCTCGAGGCGATCCGCGCCCGGGTCGGCCGCGACTATCCCGTGTGGATCCGCATCAACGGCGGTGAGGCATTCATCGAGGGTGAGACCCTCGAGGACGCGTGTCGGGTCGCGGAGCTCGCCGAGGCGGCCGGGGCGGATGCCGTCCACGTCAGTCTCTATGCCGATCCGGCGCTCGGCATCGGATACACCGAAGCTCACGCGACCCACATCCCGGGCCGCTTCGTCGAGCTCGGGGCGACGGTCAAAAAGCGCGTGGGGATTCCCGTGATCACCGCGGGACGCATCGCGCCAGACGAAGCCGAGCAGGTCCTCGCCGACGGTCGAGCCGATTTCGTGGCGATGGGGCGCAAGCTTCTTGCGGATCCGGAGCTGCCGAACAAGCTTGCCGCCAGGGCGGCGGAGACGGTGCGTCCGTGCATGTACCACTACCGTTGCATCAGCCAGATCTTCGTACGGTCCCACGTTCGCTGCGCAGTGAATGCGACCACGGGATTCGAGTCGAGCCGAAGGCTCGAGCCGGCTGCCGTCGAGAAGCGCGTGCTCGTCGTCGGGGGAGGGCCGGCCGGGATGGAAGCCGCGCGACTCGCCTCGCTCCGGGGCCATGATGTCCGGCTCGTCGAGGAATCGGATCGTCTGGGCGGCCGATTCGCCCTTGCCGCTCGGACCGCGGAGCCCAACGCGGAGCTGCTCGCCTGGCTCGAGGGCGAAATGGCGCGCCGGGCGATCGACGTTCGCCTTGGCGAACGAGCGGAGGCACAGGCGATCGTCGCCGAGGGCTTCGACGAGGTGATCCTCGCAACGGGGGCGACCTGGCCGCGACCGAGTTGGGCAGAAGGGGAAGCGCGGGTCGCGACCGTCGACGATCTCGCGGACTGGCTCGAGGGCGAAGGGGACGAGACGGGGCGCCACTTCGTCGTGGTCGGCGGAGATCGTGCGGGGCTCGCCCTCGCGAGCGTGGCCCGTCGCCGTGGGGCGACCGTCGAAGTCCTCGAGGAGACCGAGGTCTTCGCGGCGGCGAATGGGCTCGTCGGCCGGTGGCGCTACGTCCACGAGGCGCGGGCGTCGGGGATCGTGCTCCACGGGGGCGCCCGGGTCGACGGTCTCGACGCGGACGGACTGCGTTGGACGTCGCGGGAAGGCGGTGCGGAGTTGAGCGCCGCTGATCTCGTCTTCGTCGCCAACGGTGCGCGGGTCGGTTCGACTCTCTCGGCGGCGCTGCGGTCGCTCGGCATCGTCGGGCACATGATCGGTGACGCGAAGGACCTGCGTTCGGTCGAGGGGGCGATGGAGAGTGCGGCAGAGCTCGTCCTCTCTCTGTAGGCGGCCGCGCCGGACGCGTCCTCTTTCCTGCTGCGCCTAGCTGGGCGTCGCGTCAGCGCGTCGCACCGCGAAGACGAGCAGCGCTACCGCGACGATTCCCGCGCCGCTCGTGCGCCCGAGGTCCCCGACGAGGACCGCACCGGCGGCGACGATCGAGGCGTAGACCCCGACCGTCGCGGCCAGCACGTCGATCCAGGGCCCCCAGCCGAGCGGCCTGGCGGGGACGCCGAGATTGTCCGCGACCGGTCCCCAGGCGCCTCGGGGCTGAACGCGCTCGAAGAAGCGATTCAGGACGTCGTCACGCTCGGGCGCGGTGGCGAAGGTGACGACGAACGCGACCGGAAGCGAGAGCGCGACCACCACGACGATCGAGAACGGAAACGCGAGATCGGTGTAGGCGTCGACGACGTTCGCGAAGACGAGGCTCGCGCACATGACGGCGATCTCGCTCCACGCGTTGATCCGCCACCAAAGCCAGCGCAGCAGGAGGATCAGGCCGGTTCCCGCGGTGATCGTTGCGAGGAGCTTCCAGGCGTCGGCGACGGAATCCATGCCGAGGGTCGCGAGCGCACCGATCGCGGCGAGAAAAACGACACTCAACCGCGCGACGAGGACGAGCCGCGCTTCTTCTGCGTCCGGGTCGAGGAAGCGCGCGTACACGTCGTGAGTGAGGTAGGAGGCGCCCCAGTTGAGCTGGGTGTCGATCGTCGACATGAAAGCCGCGAACATCGCCGCGAGCAGCAGGCCGAGCAGCCCGGGCGGCAGGGTGTCGAGCATGACCCGCACGTAGCCCGCCTCGGGGTCCGCCAGGTCCGGGTACTGCACGACCGCGACGAGGCCGACGAGGATCCAGGGCCAGGGTCGGATCGCGAAATGCGCGAGGGCGTACCAGAGAGACGCGAGGCGGGCATCGCGTTCGCTGCGGGTCGCGAGGATGCGCTGGGCGATGTAGCCATTGCCCTCGGTGTTGCCGCTCGACCAGCTCTTTATCGTGACGAAGGCAACGAAAGCCCAGAAGGCATCTCGATCGGAGGGGGGCGGCACGACGTCCAGCAGGTCGCGCCGATCGCCGAGCGCATCGAGTAGGGAAGCGAAGCCGCCTTGATCGCCGACCGCCATCACGGCGAGCAGGACCGAACCGGCAAGCGCGAGCCCGAACTGGAGAAAGTCCGTGAACACGACGCCGAGCAGGCCGGCAAGGAGCGTGTAGGCGACGGTCACGACGAAGAGTCCGAAAAGCAGCCAGAGGCTCTGGGATTCGTCGAGGCCGAGGGCCAGCGAGAGTACCTTCATCATGGCGAGGTTGACCCAGCCCATCACGATCGCGTTACGCAGGACGCCGAAGTAGAGCGCGCGAAAGAGGCGTAGGCCGGCGGCGGGCCGCCCGCCGTACCGGAGTTCGATCAACGCGTTGTCGGTCAAGACGCCGCTGCGCTTCCAGAGGTGGCTGATCAGGAAGGCGCCCATGACCGTGGGGAGGACGTCGGCCCACCAGAACCAGTTGCCCGCGACGCCGCCGGTCGCGACGAGCCCGGCGATCGCGAGGGGGGTGTCCGCAGCGAAGGTCGTGGCGACGATCGAGGTGCCGGCGAGCCACCAGGGCAGGCTCCGGTCCGCTGCGAAGAAGGCTTCGGTCGATCGACCGGCGCGGCGCGCATGCCACGCACCCCATCCGAGCGAGATCGCGAGGAAGAGGACGACGATCGCGAGATCGAGGCCCTTCAGGAGCCGACCCCGGGTCCCGCCGGTTCGGGTGACGCGCGGTCGGCCGCGCCCCGGGCACGATTGAAGATGCCTTTCGCGCGCTCCTCTACCGAAGCGAAGGTCGCGTAGCTGAGCGGGATCACGAACAGGGTTCCGATCATGGCGAAGAGCAATCCGAACGCGATCGCCGCCGCGA
Organism: Deltaproteobacteria bacterium; assembly: GCA_002709835.1. Classification (GTDB taxonomy): domain Bacteria; phylum Myxococcota_A; class UBA9160; order UBA9160; family UBA4427; genus UBA4427. The sequence goes on from PAQX01000071.1 coordinate 19,121, forward strand.
ACGGTCCGAAGCTCTTCGACGAGCCCTGGAGGCCGAAGGCCATCGGGAGTAGCGCCACCACCGTCGTCATCGTCGTCAGGATTACGGGCCGGAGTCGCTGGGCGCCAGCCTGGGCGACGGCCTCGAGAAGGGGGACGCCTTCCCGCCGGGCCCGATTGATGAAGTCGACCAGCACCAGGGAGTCGTTCACGACAACGCCGGACAGGCCCACTGCTGCGTAGAGCAGGTTGAAGCTCACGCTGTAACCGAGGGTCAGGACGCCGAAGATGATGCCCGCGAAGCCGAGGGGAACCGAGGTCAACACGATCAGCGGCTGCGTGTAGCTCCGGAAGAGCGTCGCCAGGAGCATGTAGATCGCGAGGAGCGCCACCGGGAATGCGGCGAGCGTTTCCCGCATCGACTCGTTCGATTCCTGGTATTCGCCGCCATAGATCAGATCGACGGCGGGGTAGCGCTCGCGGATGTCCGCGAACTGCGCTTCGAGATCTCGGTTGACCGAGATGCTCGTCGCGAGCTCGTCGTCGACGTCCGCGAAGACCGTCACGGCGCGCTTGCCGTCCACCCGGCGATAGGCGAGGTAGCCTCGGGTCACCTCGAGCCGGGCGACGTCCGCGAGGCGGACGAGCTGTCCCTGGCTCCCGCGGACCTCGATCTCGAGGAGGTCGAGGAGTCGGTCGCGCTGGCTGGGCTCGAGCAGGACCCGGATGTCGTCGTCCTCGACCGCCGTCGGTGATCGGAAACTCGAGCTGACGACGCCGTCGTTGGCACCGCGGAGAGCGCGAGCGAGGTCTTCGAAGGTCAGGCCGAACTGAGCGGCGCGTTCGTCGTCGATCTCGAGGCGGATCTCACGCGGCCCTTCCTTCAGGTTGTCGTCGATTCCGTCGACTCCGGGAATCGTCGCGAGATAGACCTTGATCTTCTCCGCGATCTTCTTGTTGACCGCGAAATCCTCGCTCTGGATCCGTACCTCGACGGGACGACCTACGGGCGGGCCGTACCGCTCGGATTCGACCCGAAGATTCACGACGTCGTCGGGATGCTCGGCGGCGAAGTTCCGTATCACTTCGCGCACGCGATCGAGTACGTCCTGAGGACGGAGCTGGTTCCGTTCCGTCTGCGGGATCGCGACGGTCGTCATCGCCAGGTTGGGCGCGATGATCCGGTCGTAGTTCAAGTCGACCGCGAGGCCCACGATCGTGTTGAAGTCGAGGACGTCTTCCGCGGGCATTTCGAGCAGGAGCGCCTCGATCTCCTGGGTGACCGCCGACGTCTGCTCGAGGCTGAAGTCCGGCGGCGACTCGAGGGAGATGTTGAACGTCGCGAACTCGCCCGGGAAGAGGTCGAACTGAAGGCGCGTTCCCGCGGCGCAGGTCAGCAGGAGTGACGAGAGAAAGAGCGCGACGAAGGAAGCACGGTGGCGGATCACCGGGGCCAGGAGCACCAGGTAGCCGGCCCGGAGGGTGTCGAAACCCTTCTCCATGCCGATTCGCAGTCGCTCGAAGAAACCGGCGACCGCACCGAAGATTCCGCTGCGCACCCGGTCTCTCGCCGCGGCGGCCTTCGCGCGCGCGCTCTGCCGCGAACCGAAGTCGAGGTAGTGGGCCGGCAGGATCAGGAGGCATTCGAAGAGCGAAGCGATGAGGCATACGACGACGCATTTCGGCATGACCGAGATGAACTTGCCGGCCGTCCCGCCGACTAGAAGCAGCGGTGCGAACGCGGCGATCGTCGTGGTCACCGCCGTCGCGACGGGCCAGAGGACTTCGTTCGAGCCGACGAGGACCGCCTGCTTGAGCTCCATGCCCTCTTCGATCTTCCGGTAGATGTTCTCGAGCACGATGATCGCGTCATCGACGAGCATGCCCGACACGAGCAGCATGCCGACCAGCGTGTTCGAGTTCACGCTGATGTCGAGGATCGGAAAGAAGATCATCGCGGTCAGGAACGAGAAGGGGATCGCGATGATCGTGAGCATCGCGTTCCGGAATCCGATCGTGAACCAGAGGAGTCCGGCGACCAGAAACATGCCGGTCGCGAGGTTCTCGAGCAGAACCGCGATTCGGGGGGTCACGAAGTCCGAGCTGTCGATCGTGGTGTTGACCTGGATGCCCTCCGGCACGAGGGGGGCGAATTCTTCCAGGAAGCCGTCGACGCGCGCGATCAGGTGGCGCACGTCCGTCTCGTCTTTCTTGGCGACAGAGAGGACGACCGCTGGGCGGCCCAAGTAGCGGGTGACGAAGGTGGCCTTTTCGAGTCCTCGCTCGACCCGAGCGACGTCGCGAACCCGGACGAGGGTTCCGTCCGTTTCCTCGACGACGACGGTGTCGAGGATCTCGTCGACGCTTCGGTAGTCGCCCGTGGCGCGTACGGTCGCTTCGCCGAACTCGTCCTGGAGCGTGCCTGCAGGCAGATTCTGATTCTGGCGGCGGACCCGCTCGGCGATGTCCTCGATCGTCAGGCCGTGGAGGTTCGCCCGCGCGCGATCGACGAAGACCCGGACCTCCCTCTCCTGGAAGCCGCGGATGTCGACCTTCGAGACTCCGGGGATCTCGCGGACCCGCGACTCGACCTCCTGCGCGACGTCGCGAAGGGCGAGGTCGCCGACTCCTCCCGTATCGCTCACGACGATGAAGACGACGTCGGAGACCTCCTCGGAGATGATCTCCCGCAGGCTCGGCTCTTCCGCGTCGAGGGGGAGGGCTTCGGCTTGCTCGATCGCCCCGCGGATGTCGTTGACCGCGGACTCGTAGTCGACCGCCTCGAGGTTCTCGTCGACGTCGAGGCTGATCATCGAGATGTTCGACTGCGAGGCCGAGCGCATCTCTTCGATGTCGCCGATGGTGATCAGCTCGTCTTCGAGCTTCGCCGTGACGAGTCGCTCGACTTCGTCCGCGGAAGCCCCGGTCCAGGTCGTGGTGACGACGACCTGGTTCAGTACGACGTCGTGGTAGTACTCGACCTCCGTCAGCTTCAGCGCATTCCAGCCGCCGATCATGCAGACGAAGAAGAGGACGTTCACGAAGACCGTCTGCCGGACGCTGAACTCGGGCAGCGTCATCGGACGAGCACGCGCATGCCGCTTCGAAGCTGATCGACCGCGGTCACGACGACCCGGGCGCCGTCTTCGAGGCCGTCGGTGATCTCGACGCGATCCGGCCGGAAGGCGACCGGGCGCGTCGAAACGCGGGTCCGAGTCACGCGATCTTCGGCGTCGAGAATGAACACGTACTGGAGCTCGAACTCGTCGAGCACTGCGCGCGCGGGCAGACGGATCGCGGCTGCGCGACCGACTTCGAACTGAACGTGGGCCACCATGCCAGGACGCGGTCGTCGGCTTTCGCCGGCGCCTTCGGGAACCGAGAGCTCGACGACGACCGGGTAGCGGCTGCCCTGGTCGACGGGCGCGCCAGCAACGCGCGCGATGCGTCCTTCGAAGGGCGCGTCGCCGAGGACGTCGACGCGGATCTTGGCGGCGGCGTCCGGAGCGAGGGAGCCGACCTGCCGATCGCCGACGAGGACGGTGACTTCGAGGACGGAGAGGTCGAGGACCTCCGCGATCTGCGTTCCCGGTTGGACGTAGGTTCCCGGGTCGAGGTCGAGGGCGTTCACCAGGCCGTCGAAGGGTGCCTCGATCTGGGTGTGCTCGAGTCGGGTCCGCGCCTCGAGGAGGGCCGCATACGTACGGCGCTCCTCGGCGATCGCGGAATCGAGCTCGGCTTCGCTGGCGACGGAACGCTTGCCGAGTCGTCGCTGTCGTTCGAGCTCCGACTTCGCGAGGCGGTGACTCGCCTCGGCACGGATCAGCTCCGCGCGCGGGAGCGCCGAGTCGAGCTCGACGAGGACTTCACCTTGGGCGACCGGAGCGTGTTCGTTGGCAGGCACGGACACGATTCGTCCTGCCATTTCGGCCGAGACCCAGGTAGATCGGACGGGCTCGAGCCGCCCCGCGAGCTCGACGATCTCGACCGATGGGACCGCGCGTGCGATTTCCGCCTCGATCTCGAGGGAAGGCGCGAGCTCTCGCGTGTCTCCTTCTTGTGCAGCCGCGAGGCGGGCGTCCCGCTCGCGGGCCTTCGCGGCCCCGTCCGAGGAATAGAAGCCCCATAGGGCGAGGGCGCCGGTCAGGGCGGCGACGAAGAGGACTACCGTCGGAGTGGAGCGGTTCTTGAGTCGGGGCATGGCGTCAGACTGGGCCCGGACGGGAACGGCGGGGTCCGTCGAGGTGGGTAAAGGGGAGTGGAGCGCGCGGCGCAGACTGTAGCGCCCACGTCCCGAGAGGGGGACGAGGCCGGCGTCGGTCCGAAACCCCTCGAGAGCGTGGTCGCGCGACGATCGCGGCGGGGTAGAATCGGAGACGCGACCTAGCGGTCCTCCTCCTTAATACCCACCTCAAGAGGTTTCTCATGCCCGCGTACCTGATCGTCAACTACAACGTCGAGAACACCGAACAGTACGGCGAGTACTCCGCTGCTGCAGGCCCGGTCCTGCAGATCGGCGAGAAGGCGAAGCTCGTCGCGTTCGACGGTGACAGCCAGAAGCTCGAGGGCGCGCCGGGTCACCAGACCGTCGTCCTGGCTTTCGATTCGATGGACGAGGCCAAGGAGGCCTATCACTCCGGTGAGTACCAGAAGCTCGCGAAGGTCCGGCTCGATGCGACGTCGAACCACTTCGCCGTCCTCGTGAATGGCATCGGTTAGTTCGCGGGATCGCCCTGTGAGCGCGCCCCCCCCGTTCTCTCTCGCGGGCCTCGGCTATGTCGGGGTCCGCGCGCCCGATCCCCTCGGTTGGCGTGACTTCGCGACCGGCGTTTGTGGTCTCGAACCGGCGCTGATCCCGCCGGGTCCGCGACCGACGGGGCTCGCCCTGCCGAACCCCGAAGTGGGCGGCGTGGCTGACGACGGCACGGTCTTCCTCAAGATGGACCGGCGCCAGTGGCGCTTCGCCGTGCATCCCTGCGCCGAGGGCGAGGGGGGACTCGCCTACCTGGGTTTCGAACTCACCCGCGACGATGAGCTCGCCTCGGCGATCGAATCGATCGCCAAAGCAGGGATCGCGATTCGCGAGGGCACCGAAGAAGAGCGCGCGGCCCGGAGCGTCGGCGGGCTCGCCGTCCTCGAGGATCCCGCCGGCCATCGCCTCGAGCTCTTCGTGCGCCCGATCGTGGACGAGCACCTGCGCGGGGACCAACCGATCGAGTTCCTGACCGGCGGTCTCGGGATGGGCCACGTGGTCGTGTACGTCCCGGAGATCGAGGCGGCGCTCGCGTTCTATCGCGACGTCCTGGGTTTCCGCCGGACCGACTACATGAACTTCGGACCCGATGGGATGGGCATCCACTTCCTGCGCTGCACCGCGCGCCACCATTCGATCGCGCTCCTTCAGGTCGGCCCGCCGCAGGGGCTGCAGCACGTGATGTTCGAGGCGACGAGCCTCGACGGCGTCGGTCGCGCGCACGATCGCGCGTTGGCGGCCGGCGTCCCGATCTCGTCGAACCTCGGTCGTCACCGCAACGACAAGACGGTCTCCTTCTACATGCAGGGGCCGTCCGGCTTCGACGTAGAGATCGGCTGGGACGGCCTCCTGGTCGACGAGGACTGGGTAGAGCACGAGTTCGCCGGCGGAGGCGACGACTGGGGGCACCACGGCCTCGATGCGGAGTCACTTCAGCCGAAGGACTGATTCGTCCGCGCCCGCCCGATCAGAAGAGGATCGGCATCCGGTGATAGCCGTGGAGGAACTCGCTGTAGACCCGCTCGGCCCCTCCCGAGTCGACGGAGTAGTCCGGCGCGACCCGGAGCAGCTCCTCGAGGAGGATTCGGCCTTCGAGATTGCCGAGGTGCTCGCCGATGCACTTGTGGGCACCGTGGCCATAGGACAGGCTGCGCTTCGGGCGGCGATCGACGTCGAACACGTCGGCGTGGTCGAATTCCGCCTCGTCGCGATTGCCGCTGGCCCAGAGGAACATCACGCCCGAGCCGGGTTCGAGCCTCTTCCCCCGGATCTCGACCGGATCGCGAACGGTGCGTCCGAGGAGGTTGGTCGGCTGGTCGTATCGCAGAGACTCTGCGAAGGCGTGGGGGATCAGCGTGGGATCGGCGACGATGCGCGCCCGCTGGTCGGGACGTTTGGCCAGGTAGTAGGCGGTGTTCGCGACCGAGAGCGGGACGACTTCGGCCCCGGTGACCAGCATCGTGTAGATCGCCGCGACGATCGATGCGATCCCGAGTCGCTCGCCTTCGATCTCGGTCCGGATGAGGACGGAGATGTGGTCGTCGCCTGCGCAGCCCGCCTCGCCGGCCATCTGGCGTTCGTAGACGATCTCGCCCACCCGGGTGAGGAGGGCGATCCGGGCTTCGTCGTTGGCTGCGGTGGTTCCGATCTGCCCGGGCTGGCGGGCGAAGAAGGCTTCGACCTGGGCGCGGAGATCGAGCGCCTCTTCCTCGGGCAGGCCGATCAGCTCCGCGATGGTCAGCGTCGCCAGGGGGTTCGCCAGGTCGCGGTACACGTCGAAGGATCCCTGCTCGACGAGGGGCTCGAGGAGGGTGCGTGTCCGGGCGCGGATCGCATCCTCCATCTCGCCGACCGCCCGCTTCGTGTACCGAGGGACGAAGACGCGCCGGTAGTCCCGCTGGCGGGGCATGTCCATCATCGAGAAGACGGGATCGGGCGGTGGAGGCTGCTTGAGCATCACCATCTCGGGGGTGACGCCCTGCTCGGCGCTGAAGACGTCGTTGGTCGTGCTTGCCCGGATGTCCTCGAAGCAGGAGAGGAACCACGTGTCGTACTTCTCGAGGTAGAAGACCGGGGCCTCACGGCGTAGTTCCGCGTAGAAGGGCCACGGATCCCGCATCACGGCATCGGAGAAGGGGTCGTAGTCGAGCGCCACGTTCAGCCGTCCTGTCCGAGCTCGATCATGTTGCCTTCGGGGTCCGCCACCTGGGCGACGCGCCGGCCGGGTCGCAGCTCGAAGGGCGGAAGCGCGACGCTTCCGCCGAGGCGCTCGACGGCGGCTGCCGCAGCTTCGATGTCGTCGACTTCGAGGGTGAGGTAGCGGATCCCTGCCGTCGCCGAGAACGACGCAGAGGGATCCCTGGCCGGCGGATCGACGGGGACCATGATCCGCAGGATGCTCTCGCCGCAGCCGAGCTTGTGGATCGTGCCGATGTTCGGGAGCTCGAGCGGGTCGAGCACGTCGAATCCGGCCACGCCGGCGTAGAAATCAATCAGCGGCTGCGCGTCGGCCGTGACGAGACCGACGTCGAGAGCCGGCTTCGCCATGCGTGCGCCAGAGGAAGAAGTCGACATCGGATCGCCTCGCTGCGCGCGGGAAGTGCGCATGCGCCCGATCGTAGCGCCATGGGCGCGCAACGGGGGGGCGGGGCCCCCTCATCCCTCGGTTCCGCCACGAAGGAGTGCTTTGGTCTGCGCGATCGTCGCGACGGGGCGACCGACCTCCTCGCATAGCATGCACGCGCTCTCGAGGAGCTCGACGTTGGTGGGCGTCCCGGGGCCGGCGTAGTCCTCGAGGCCGACGCGGAGATGTCCGCCCCGCTCGAGGGCGAGTCGCGCGACCGGGGTCGCGAGGATGTCCCCACCCGGCAGCGCGACGCTCCAGGGCAGCTCGCAGTCGCCCAGGATGTCGAGGTAGGCCTCGAGACCGGCCGGCGTCGCGGGTAGGCCGAGGGGCAGGTACTCGGAGCCGAAGTAGAGCTTGATCTGGCCCCCGAAACGGATCCGACCCGATCGCACGTAGGCGACCGCCGCGCGCATGAAGCTCCCGTCGAAGATCGAGAAACTGATCGGGGCTTCGAGGGCGACGCAAGTGTCGACCATGTGACGCGTATCAGCGTAGCTGTTCAGGTAGACGGTCTCGGCGGCGTCCGGGGCGCCATCCGCTTCGAAGCGGCCGAGGTTGACTGAGCCGGGGTCGACGATCCCCATGGTGAGGGCGCCGGCCTCGGCGATCTCCGGGATGTGGCCGTAGCGTTGTTCGATCGTCGTGTGCGGTCCACCGCCGGTCATCGTCGGATAGAGGAAGGCCCCTGGGCGTGCCTCCAGGATCGGCTTCCAGGCCTCGATGTAGGGCGCTGCCGAGTGGGAAGGGGTCACGCCGTCGAAGATCGGGTCATCCGTGTGGTTGTGGACGATCGAGGCGCCGGCGTCGATGCAGGCGATGCCGTCGCGCGCGACTTCTTGCGGTGTGCGCGGCACGTTCGGGTTCCGCTCCGGCATCGTGACGCCGTTGATGGCGACCTCGAGGATCACGGGGGTTTCATGGGGCATGGGGTGGCTCCGGCGACGAGTCGCATGCACTGCGACGACGCGGATGATCGCGAACCCGCGAGGGCAGCGCCGCTAGTCTCCGCCGACCCCGTAGGCCTCGGCGAAGGCCGACATCTCGTCGAGCTTGTAGGCGAGGGAGGTTTCCGTCGCATTCAATCCGTCGGTCCAGGGGGGCTTCAGGTAGTCTGTGACGCCCCACTCGGTCAGTTGCGCGAGGCGCTCGGGGGTGGGCTCGGTACAGCCGACGATGATCCGGAAATCGTCGAGCGAGCGACCCACAGCCTGGCGGGTCTGCACGGCCTTCGCGACGTATGCCTCGATTTCGTTCCAGGGATAGACGGCCCCTTCCCAGCCGTCGTGGCGCGCAGCGCGTCGGAAGGCGGCGTCGGAGGTCCCGCCGACGTAGATCGGGATGGGAGAGGGCGGCGGCGGCTGCATGCGTATTCTTGGAAAAGAATAGAAGGCGCCTTCGTGTTCGACGTGCTCCCCCGTCCAGAGCTTGTCGAGCACTTCGAGCTGTTCGTCGATGTGACGTCCACGGCGCTCGAAGGGTTGGCCCGAGAGACCGAACTCGAGCTTCTGCCAACCGACGCCGACGCCGAGATGGATCCTTCCGCCCGTCACGACCGCGGCGGTCGAGATCGCCTTGGCCGCCGTGAAGACATCGCGAAGAGGCAGAATGTAGACGGTCGTCATGAACCGAAGTCGAGAGGTCTCGCCGGCGAGGGCCGCGAACTGGATCCAGGGGTCCGGCCACGGCACCTGGTCCTGCCAGGGTGTGACGCCGTCCGCGGCGATGTCGTACCGGTCCTGCTGGACCTCTGCGGTCACCCAGTGATCACCGAGGGTCACGCCGTAGAAGCCGAGCGCTTCCGCATGGCGGGCGAGGGGCGCGAGCTCCTCGGTCGGCGTGTAGCCCAGGCCGTGCCAAAAGCGCATCGAGTTCCTTCCCTCCGGTCCGGGTTCCGTCGGTCGTCAGTCGGTCCGCGCCGTCGTCTGCGCCACCGCTTCGCTGTGGGCCGCTTCGTCGAGGCCGAATCGCGAAAGCGCCAACAAGGCGAGGGCGTAGAGGATACAGGGCACGATCCCGGTCGCGACGCGAATCCAGTTCTGGGTCGCTTCGGTCTGGGCTGCGGCCGACGCGTCGTACCCGGTGGCGGCGAGGATCCATCCGATCGAGAGGCCCGCGACGGCGGTCGCGGATTTCTGCGCGAAGTTCCAGGTCGCGAAGGCGGTGTCGACGGCGCCGGCCTGGCTTCGCGGGTCCGCGGCGTTTTCGATCAGGAAGACCGCCCCGGCGGCGCTCAAGGGGCCGACGTTCTCGAAGAACTGGGAGCCACCGAAGACGCGCGTTCGATCGAGATAGCCCTGGCTGAGCTCCGGGCCGAGGGCGAGGTGGGGCACGCGGAACGTGGAATAGAAGGTACGCAGGAGCAGGAAGCTCACGAGGACCCAGGCCACGACGCCGGAGGATTCGAACTCCTGCGGCGGCATCCAGATTGCGGCAAACTCGCCGCTCTCTGTCCAGGGCGCCCGCTTCGTCCTCGAACAGGGCGAGAACCTGAACACCGACCAGAGCCTCCTGCTGAACGGGGTCTGGACGATGATCACGTCGCTCTAGTCGAACGACTTACGAGAAATGATGGCGGCGTTCCTCGAGAAGCGACCGGCGGACTACGACGGGAGCTGAGCGCTAAGGCGCGACCGAGTCCCATGCCGCGAAGCCGTACGGGTGGTAGATCCCGTGGCAGGCGTTCTCGTGCATGCCGTAGCCGATCTCGCCGGTCGAGAGTTCCCAGCGGCAGAGCATCTCGTTCAGGCCCTGGACCCGCGCGAAGTCGTTCGGGTCGCTCATGTCGAAGGTGAGTCCTTCGACGGCGAGCTCGCCCTGGTAGCAGCCGAGGCCCCAGTGGTCGTCGCGGCGGTAGCCCGATCCGGCGAGGAGATAGTTCGTCCGGAGCGGTGTGCCGACCATCTCGAGGTCCGTGTTCGCGAAGGTCAGCCGCGTCTGCGCGATCTCGCGGGTGCCCGACTTGAACGTAATGTCGTGCTTCGGGCTTCCGAGGTGGATCAACGGTTCGTCGATCCCGTTTCGCGGAACCCGGACGGCCTCCTCCATGTGGCGATTCCCATCCTTGTCCTCGTCGAAGTAGACCTTGATCATGAAGTCGGGGAACTGGACGGGGATCCAGTTGTGGAAGTGCCCGAATTCGCCCTGGGGTCGGTACTTCGCTTCGATGAGGCCGGCGGGCTCGGTCTCTCCCGTGTTGGGCCGGACGCCCCAGGAATGATCGCGCGCGCCCATCCACGCATCGGGGGTGACGTCGAAGTGGCGGCCGTCGACGTGGATCTCGCCCGAGTAGTTGCCGACCTGCGCGAAGCGCATCGTGTGCTCGACGAGGCGGTTGCCGAGGCGCTGGATCTTGGCGGGCTCCTCGAGGGCCGGGACGAACCCTTCGAATACGAGATCGAAGTCGAGTCCCCATTCGTTCTTCGCGCAGGTCAGGCGCAGCCGTTCGAGGCCCTTCTCGACGGAGACGCAGAAGGGGCCGACCGTCGTGTCGAGGCGGTCGTGTCCGAGCTCGCGGCTGGCCCGCACGCAGTAGTGCTTGTCGGCGACGGAGACGACGACGAAGGCGTCGAGCACGCCCAGATTCGGGTACTGCCCCATCCCGGTGATCAGGAAGATCTCGTCCGAGCAGTTATGACAGTTGAAATAGTAGCGGTCGTAGAAGGTTCGATCGCCTGAGTAGACGTGATCGAATGTGTCGGGGGTCTGGTGGGCCAGGAAGTCGTCCATCGGTCCGAGGGGCATGAGATCTCCATCGCGTGTTCGTCCCGGAGAGGCGCTCCCGGGCACTGCAACGTTAACCCGCTGGACGCCGGTTGACGGCGTGAGCGCCGCTCGCCACGATCGGGAGGGGACTGCGTGCCGCGGCCCCCACCCGGAGGCACTCCCATGAGCGCAACGACCGAGGAAGTCGATCCCTTCGAGGCCTTCGATAAGGCCATGGGCATGGACGATTGCCGCGATCCCTACCCGGAGTTCGCGGCGCTCCGCGCGCGCGGAGGCGTCGTCGAGGCGCCGCCGATGGGCGACGCCGCCGCTGGGATGGCGGGGGAGGCGAAGACCTTCATCGCCGTTAGCTACGAAGCGGTCTCCGAGATCCTGCGCGACGGCAAGACGTTCTCGTCGGGGGCCTATCGCGAGTCGATGGGCGTCGTGATGGGGCCCAACATTCTCGTGATGGACGAGCCCGAACACGGTCGGTACCGCCGTCTCATCCAGCAGGCCTTCGGCAAGAAGGCGCTCGCGGTCTGGGAAGAAGAGCTCGTCCATCCGGTAATCCATCGCCTGGTCGACGCCTTCGCCGACCGAGGGACCGCGGACCTAGTGCCGGAGCTGACCTTTCCGTTCCCGGTCTACGTGATCGCCGGCATGCTCGGGCTACCCGATGAAGACCTCCCCTGGTTCCACAGGAAGGCCGTCGACCTGATCAGCGTCGCGATCGATCCGATGCGCGGGATCCGGGGCTCCCAGCAGCTCGGCGAGTATCTCACGCCGATCATCGAGGAACGCCGCAAGAACCCCGGCAACGACCTGATCTCCGTCCTCGCGACCGGCGAACTCGACGGCCAGGCACTCGACAACGACCACGTCCTGGGCTTCCTCCGCCTCCTGCTTCCGGCGGGGGCCGAGACGACCGCTCGGTCATCGGCCAGCCTGATCTTCGGTCTGCTCTCCGACCGGGCGCAGTGGGAAGCGTTGGCGGACGACCGCGGGCTTATGATCCAGGCGATCGAGGAAGGCCTCCGCTGGGAGGTCCCGCTGACCGGGATCGGGCGCCTCTGCGTGGAAGATACGGAAGTCGAGGGCACGAAGATCCCGGCGGGTTCGCATATCCAGGTCCTGATCGGGTCCGCGAATCGGGACGAGAAGCGCTGGGACGACGCTGACCGGTTCGACCTTCATCGCCCCCCGCGCCAGCACATGTCTTTCGCCTTCGGACCGCATCGCTGTCTCGGCATGCACCTCGCGCGGATGGAGACCAAGGTCTGCCTCGACGCGCTGCTCGACCGGCTGCCGAATCTGCGGCTCGATCCCGCCGCCGAGGATGTCCACATCAGCGGCCGCGGCTTCCGCTCGCCGCGCAGCCTGCCCGTGCTCTTCGGTTAGGCGAGGCCCGCTCGATGATCCACGCGATCGACCACACCGCGATCTCCGTGCCCGACATGGAAGAGGCGATCGACTTCTACACGAAGGTCCTGGGCTTCGAGATCGAGAGCGAGTCGGGCTGGCCGAAGGGGGCCAAGCGCGTCGACCAGCTCGTCGGCCTGGAGGACTCGGCCTCGAAGGTGGTGATGCTGAAGCTCGGCGAGACCCGGATCGAGCTCTTCCAGTACGTGTCGCCGACGCCGAACGAGCGGGACCCCGATTTCCGGGTCTGCGACCACGGAATCACCCACTTCTGCCTCCGGGTGACCGGAATCAAGGACGAGTACGCCCGTCTCGCGACGGCAGGGGTCCAGTTCAACGGCCCCCCGGTCGATGTCGGGACCTCTATCTGCGTCTACGGCCGCGATCCTTTTGGCAACGTCATCGAGCTGAAACAGCCGAAGGGCTAGCCGCGGGGACGGGCTGGGGGCGGGCCTCCCCGGGTCCGTTTTCGGGCGCTAAACTCAGCTTCTACTCAGGTGAACGATCGTTCACCTCAGAGGAGTCTCCGCCATGGCGTCCGCCCCCGTCCCCACCCTCGACATCGACCCCGCCGACCTGATCACGACCGACAACTACGGCGTCCAGGGACAGCCGCACTCCGTCTGGAACCAGCTCCGGGAGCACTCTCCGGTCCACTACGTCGAGACGGATTCGCATCCGCCCTTCTATGCGATCACGCGGCACGCGGACATCATGAACATCTCGAACAAGCCGCACATCTTCAGCAACAGCGAAGGGCCGTTCCTGATGGACAAGATGCAGGCGGCGGCGCGCATGATGGACGAGGAGAACCGTCCGCCGATGCGGACCATCATCGAGATGGACCCGCCGGAGCATCGTGACTATCGCAAGGTCGCCAGCGGCTTCTTTACCCCGCGCTCGATCCACCGCCTCGACGAGATCGTCGCGGATTGCGCGCGCGCTCAGATCGATAAGCTCGGCGAAGAGGGCGAGTGCGACTTCGTCGAAGAGATCTCCCAGCGCCACCCGCTTCGGGTGCTCGCGACGATCCTGGGCATCGGTCCGGAGGACGAGGATCTCCTCCTGGAGCTGACCCAGCAGCTCTTCGCGGCGGACGATCCCGATCTCCAGCGCGAAGCAGCGAACCGCCAGGAGGCGAGCCAGGCGCTCTTCGCCGACTTCGGCGCGCTCTTCACCCGGATCATCGCCGACCGCCGCGAGAACCCGTCCGACGATCTCGCGAGCATGCTCGCGAACGCGAAGATGGCGAACGGCGAGCACCTGCCGCCGCTCGAGCTCATGGGGTACTACCTGATCGTCTTCACCGCAGGGCACGACACCACGCGCAACGCGATCTCGGGTGGTCTCCAGCAGCTTCTCGAGAACCCGGGCCAGATGCAGAAGCTCTGTGCGGACCCGACAGAGGCCCTCGCGAAGTCCACGGTGGAGGAGGTCGTTCGATGGACCTCGCCGGTCAACTACATGAAGAGGCGCCTGCTCGAAGACGTCGAGATGCATGGCGTCCAGATGAAGGCCGGTGAGGACCTCATCATGTATTACGCCTCCGCGAACCGGGACGACGAGGTCTTCGATCGCCCCTTCGAGTTCGACATCGAGCGCCACCCGAATCGACACCTCGGCTTCGGAACCGGCGAGCACTTCTGCCTCGGTGCTCACGTCGCGCGCCTCTCGAGCCGCGCGCTCTTCCTCGAAATCGCGAATCGCGCGGTCGAGCTGGAGCCGGCGGGGGATGCGACGCACATCTCGGCGAGCTTCGTCGCCGGGCTCAAGACCCTGCCGGTCCGGTACAAGTTCCGGCCGGCGGCCTGAGCCGTGGGTTCTCAGGACGTCTCGCTCGACGGCCGCGTCGCGCTCGTCACGGGCGCGAGTCGGGGGATCGGGCGGGCGATCGCGCGGCGCCTCGCGAAGGCGGGCGCGCGCGTGGGCGTGACGGCGCGGAGCCTCGACACCGCCGGTGAATATGCGGGGACTCTCGCGGAGACCGTGGAGCAGATCGAAACCGCGGGTGGTCAGGCCTTCGCGCTCCAAGCGGACCTCGAGGATCCCGGCGAGCGTGACTCTCTGGTCGAGCGGACGCTCGCGGAAGCCGGTCGCCTCGATATCCTGGTCAACGCTGCGGGTTTCGCCCAGTACGCGCCGATCGCGGAGATGTCCGACGCGATTCTGGAGGCGACCTTCGATCACTACCTGCGTGCGCCCCTCAAGCTCGCCCAGGCGGCGATCCCGCATATGCGTGAGCGCGGGGACGGTTGGATCGTGAACGTCGGCTCGGTGACCGGAGAACGGCCCTTCAAGCCCTACGACGACTTCGCCCGCTTCGGTGGTGCCACGCTCTACGCCGCGGTGAAGGCGGCGCTCTCGCGCTTCACCCAGGGCCTCGCGGCGGAGCTCGAGAACGACGGGATCGCGGTGAGCCAGGTCGCGCCGACCGGCGCGATCTCGACTCCTGGCGCCGACCGCTACATCCCGGACGGCTACCCGACGGAGAGCGTCTGGTACCTGGCCGAAGCCGCCTTCGCGCTCTGTCACCGGCCGGCGACGGAGCGGACCGGGCTGATCACGTACAGCCTTCAGTATCCGCTCGAAATGGGTCTCGACACGGTGGACCTCGATTCCGGCGAGTCGCTTCCGCCGCCCGAGCTCCCCGAGTTCGCCCACCCCGACATCCGTCCCGCCGGCGAATGACGCCGACGGTCGCCAGGAGAGACCCGATGCCGACGCCTTATTCCTTCACGAAGCTCGTCGTTCACGACCTGAAGGGCATGTCCGCCTACTACCAGCAGGCCTACGGCCTGAAGGAGTTCGATCGGGTCCAGGCCGAGATCGAAGGCGAGGCCATCGACGAGGTCTTCCTCGGGGTCGAGTCCGGGCACGGCCCGGGCGCGATCACGCTTCTCCAGTACCCGGATCGCCCCGCGCCCACCCCGGGCGCGATCATCCTCGGTTTCGTGACGGAGGACCTCGATGCCCTCGTCGCGGCGGTGGAAGCGTCGGGCGGGCGGGTCACCGACGGCCCGCGCACCTCCGAGGCGGCTCCGGTTCGCGTCGCGTTCACGACGGATCCCGAAGGCAACCTCGCGGAGAACGTGCAGGTCGTCGCGGGCGGCTAGGCGCTCTTCGCCTCGAGGTCCCGGAGATAGGTCCGCGCGCCGAGCACGTAGTGGATCGCCGCCCAGGCGACGAACACGATCAGCGCGACGAGGGCGTGACGGATTTCGGTGCCCCCGCCGAAGTAGTCCGAGAGTCGCCCCACGAGGATCGGACCGAGGCCGAAGCCGACCAGGTTCATCGCGAAGAGTGCGATCGCCGACATGACCGCCCGCATCCGCGGCCGCACTAGGCTCTGCATGATCGCGTGCGTGAGGGCCGAGTACGTGTGATTGAGCAGCGTCGCAACCGCGATCATCGCGATGGCGAGGGTCGTGCGTCCGGTGGTGTAGGCGACGTAGGAAAAGGGGAGCGAGAGAACACAGCCGATCGCAGGAATCCACCACGTCCAGCGGCGGTCGCGTCGCTCGAGCCGTTCGCTGAGCCAGCCGGCGCCGAAGACCGACACTCCGCCCGTCAGCCCGGCGACGAGACCGAGTTGCAGGCCGGTCTCGGTCGCGGTGAGTCCATGCACGCGTTGGAGGAACGACGCGTGGAATGCGCCGGCGCCCGCGAGGAAGAGCGTCTGGAGTGATGAACCAATCAGGACGTGGCGCATCGACGGCAGTCGCGCGATGTAGCCGAGGGTGCTCGCCACCGACTCGAGCTCGCTCGATGTCCCCGCGTCGAATCGACCGCGCTCGGGCTCTCTCAGCGTGAGCCTGGCGATGACGGCGAGTACGACCCCGGGTGCACCGACCACGAAGAACGCGGTCCGCCATCCGATCTCGTCGGCAAGGAAGCCGCCGGCCGAGAAGCCGAAGAGGATTCCTAAGGGCACGCCGAGTTGATAGATCGAGAAGGCGAGGGCGCGACGCTCGGGTGGGTACGTGTCGGACACGATCGAATGCGCCGGCGGCGTGCACCCGGCCTCTCCGACCCCTACGCCGATCCGCGCGAGCAGGAGCGTGACGAAGTTGACCGCCATCCCGGACGCGACGGTCATCGCACTCCAGATCAGGAGCGCGATGCTGATCAGGTTGCTCCGATTTCCACTGTCCGCGATTCGCGCAATCGGGATCCCCGCGAAGGCGTAGAAGATCGCAAAGCCGCCGCCCATCAGGAAGCCGAGCTGGCCATCGGTGAGCTCGAGGTCCGCTTTCACCGACTCGGCCAGGATGTACATCACCTGACGGTCGATGTGGTTCACGACGTAGATGACGAGCAGGAGGCCGAGGGTGTAGGCGGCACCCTTTGCGGGCGGCGGGGACTGCATGGCGGTCCACGTTACCCCAGCGAGCCGTGCGGGCTACCGCGCTCGCCCGGTGGGAACTGGCTTCGCGGGCTACCGCGCTCCTCCGGTCGGAACTAGCTTCACGGGATGCCGCGTTACGGACTCGCGACGCTCAACCACTCGACGATGCACGGACTGCCGACCCAATGGGAGGCCCATCTCGACGCCGCTGCGAGCGCGGGCTTCGAGGCGATTGCTCCGGACGTGTTCTGGCTGCGGAAGCTCGAAGAAGAGGGCGTCGCCCTCGCCACGCTTCGCGCCGGGCTCGAATCCCGGGAGCTCGCCTGTATGGAGATTGCGGGGATCGCGATTGGCGCCGCGGCAGCGACGCAGGCCGAGCTCGACGAGCAGGTGCGCTGGTCGGAGGGGCTCGGCGCGGAGTTCGTGAACGCGCGGGTCGTAGAGCCGGTCGACCCCGCGCTCACCGATCGAGCGCGCGCCGTCGCACAGGCCCTGGCCGCGGTCGGAACCCGGCTGGCTCTCGAGTTCAGCCGCGGAACGAAGCTGAACTCGGTCTCGGGCGCGCGCGCGTTTTCGGAGGCGATCGATGTCCCGGGCGTCGGCGTGACCCTGGACACCTGGCACTTCTTTCTGCGCCCGGAAGGCATCGAGTGGGACGCCCTCGAAGCGCTGCCCGCGGATCATTTCGCGAACGTGCAGCTCTCGGACGGTGTTCCTTATGCCGAGGGGGAGTTCGGGCCGGCGACGATGGACCAGCGATTGCTCCCGGGGGAAGGCGAGTTCGAGCTCGAACGCGCCTCTGCACTCGTCCGCGATCGTGGCCTCGACTTGCCCGTAGTCGTCGAAGTGTTGAACGCCGAATGGCGCGGACGAGAGCCCGAGGCCTTCGCGCAGGCCTGCGCGAAGGCGTCACGCCGTGCCTGGGGCGCGTCCGGGCGTTAGTCGGTCCCGCCCGGCTCCGCGACGACGGCCTTCGTGACGGCCCGGGTCGGGCCGAAGTTGTGCAGCCCCATCGCGTGGAGATTGCCGAGCCCCCCGCAGACCATCACCAGGATCTCCTCGGGGCGTTCCACGAGGTGAGCGATCCCACCGGCGTCGACGCGGCCGCGTTCTTCGAGCCAGTCTCGGTGGGGGGCGGGGAAGAAGTCGATCGGGTGGGCTGCGGCTCGCCAGATCGCTTCCTGGGTGTCTTCGATCGAAGGGAAGTCGGCGGCGATCAGATCCGCCCAGGGTGGTGGGAGGCAGACCATCGTCTCTGCGCCCCAGTGGCTGATGTAGGCGTTGGTCCCGGGGTAGGCGAGGCTTTTGCCAACGATTTCGACGAGGCGGCGGCCGGTGTCGGCGGCGACGTCGGCGATGTCCATGGTGCCGATGCAGCCGTAGACCGTGACGGCGTCGCCGGGGACGCCGCGGCGTTTGGCGAGGGGGGGCCAGGGCGAGCGCTCTTCCCACTCGGCGACGACGATGCCGGTCACGCGTCCGGGTTGGCCGAAGACGCTCTTCGAGTTCTCCCCGATCCGCTGTCCGCCGACGTTCCGCATGACGAGCCGGAGCGCGCGTCCGATCGCGGGGGCCGTTCCCGGGACGCCCCCGAAGCAGCCGGCCTCCATCGGGAGGTCGAGGGTGTGGCGGATCGGTCCGTTCACGAACACGCCGGGCACGACCGAGCTCGTCGTCGTGTTGAGGGAAAAGAGGTCGAGGGCGGGGTCGACGCACGCGTCGAGGGCGGCGCAGAGCAGCGGCATCGCCTCGGCCGGGGCGCCCGCCATCACGGCGTTGATCGCGAGTTTCTCGACGGTGCATCGCCCGTCGCGGGGCGGCAGGGTCCCGAGCAAGTCGTCGGGGAAGCGGCCGGACGCGGCGACGAAGGCGCGCACACGCTCCTCCGTCGGTGGAATCAGAGGCAGTCCGTCGCCCCAGCCGGCGTCGGTCGCGAGCTTCGCGAAAGTCGCAGGGTCGTCCTCGACTTCGAGGCGCTGGCTCGAGAGCCAGCTGACCTCACAGCCCGAGGGTCCGCAGGAGCGGTCGATAGTGCTGTCTCGCAATTTCGCGCACCTCCTTCTCGGGTCGGCTGTCGAGGGGGTAGGGCAGGACGTGGATCCGGAGACCGGAACGGCCGGCATTCGCGGCCATCGTATGGGCCAGGGCTTCGAACTCGGAAGTCACGACGGCGACCGCCGTCTTGCCCTCCTGGAGTGCGACGACCGCGTCGTGCACCGTCCAGGAGGTACAGCTCCCTCAATTCCCGAGGCCGCTGATCAGCACCTCGCGGTCCGCAACGAAGTTTCGCAGATCACCGAGGGTCGCCTCGGCCTCTTCGCCGGTCCGGTCGCCCGCACACCACTGGGTCACGCTGCCACCCTCCTTGCGGAGCATCGCGGCCCACTCGTCGCGCACCCAGTCGAAAGAGCGCCAGGTCAGGTCGTATCGGACGCCCACGCGCGCCGCGTCCATCGCGCCGAGCGGCGGGCCAGGATCGGCGTCGACGTCCGGCGGCTGCGCGGTCGGGTCTAGGATCGTAATGCGGGACATGTCGGGGCTCCTCTCGAGCGGTGCGGTCCAGGGGGTAGTGTAAGGAAGTCTCATGGCCGATCGCGACCCGGCGCCCCGCGATGGCCGGTGGTATTGTCGTCCCATGTCGGAAGCCCAGGCCCTTTCGGGGGTGCGCGTCCTCGACCTCACGAATCTCTTCGCGGCACCGCAGATCGCCGCGACCCTCGCCGATTTCGGGGCGGACGTGGTCAAGATCGAGCCGCCGGCGGGCGATCCGATGCGGCGGATCGGGGTCGCGCGGGACGGCGGTTCGCCACAGTGGGCGCTGGTCTCTCGCAACAAACGGGCGATCGCGCTCGACCTCGATGACGAGGCGGATCGCGACCGTTTCGGTCGCCTGGTGGAACGAGCGGACGTCCTCGTCGAGAACCTGACGACGAAGCTCCTCACGCGATGGGGTTGCGACTTCGACACCCTCGCCGCCCGGAACCCGCGGCTCATCGTGACGAGCATCTCCTGCTACGGCCGTCGCGGGCCGTACGCGGATCGCGCCGGGGCAGGAACGCTCGCCGAAGCGTTCGCGGGCTTCGCGAATCTGAACGGCGCGGCGGACGGACCGCCGCTGGTCCCTTCTCTGCCCCTAGGCGACACGCTCGCGGGACTTTCGGGGGTGGTCGGGACGATGATGGCGCTCTATGCGAGGGACCGGTCGGGGGGGACGGAGCGCGGGCAGCACGTCGACGTGACGATGATCGAGCCGATCCTGCAGCTCCTGGCCCTGCCTCTCGTGACCTGGGATGGCGCGGGGGATCCGCCCGCACGGATGGGCAGTCGGGTTGCCGGGGGGGTACCGCGCAATCTCTATCGCGCACGGGACGGCGACTATCTCGCGCTTTCGGGGACGACCGATGCGCAGGTGGCGCGGATCCTCACGCTGCTTGGCCGGGACGGCGACGCGGATCGAGAACGTTTCGGGACCAGCGCGGCGCGACTGAGCGTCGCCGACGAACTCGACGGGCTGGTCGGCGAATGGATCGCAGGACGTGACCGGGCCGAAGCCTTGCAGGCGTTCCACGAGATCCGGATTCCGGTCGCGCCCGTGAACGACCTCGCGGCGATCCTCGACGACCCCCACGTCCGAGCGCGGGCGAGCGTCGCGACCCTCGAGGATCCGAAGATGGGCGGGCTGACCTTCGTCACACCGACCCCGCAGCTCTCGGAGACGCCTGGTCGCCATCGCCACGTGGGGCCCGCGATCGGCGAGCACGACGAAGAGGTCTTCCGCGACTGGCTCGGCGACTGACGCCTCAGAGCTGCTCGACCCACTCCCGGAACCCGAGCCGCTCGACCGCGGCCGTCGATCGCCGGGTGACCGCGAGCACGGTCTCGTTTCGTTCGGTCAAGCCCGCGAGTCCGAGGGGGACCACGCCGACCATGAGAGTCTGATAGGAGAACGCGCGATACTGCTCGAAGGCGTCTGCGAAGGGCAGATCGATTCCGTGGGAGGCGAGGGCCTCGCAATACCCGCGGATCAAGGTCTCTTCGTTCTCTGCGAGGACTTCCGGCTCCATCGAGTTGATCAGGAAGTATTGGACGTCGCGCATGCCCTTGTTCCACTGCACCGCCTGAAAGTCGATCATCCCGACCCGCGTCCGCCCGCCCTCTTCGTATTCGAAGCAGTTGCCGAGATGGCTGTCGCCGTGACACAACGTCATCGGGCCGTGGAACCACGCGTCGAGCACCGCGTCCCACCGATCGACGGTCCGCTTGCAGGTCTCGACGATCCGCTCGGTCACGAGGTCGGGGGCAGCCTTGTGGGCCCGGTCGAGTGCCGCGTAGTTCAGCATGGGCGTCACGCGCTTCGAGCGTCTCGATCGGTAGGTGTCGAACTCGCGCGGGAGCAGCGCCTCGCGCTGGGTCCGGTCCCAACCCCAGAAATGTGCGTGCAGGGCCGCGAACGTCTCGAGCACGCGCTCGGCGCGCTCCGGCGTAGTGCCGGCAGCCATGTCGCGGTTGATGAACATGCGGGCGTCGAGGGACTCGTTCAGATTTTCCATGACGAGGATGAAGCGCGATCCCCGTTCGGCGACGGCATAGACGTTCGGAATCCGGATCGGAATGTGCGGGGCGATCCGTGAGCAGAAGAGGCACTCGAGCGACCAGTAGCCGAGCGTGTTCGCGAAGACGCGGGGCCAGGTCTCTGCACAGGGGATCTTGACGTAGGCCGTCTTCGGTAGATCGGCGCGGCGCCCCTCGAACTCGAAGTCGACCAGAAAGTTGACGCAGTTGCTGCTCTCGAAGTCGACGCCCGGGAGTTGGACGCTCCGCAGGTGCGGTATCGGAAGCTGACCCTCCGGCGCGTGATTCTGGAGTAGATCGTCCATGACGCTGCGCTGGGCGACTTCGTCCTTCGTTGCGGGCAGCGCGTTGCCGAGCCGATCGCCGATCTCGTCTTCCATCACCCGAGCGAATCCCCGCGCGGCCCGGAGCCCGAGCTGGAGGCCGCCACGGAGTTGTTCGAGTTGGGGCATCATTTTTTTGTCCAACGATTTTCGTTTCACGAGGAGGAGTGGCTCCGGCTAGCGGGGCAGGTTGGAGGGAGGAGCCTTCAGCCTGGAAAGAGCCTTCAGCTAGAAAAGCCTTCAGCCCAAAGAAAGCAGGTCGTGCGCGCCGCGCATGCGATTCGGAATGTCGACGCCGTCGGGGCAGGCCTTCGTGCACGGGGCCGCACAGCTCGCGCAGGCCGACGCGTTCCGTTCGAGGGCGCCGTAGAGGCGAAGACCCTCCTTCTGCGCGCCGAAGTGTTCGTAGTACATCCGGTGTCGTAGCACGTCGTGGATCGGGACGTGCTCGGGGCAGCTGTCGAGGCAGAGGCCGCAGTGGGGGCGACAATGGCTCTCGGTGGTCAGCGCCGAATAGCGTTCGAGCACCGCGGTGTCGCTCGGGCGCAAGTGTCGGCCCGAGGCGTAGAGGAACTCGTCCAGCTGGCCGGTCTCCCACAGCGAGATCACGAGACAAGAGACGCTCTGGTTCGACAACACCCACTTGAACGAGGCCTGTGTGAACGAATCGCGCTCGTCGGGCGTCCAGTCGAGGAAGTGATGCATCGATCCACGGAGCGTCTTCATCGCGACCACGCCGATGTCCTTGGCCGCGGCGCGGTCGATGATGTTCGAGAGTCGCGGCCAGGCGCCGAAGTGGTAGGCGAGCATCATCACGTCGAATCGGTCGCTGGCGATGGCGGCATCGGCAACCGCTTCGAGGTTGGGAGTGTGGGTCGACACGCCGAGGAAGCGGGCCTTTCCCTGCTCCTTGAGGCGGTCGAAGGCCTCATGGACGTTGGGGTCCATGAGCCGCTCGACCGTGTCGCAGGAATGGATGTGGACCAGGTCGACGTAGTCGGTCTGGAGGCGCTCGAGGCTCCCCTCGACCGCCCGCATGTAGCCTTCCACGGGGGTACCCGGACCGAGGTGGCCCTTCGGGAGACAGAACTTGGTCGCGACGAACATCTCGTCGCGATGGCCCTTCATCGCTTCGCCGAAGCGCCGCTCCGAGCCGGTCTCCGCGTAGTCCGGGGCGGTGTCGAAGTAGTTGATGCCGCGATCGATCGCCTCTCGGGTCACGTCGACGGTTTGTCGGCCGCCGGTACTGGAGCCGGAGCCGAGAGAGATGTCGGAGACCATCGCGTTCGTCCGACCAAGGCGGCGATAACCCTGGACCCGGGCGCCAACCCATTCGTCGCGGCGGACCTCGGAGCGATATTCGGGGCGGACGGCGAAGATCTTCGGGATCGTGACGGTCGTCCAAGCCCGATTCGGCCAGATGGCGGCGGCGACACTCGCCCCGACGCCGGCGGCAGAAGCGGCGGCGGCTCCCAGGAAGCGCCGTCGACCCAGCGTGCTGGGATCCCCTTCTTCGGGCTTTGCGGGGGTAGCGCCCATCCGGCGCAGGGTGAGAACGATGCTGATGCCGATCGAGGAGAGCACGAGGACGACGGTTGCCATTTCGTCGGACTCGATCACCCGGCCTTCGACGCGGCGTCCCAGAAAATCGCCGAGGAAGCGCATCGAGAAGATCAGCGTCAGCAGCCAGGAGAAGAGCACGGTTCGCATGACGG
Source organism: Deltaproteobacteria bacterium (assembly GCA_002709835.1). Taxonomy (GTDB): domain Bacteria; phylum Myxococcota_A; class UBA9160; order UBA9160; family UBA4427; genus UBA4427. The sequence goes on from PAQX01000071.1 coordinate 42,557, forward strand.
TCCGTCCGCGTGAGTACACGAGGAGAGTAGGCCGCGACGGCTTCGGGAGCGAGTAGTTCCGCTGGCTCGTGACGGGGCCGTCGGCGCCACGCACGACCGCCGTCTAACGGCTGGCGGACTGCTCCGCGAACTCCTCCTCGGGCGACAGGATCATGCGGTGGCGGGCGTAGACCGCGAAGTAGACGACCGAGAGCGCATACCAGCCCGCCACGCCGTAGATCCCCGGCCGGTAGTCCTCGTTCACGAAGAGGAAGACGAGTGTCATCGCTGCGATCGCGGCTGCGGTGATCGCACCGGCTCGGCCGAGTGGGCTCACATAGGGCCGCTCGAGTCCGTCGATCGTCTTGATCTTCAGGTACGCCGCCATCTGCATCAGGTAGGCGATCATCGCGCCGAAGACGGCCATGTTGAGGAGCACGCCCCCGACCGGCACCTCTCCGAGGAATCCCTGGCCGTACTCGATCAAGAGCGCGACCACATAGCCGGCGACGGCGCCGACTACGAGCGCGATGTGCGGCGTCTTGCGTGTCGGGTGGGTGCGCGACATCCAGGTCGGGAAGTAGCCCGCGCGCGAGAGCGAGTAGATGTTGCGGCCGTAGGCGTAGATGATCGCGTGGAAGCTTGCCACGAGCCCTGCGACGGCGGCGAGGGCGAGTCCCGTCGCGCCGGCGCCGTCTCCGAAGATCGTGCGGAACGCGAGAAAGAGCGGCTCCTCGGAGGCGCCGACCACCGCGGCACCGGGGGCGATGCCCACGTTCAGGAAGAGGGTGAGCAGCGAGGCGACGATCAGCGTCGCGAGCCCCCAGAGCAGGCCGCGCGGCATGTCCCGCTTCGGGTCGTGACTCTCTTCGGCGGCAAGCGGCAGCTGTTCGATTGCGAGATAGAACCAGACGGCGAAGGGGAGGCAGGCGGTGACGCCTTGCCAGCCGTGGGGGAGCCAGCGGGTCCGACCCGGCGCGGGCTCGACGGCGAGGGCCGCCTCCCAGGAGAAATGGGGGAGGGCGCCGATCCAGAAGACGATAAGAACGAGGAGGGCGAGGGCGGTGATGGCGACGGTGACGCGGAAGGTGAGTTCGACGCCGGCGATGTTCACGCCGACGAAGAGGACGTAGAAGGCGGCCCAGAGGAGCGGTGCCGGGATCGACAGGCCGAAGGCGCTCTCGAGGATCGTGCCGACGTAGCCGCCGATGCCGACGACGATCACGGCGGGGGTGAGGACGTACTCGATGCTCTCGGCGAGCCCCGTCAAGAAGCCGCCCCAGGGACCGAATGCGGTTCGACCGAAGGAGTACGCCCCGCCCGTATGCGGAAGCGCCGGCGAGAGCTCGGCGATCGAGAAACACAGACCGACGTACATGACGGCGACGACGGCCGTCGCGAGCAATAAACCGCCGAAGCCGCCCGAGAGCAGCCCGTAGTTCCAACCGAAGAAGTCGCCGGAGATGACTGCGCCGACGCCCAACGCCCAGAGTGACCAGACGCCGGCGAAGCGATTCAGGCCGCGCTCTTCGAAATAGCCTTCCTCCGCGCTTCGGTAGGTGACGCCGCTTCGTTCGGGCATGCTTCCTCTCTTCTTTGGCGATCGACTCGTCAGGGCTCGACGACGGTGCGTACGGTCTCGCCTCTACGAAGCGCCTCGAAGGCCTCGTTCACGTGCTCCAACGGGATCCGGGTTTCGACGAGCTTTTCGAGATCGAGCGTGCCCTGCTGGTAGTGACGCATGATCCGCGGAATGTCCCGCGCAGGAATGTTGCCCCCGCCCATGCAGCCGAGGAGCTTGCGGTCCGAGAAGAGGATACGGCTGTCGACCGTCACCTCGGTTCCAGGCGGCGGCGCGCCGACCATGACGGTGGTTCCACCGGTTCGTGTCGAGTCGAAGGCCTGGGTGACCAGCGGGGTGTGACCCACGACTTCGAACGCGTAGTCGACGCCAGCCGGCACCAATGCCTTGACCCGTTCCGGAATGTCCTCGTCCGGTTCGATCAGCAGGCAATCGGTGGCCCCGAGATCGGCTGCGAGGTCCAGCTTCGCGGGTTGGGTATCGCAGGCGATGATCCGGGCGGCCCCGGCGATCGCGTTTCCCTGGATCACGTTCAGGCCGACGCCACCGCAGCCGATCACGAGCGCGGTCGATCCAGGGCGAACCTCTGCGATGTTGAGGGCCGCGCCGATCCCCGTCGTGACGCCGCAGCCTGCGAGGCAGGCGAGGTCGAGCGGGATCGACGGATCGATTCTGACCAGCTGGGCTTCGCGCACGACGGCGTACTCGGCGAGGGAGCCGGAACCGCACATCGGGGCGATGGCCTGGCCGCCCTTCGAAAGGCGTGTCGTCCCGTCGGGCATCCGGCCATACATGTTGTGGGTTCGGGTCTCGCTCCAGCAGTTCGTGATGTCGCCGGCGCGACATTCGCCGCAGGTTCCACAGGGGCCGTAGAGCGCGATCACGACCGAGTCGCCTTTCTTCAGTCCCGTCACGCCGGGACCGACTTCCTCGACGATGCCGGCGCCTTCGTGGCCGAGCACCATCGGCGGCTGAGAGACCGGGCTTTCGCCTTCCAGCGCGTGGAGATCCGAGCGACAGACGCCGGACGCGAGGATTCGGACCAGCACTTCTCCGCTACGGGCCGACTCGACGTCGATCTCGTCGACCACGAGCGGGCGATGGGGCTCGTACATGACTGCTGCGCGCATCGAAGACCTCCGGTTGTCCGCGATTCTAGGCCGTGCGGCCCCGGGACCAACCCGTCGGACCGTCAAAGGGTGAAAGCGCTCCTGCCGGGAACTAGAGTCGACGTCTCGCGTGGAGAAGGAGGGGCCGATGTTGCTGCTGACCGGAAACCGGATCGATCACTGGATCGGCGGTGCGCGGGTCGCGCCGGCGAAAGGCGCCTATCTCGAGAGCGTCGACCCTTCGATCGGGAAGCCCTGGATCGAGGTCCCGGCGGGCGATGCCGAGGACGTGGATGCCGCCGTCGCTGCGGCCAAGGCCGCTTTCGAAGGCCCCTGGCGCGAGATGGCGGCGATGCAGCGGGCGGCCCTGCTGCGGGCTGTCGCCGTCGAGATTGCCGGACACGCCGAGGAACTCGCGACGATCGAGTGCCGCGACAACGGCAAGCCGATCCGCGAGGCGATCCCCGGGGATCTGCCGTCGGTCAGCGAAATGATGAACTACTGGGGCGGCCAGGCGGACAAAATCCACGGATCGACCGTCGAGATCGGCCCGGCGTCCCACAACTTCGTACGCCACGAGCCGCTCGGCGTGGTCGGCATCATCGTCCCCTGGAATTCTCCGCTTGCGATCCTGGCGGCGAAGGTCGGTGCGGCCCTCGCGGCGGGGAACACGGTCGTGTTGAAGCCCGCCGAACAGGCCTCCGCCTCGATCCTCGTCATCGCAGAATGCTTCGACGCCGTCGGCTTTCCGCCCGGGGTGGTGAACGTCGTGTCCGGGCTCGGTGAAGTCGTGGGGGACGCACTGGTTCGGCATCCTGACGTGCGGAAGATCGCGATGACCGGATCGACGGAGACGGCGCGGATCATCAGCGAGCGTGCGGCGCCGACCCTCAAGCAGCTGGCCTTCGAGTTGGGCGGCAAGTCGCCGAACATCGTCTTCGCCGACGCCGATCTGGACATCGCCGTCCCGGGGGCGAGTACCAGCTCCGTCTTCACTGGGGGCGCCGGTCAGACGTGCGTCGCCGGTTCGAGACTCCTGATCCATGCCTCGATCTACGACGAATTGGTCGAGAAGATCGAAGCCCACGTCGCCGACACCGTGCGTCTCGGAAACGCCCTCGACCCGGCGACCGCGATGGGGCCGATCGCCTTCGATCGGCAGTACGAGAAGGTGAAGTCGTACATCGCGCTCGGGCGCGAAGAGGGGGCAGAACTCTCTTTTGGCGGGAGGTTCGGCCCGGAGAACTTCGAGGGGCGGGACGACGCGGACACGCTCGCGGGTGGCTACTTCGTGTCCCCCACCCTCTTTCGAGGGGCGACCAACGACATGCGCGTGTGTCGAGAGGAGATCTTCGGTCCCGTGACCTGCGCGATTCCCTTCGAGGACGACGACGAGGCCCTCGCGATCGCGAACGACACGAACTACGGCCTCGCCTGTGGCGTGTGGACCCGGGATTTGAAGCGCGCCCATCGCTTCGTGCGCGACGTCCAGGCCGGGGCGGTCTGGGTGAATACCTATCGGCGGATCCACTGGGCCGCGCCTTTCGGGGGCTTCAAGGACTCGGGATACGGGCGGGACTCCGGGCTCGAGAGCCTCCGCGGCTATCAGCAGACGAAGACCGCCTGGATCGACCTCGCCTAGCGCGGCCGTGCGCTCAGACGTCGATGCCACCCTCGACGACGTCCCGGAAGTATTCGAAGACGGACGTTCCACCGACGGAGACGCGCCGCAGGTTCCGGCTCACTCCGCGCGGGATCGCGTCCCGCGCATGCTGGAGCGCGCGGTTGTCCCAGACGACGAGATCGCCCTCTCGCCATTCATGGACGTAAGTGAACGTCCCTTCGTAGAGGTGATCGAAGATCGCCTCGATCAGCGCCGCGCTCTCCGGCTCCGGGAGTCCCTCGACGCAGTCCGTTTGTTGTTCGTTGACGTAGAGGGTCGGGTCGGGGCTCCGTGAGCCCTGCCAGAGGATCGGATGCCAGGCGCCGATTGCGTCGGCCGGGCGGCGCGGGCCGCGAACCGCCACGTCTTCGTGTGCACCGCTCGGGTCGATCGTGTGCCGAGCGTTTCGCGTCTCGATCCGTTCGCGAAGGGACGAGGGGAGCGCGCGTGCGGCCTTCACCCCGTTGACGAAGCGCGTCGTGGTTCCTTCGGTCGGGACTTCGAGTCCGTACAGGGAGATCACGTCGATGGGATCGTGCATGAAGGCATGATCGGAGTGATAGGCGAAACGCTCGTCGCCGAGGATGCCGTCTTCGTGGGTATTCGACACGAATTGGTGGAGCCGTCCGGACGGGTTCTCGACGAGCGGTGTTCCCAGGCTTGCCGCGAGGGCCTCCTGCTGGTCCGCTCTGAGAGCAAGATCCCGAAAGACGAGGAGCTGCCGTTCGGCGAGGGCGGCATGCCACGCCTGCTGCGCGCCGGGGGTGAGGAGCGCCTCGGGCTCTGCGCCGAGAATCTCGGCGCCGAATGCCTCGTCGAGCGGACGTAGATTCAGCGACGCAGCCATGGTCCGAGTCTACACGCACGAATCCGTGCGCTCACACCCGGAGGAAAACGCCATGAGCGACCGCGTCGTCCTCCGTGAGAGGGAGCGACGTCCTTCGACGCGACGAGAAAGCCGCTGGGGCCGGCGGGAGTCCCACGGAGAACTAGATCACCTCGTCCGCGCGCAGCCTGGCAATCTCGTCGTCCTCAAGGCCGAACTGGCGAAGGACCTCTTCGGTGTGCTCGCCGGGTTCGGGGGCGGGACGTCGAATGTCGCCAGGGACGCCTTCGAGTTGGGTGGCATTTCGCAGGATTTCGATCTCGCCGACACGCGGATGGGCGATGGGCGTGGCGATCCCGAGATGGCGGACCTGGGGATCCGCGAAGGTCTGCTCGACGTCGTTCACTGGACCCGACGGAATGCCGACGGCGTTCATCGTTTCGACCCAATCCGCGGTCGTACGCCTCGCGAGGGCGCCGGCGAGCTCCTCGTTAAGCGCTTCCCGATTCGTCGCACGATCCGCCGGCGCCGCAAAACGCGGATCCGTGGCGAGCTCCGGGCGTTCGATCACGTCGCAGAGTGCCTCCCAGAGGCGTCCCCAAGGCGCGGCGAGGTTCATGTACCCGTCGGCTGTCTGATACATCCCCATCGGGCCCATCGTCGGGTGGTGGTTCCCGGCCTGGGGCGGAACCTCCTTCGCGACCGTGTACCGCGCCGCCTGGAAGTCCATCATCGCGATCATCGACTCGAGCAGCGACGTGTGGACATAGCGCCCGCGGCCCGTCCTTTCCCGCTCGTGCAGCGCGACGAGGAGACCGACCGCCAACTGGAGCCCCGCCGTCACGTCGGAGATTGCGACCCCCGCGCGAACGGGCCCCTGTCCCGGCAGGCCCGTCACGCTCATCATGCCGCCGAGTCCCTGCGCGATCTGGTCGACGCCGCCGCGCTCTGCATACGGCCCATCCTGACCGAAGCCGGAGATCGAACCCATGACGAGTCGCGGATTGATCGCCGAGACCGTGTCCCAGTCGAATCCGAGCTTCCGTTTCACGTTCGGCCGCATGTTCTCCACGAGCACGTCGGCCTTCGCGATCAGTCGATGCAGAATCGCGCGACCCGCCTCCTGCTTGAGGTCGAGGGAGAGGCTCCGCTTGTTCCGGTTCAGGTTGAGGTAGTCCGGGCCGTGCCGGCCGGCGCTCGTGTCTTCCGGTGATCGCGGTTCGACGCAGACCACGTCGGCGCCCCAGTCCGCGAGTTGACGGACCGCGGTTGGGCCTGCGCGCGCGATCGTCAGGTCGATCACGACGAGGCCTGCGAGGGGGAGAGGGTCGGCGGGCGCCATGGGCCTTCGAGTATAGGTCGGGTAGGCTTCTCCGGAACGAAGAGGAGCCCATATCATGCTCGACGGACAGCGTGTCCTCGTCACCGGCGCGACCGGCCAGGTCGCCCGTCCCCTGACCGAGAAGCTCGCGGAGAACAACGAAGTCTGGGCCGCGGCCCGATTTTCCGATCCGCAGGCGAAAGACGAACTCGAGGCGGTCGGCGTGAAGACCGCCTACTTCTCGATGGGCGAAGAAGATCTCTCGGGACTCCCGGACGTCGATTACGTGATCCACTGCGGCGCGAACGTCGATCCCAAGACGCCTGAGATCGGCCTGAGCCAGAACGCCGAGGGCTCCGGGTTCCTGATGCAGCGCTACAAGGACGCGAAGGCGTTCCTCCATATGTCCTCGTCCTCGGTATACCGCGTCCCCTCCAGCTCGAGCGAGCCGATCACCGAGGAGAACGAGCTCGGTGGCTACGCCGGCTACTCACCGCACTACGCGATGAGCAAGCTCGCGAGCGAGTCGGTCGTGCGTTTTCAGGCGCGGGCACTCGGCCTCCCGACGATCATCACGCGGCTCGACGTGGCCTACGGGTCGCGAGGGCACGGGGGGGTCCCGATGATCGTCTTCGAGTTCATGAAGAACGGGATGGCGTACACGCGCGCGGAGGACGGAGACAGCTTCTGCTCCCCGATCCACGAAGACGACATTGCGGAGCAGGTCCAGAACCTGATCCTGAAGGCGGACGTACCCGCACCGATCGTGAACCTGGGCGGCGACCAGGTCGTCTCGGTCGAGGAGATCATCGGCTACGTCGAGGGGCTGACGGGGCTGCAGATGAAGGTGGAGACCGGCAAGGACGCCTCCTGGGGGATGAAGGTCCTCGACAACACGCTCCGGAAGGCCCTCGGAGGTCCCTGCAAGGTCGACTGGAAGGACGGGGTCCGCGCCGCGATCGCGAAGCGCTACCCGGACGCGATCCGTGACTGACGGGCCGCGAGATTCGCGAGAGTGAAGCGAGCCTGAACCACGCCAACGGGACGGGATGGTCACCTGAGAAGGGCTGATCCGGCGGCTAGGCGGACGGAACGCCTTTCTGATACCAGCCGGCCGTGAGTCCTGCGTCGACGACGAAGTCCGCCGCCGTGCACGAGCGGCTCTCGTCCGACGCGAGGAAGAGGGCCATGTTGGCGACGTCGCGCAGGCGACTTCCCGGGACCACCGGCTTCGGGTCCTTCAGGATCTGCTGCATCATCTGGTGCGGCACGTCCGAGAGGTCGGGGTTTCCGGGGAAAAAGGGGGCGCTCATGTTCGGGTTGCCCGCCTCGGGGCAGACCGCATTTACCCGGATTGCGTACTTGCCCAGCTCGATCGCAGCCGACTTCGTCAATCCCCGGACGGCCCACTTGCTCGAGGCGTATGCGGCGACGCCGTTCATTCCCTTGATCCCGTCGGTCGAGGCGATGTTCACGATCGATCCGCCCTCGCGCGCCTTCATCACGGGCAGCACCGCCTGCATGCCTAGCAAGGGGCCGAGCTGATTGACCTGGACGATTCGGAGGAAATCCTCCGGAGTGATCTCGTCGAAGGATTTCATCAGCAGGATCGCAGCGTTGTTCACGAGCACGTCGACGCCCCCGAACTCAGCGACGGCGAGGTCGACGGCGCGGGACCAGTCTCCCTGCGCGCCGACGTCGAGACGGACGAAACGTGCGGCTTCGCCGATCTCGTCGGCGACCGCCCGTCCTCGTTCCTCCTGCACGTCTCCGAGCACGAGCTTCGCGCCTTCCTCGGCGAAGACCCGCGCGAGGACTTCGCCGGTTCCCTGCGCGGTGCCCGTGATGATTGCGGTCTTTCCATCGAGTCGGCCCATGGTCGTCGCTGGCTCCCTCTGCTGTGGGTCAATCGAGGATCGCGCCGGTCATGGCAGTTCGCGCCCCGGGCGGTCCGAGTGTTCATTCTACCCCGTGGGCGGTGGGTCGGGGGTATCGGTCCCGGGCCGCAGACGGGTAGAATCGAAGGGGCATCGCGCCCCATCGGCGCGAGGGAGAAAAGCGATGGCGACCGAACCGCTCCTCGATTTCGACTGGGACCCGATGGACACCGGGACCGGGATCCCCTTTGACGTCTACGCACGGCTCCGTCGCGAGCAGCCGATCTCGAAGACGCGCGAGGGGGCCTGGTTCATCGCATGCCAGGCCGATCTGATCGCCGCGACCAAGGAGGTCGACGTCTTTCGCGCGAGCATGCGTGAGCCGGGAGTCGTCGTGCCGCCCGAGGAGATGCTCATCTCCGAGATCCCGGAGCCGCGACATGGTCAGGTCCGCAAGATCGTGAACTCAGCGGTCGCGGCGCACCGCCTTGGAAGAGTCGAAGACTTCACCCGCGACCTGGCTCACCAGCTCTTTGATCGCGCGATCGCGAAGTCCGAAGGCGGTGACTTCGTCGAGCTCGTGAAGGAAGTCGTGATGCCGGTCCCGACCTCGGTGATCGCGGTTTTGCTCGGAGCGCCCGTGGAGGATTATGCACTCTGGGGCAGCTGGTCCGACGAAGTCGTCCAGGGGGACTACCCGCGCTTCAATCGGAACGAGCGCGGGGAAGGGCTCGCGGGTGCGCATCCCGAGTTCACCGCCTACGTCGACGCGATGATCGCGGCTCGGAGGGCGGATCCGGACCCGCCGATGGACTTCACGACGCGTCTCCTGCAGACGGAGATCGACGGTGTTCGGCTCTCGGATGTCGAACTCCGGACGGTGCTCATCTTCCTTCTCTTGTCGGGCAACGAGACGACCCGGCATCTCCTCTCTAATCTGCTGCATCGACTGGCGACCACGGACGGTCTTCTCGAGACGCTTCGTGATCGCCCGGAGCTGATCCCGAATGCCGTCGAGGAGAGCCTCCGGCTCGACAGCGTGATCATCAACCTCGTGCGCACGGTCGTGCGTGACTCGGTCTTCCGCGGCCACGCGATGCAGGAGGGGGAGCGGGTCTTCTTCGGCGTCGCCTCCGCGAACCGGGACGAGTCGATCTACGAGGCCCCTGAGGAGTTTCGCCTCGATCGTCCGAAGCCGAAGGGCCACGCGGCCTTCGGCGGCGGCCCCCATGTCTGTCCGGGGGCATCGCTCGCGCGCCTAGAGGGGCGGATCGTCCTGGAAGTCGCGGTCGAGCGACTCTCTGCGCTCTCGCTCGAGCCTGGATTCACCTGGGAGAAGGTCCCCGTCTTCTGGGCGAATGGGCCATCGAGGCTTCCGGCCCGGCTGGTCGCCCGCTAGGCGCAGGCGCCGTCCGGGATCACTCGGAAGCCGCTGGCGCTTCGGTGCGCTCCGCCTCGCCGGGCATGGACTCGATCGTCCATTCTCGGTCGTGGTTCGCGCGGACTTCCGACGGAGACGCCGTGTACTTGCGGGTGCAACCGTTGCCGGAGAGCGCGACGAGAGCGAAGAGGACGAAGACGGCGCTCGCGCGTGTCATCGGGTGACCTTTCCGTCTTCGAGGGCGGCGAAGGCGCTCCCGTCGGTGGGGAGAGAGCCAGTCGCCCTCAGCCGCTGGCCGAGCTGGACGATCGCCGACGCGATTTCGTCGACCATTTTTCGGTGGGTCGCAACGAAAGCGGCTTCATACTCGGTCACGAAGAAGCGCCGCTTCGTCGACTTCAGGTGGAAACCGCGCGTAGCCACGAGGCCGGACGCGCTGGTCACCTCGATTCGCACGCGATAGTCGGCTTCGACGTTCATGAAGAAGGGCCCGGTGAGGATCGGCTCGATCTCGGTCATCAGCAGGTCTCCCCGGACGACCAGCAAATCTGGATCGTTCGGGTCTTCGGGCGCGTCGACGAGGGCGACCCCGGCTCTGTCGAGCGCCTTCGCGATGTCCTCCGCGAGCCAGTTCTTCAGGTCTCGGGAGCACAGGATCTGCGTCCGAGCGGGCGGAAACGCAGGGGCGGCCATGTCGGTGGTGAAGCCGGAGTTCCGACGGCATCGCGGCCGCGCGCGCTCATCGGTGAAGGGCGCGACCACGTGTACCCGCAGCCCCTCCTCGACCCGGCCGCGGGGCGTGTCGAAAACCTCGGGGCGGCTCAGGTCGAAGGGCGGCGGGATGCAGCCGGCCACGAGGAGGCCTGCGAGCGCGAGGACGACGACCGAGGCGCGGCGCATTTCGGATCCTCGCTTTCCTCGCCGGAGACGAGCGATCAGGGGGTCGCGGTGGGGCGTCCTGCAGCGCGCCAGGCTCGCATGTCCCCTTCGAGATGACGGACGTCGGAAAACCCGGCGCCGATCAGGATCGATTCCGCCTGGCCCGCCCGGCGTCCGCTTTCGCAGTAGACGATGAGGGGGCGCTCTTTTTCGCCATCCAACTCGATGAGCCGGTTCTCGAGCTCGTCATGCGGCAGGTTGATCGCGCCCGGGACATGGCCGTCCCCGTATTCCTGCTCCGATCGGACATCTAGGATCAGGGCGTTGGCCGGCGCCTGCGAGAGGAGCTCCTCCGGCGAGATCAAGGAGTCCTGCCCGCTCGCCTCCGCGCAGCCGAAGAGCAACGCGGAGGCGATGAGCAGGAGGATCAGGCGGATTCGCATCGGTCGGAGCCTCGGGTCTACGCCGTGAGCCAGTGGTGCTTCTGCGGCTTGGCGCGCGCCTGCGGATCGATGTGAACGTTGATGATCGACGGCATCGAATCATCCAGCGCCTGCTTGAGCGAAGCCGAGAGCTCGTCCGGCGTGCGAACCGAGTAGCCCTTGCCGCCGAAGCCTTCGATCATCTTCTCGTAACCGGCCTGGATCGTGTAGGCCATCGCGGGCGACTGGAAGCGGTCTTCCGGGAGCTCGTCGAAACCCATGCCGATTCCGTTGTTGTTGATGATCACGAAGACGATCGGCAGCCGATAGCGGCAGGCCGTCTCGACCTCCATGCCCGAGAAGCCGAAGGCGCTATCGCCCTCGACGCAGATCACCTTGCGACCCGGATGACAGACCTGGGCAGCGATCGCCTGGGCGAGGCCGACGCCCATGGTGCCAAAGGTCGCCGCGTCGATCCGCTCACGCGGGTTCTTGTGCATGAGGACCGACCGGCTGATGTCCATGGTATTGGCGCCTTCGGCCTGGATGATCGTTCCGGGCGGGGCCTGCTCCTGGATCTCGCGCAGAACGCGGTAGTACCCCATCGGGACCGCATCGTCGTTCATCATGTTCTGCACGAAGGCCTTGTTCTCGGTCACCTTCTCCGAGAGCGCGCTCCACCACGGCGTGTCGCTCGCATAGGTGAAGGGCTCAGCCTCGAGGACCTCGTTCAGCTGGCCGACGACCGCCTTGATGTCACCGCACAGGCCGACCTCGGCGGGGACGTTGCGGCCGATTTCCTCGGCGTGGATGTCGATCTGGATCGTCTTCACGTTCTCGTCGAACCGCGGCGTGAGACCGAAGTGCATGATCCAGTTGAGGCGTGCGCCGAGCAGGACGACGACGTCCGCATCCTGGAGCGCCGTGCCGCGGGCGGGCATGACGGACAGTTCGTGCTCGTCGTCGACGACGCCCTTACCCATCGGCGAGGTGAGGAAGGGCAGCTTCGTCGACTCGACGAACTGTCGGACTTCCTCTTCGGCGCGGGAGTACGCGGCGCCCTTGCCGATGATCACGAGCGGGCGCTCTGCGGTGCGAAGTACGTCGATCGCGCGCTGCACGTCGGCGGTCGGGGCCATCGTGCGCGGCGGCTCCGGGCAGCGTTCGGGAATCGTGACGTCGTCCTCTTCGACCTGCGCGGAGAGCATGTCGTCCGGGAAGTCGAGATAGACCGCGCCGGGGCGACCGTTGATGGACGTCCGAACCGCCTGCTCGCAGTAGAAAGGAATGCGCTCGGCCTTGTCGGGCCGCGCGGTGTACTTGCTGTAGTAGCGGGCGAGTTCGACCTGCGGCGCTTCCTGGAAGGCACCCATGCCTTCCTGGTAGGAGTTCGAAGCGCCCCCGAGAAGGATCATCGGCCAGCAGTTCTCGTGCGCGTTCGAGAGACCTGCGATGCCATGGATCATGCCTGGCCCGGAGACCGTGAGGCAGGCGCCGGGCCGGCCGGTGAAGTAGCCGACTGCGGCGGCGGCGTAGCTGGCGGCCTGCTCGTTGCGCATGCCGACGAACTGGATGCCTTCCTTCTGGGCGGCGGCGGCGACCCCGAAAACGGGGAAGCCGACGATGCCGAACATGTGCTCGACGCCTTGACGCTTCAGGCTGCGGGCGATGAGGGTATTGCCGTCGATGGTGGCCATGGGGCGCTCTCCTGTGGACCGGCGCGCGGGGGTCGCCGCGGCCGGGGGAATCGGTGGGGCTCGCGGGTCGGTCTCCGCGAGGGGAATCCCGAGGCTAGAATGGGCCCGAGGCGCGGACAAGGGACGCGGATTCCTGCGTTTCGGGGCCCATCGCGGAGGGAGGACGACATGCCGGCACTAGATGGAATGCGGATTCTGGACCTGACCCAGTACGAGGCGGGGCCCTCGTGCACGCAGGCGCTGGCCTGGATGGGCGCCGACGTCGTCAAGGTCGAAGCGCCGGGTTTGGGCGATCCCGGGCGGGTGCTGGCGGGGACGACCGCCTACTTCTGGCACTGGAACATGAACAAGCGGTCCATTGTCCTGAACCTTCGCAAGCCCGAGGGGCGGCAGGTCCTGCTCGATCTCGTCCCGAAATTCGACATCGTGATCGAGAACTATGCCCCCGGTGTGATGGATCGGATGGATCTCGGTTACGAGCAGTTCAAGGCGGTCCACCCCTCGGTCATTTTCGCCTCGGTCAAAGGCTATGGCAGCGACGGCCCGTATTCGCAGTACCTCTCCTACGACATGTGCGCGCAGGCGGCCGCGGGGACGTTTTCGATGACCGGCGCGGCCGACGGTCCGCCGACGCTGCCCGGCGTCACGATCGGAGACTCGGGCACGGGGATGCAGCTCGGCATGTCGATCCTCGCGGCCTACGTCCAGAAGCTTCGGACCGGCGAAGGGCAGCACATCGAGATCTCGATGCACGAAGCGATCACCTACTACATGCGGACCCACCTGGCGAACACGGGCAACTGGGGCCGCAACCCGGTTCCGCGAAACGGGTCGCAGGTCGGCGCAGCGCCCTCCGGCCTCTATCGCTGCAAGGGCGGTGGGCCCAACGACTACGCGTTCGTGCTCACCATCACCGATACGCACATCGACAAGTTCTACATGGCGATCGACCGACCGGACCTGATCACCGACGAGCGCTTCGACGACTTCATGAAGCGGTTCGAGCGGACGGCAGAGCTCCACGACGAGATCGAGAAGTGGACTCTCGAGCGGTCCAAGCAGGAGGTCATGCGACTCCTCGGGGAGGCCGGAGTGCCCTGTGCAGCGACCATGGACACGCAGGAGCTGTACACCGACCCGCATCTCGTCGAGCGGGGCTTCGTGAAGACGATGTCGCATCCCGACGAGGGTGAGGTGCGCCTCTTCGGCTGGGCCGCGCGCATGTCCGGCAACCAGGTGGAGATGGTCCCCCCGCCGGAGCTCGGCGAGCATACGAACGAGGTCCTGGTGAGTGAGCTCGGTCTCGATGCGGAGGCGCTCGAGACGCTGCGCACGACGGAGGCGATCGGGTGAGCGGAGCGCCCCGACGGGCGGCGCAGAAACGGCCCCGAAGCGGGCGCTGAAACCGGCGATTCACGGGCTTACACTAGGGCCGTCCCCGCGCGCGAAGCGTGCCTTAGAGGAGAGCCTGCCATGTCCGCCCCCGAATTCGATCTCGTCATCAAAGGGGCCCGCGTCGTCGACGGCACCGGCCTGCCTGCCTACGTCTCGGACGTCGGCGTGAAGGGCGACCGGATCGCGAAGATCGGCCGAATCGATTCGGCGGCGATTCGTACGATCGACGGCGACGGTCTGGTCCTGACGCCGGGCTTCATCGACATCCACACCCATTACGACGTCCAGCTCGACTGGGACCCGATCGTGACCCCCTCCTGCTGGCACGGCATCACGACCGTCCTTGCTGGCAACTGTGGCTTCACCCTCGCTCCCGCGAAGCCCGAGGACGTCGACTGGCTGGCGGGCATGCTTTCGCGCGTCGAAGGCATGAGCCGCGCCGCGCTGGCGGAAGGGTTGAAGTTCACTGGCGGCGGTCATGGCGACTACTGGGGGCGCTTCGAGGGGAAGGTCGGTGTCAACGTGGCGAGCTACGTCGGGCACTGCGCCGTCCGCCGTTACGTGATGGGCGACGACGCTTCCGAGCGTGAGGCCACGCCGGAAGAGATCGGGCAGATGAAAGAGCTCGTCCGAGAGGCGATGCGCGAAGGCGCGATCGGCTTCTCGACGTCGCAGCTGGATCTTCACGTCGGCGAAGATGGCCGCGAGGTGCCGAGCAACCATGCCTCGGCGGACGAGGTCGTGGCGCTTGCAGGCGTGCTCTCCGAGTTCGATCGGGGGGCGGTCGAGATCATCCCCCGCAGCTTCGGTCGGGGTTATGACGACGCCGACCGCGAGCTGATGGTCCGCATCCACGAAGCCTCGGGGCGACCCGTGGAGTTGAATCTGCTCTTCCCGAGCGGGGAGGATCCCGAGAGCTGGTCGAAGTCCCTCGCCTGGTGCAAGGAGCAGAACGAGAAGGGCGGTCGCTTCCACCCGCAATTCGCGACGAATCGCGGCGGAATCCACATGAAGCTCTCCGACACGTTCGTGTTCGACGACATGAAGAAGTGGCGGGAGGTGCTCTGTCTCGCTGAGCCGGAGCGAAGCGAGCGACTTCGCGATCCGGCGGCGCGGGCCGAGCTCGGACAGGAATTCGAAGCCGAAGCGGCGACGACGATCGGCATGAGCTGGGGCAACCTCGCCGTCGAGCAGGTCGCCGATCCTGCGAATCAGGAGAAGGTTGGCAAGACCATCGCCGAATTGGCCGCAGCGGAGGGCAAGGACGGGGTCGACGTGTTCCTCGACCTGGCGCTCTCCGAGGGGCTCGAGACCTGGTTCAATATGGTGACGGTCCCGGAAGCCGCAGCCTACATGGACCAGATCTGCGCGCAGGTGATGCGCGAGCCCTTCGCGATGGCGGGCTCCTCCGATGGCGGCGCGCATCTCGCGTCCTTCGTCGGGGCGGATTATACGACGAATCTGCTGACCGACTTCGTTCCGGACGTGCTCTCGCTCGAAGAGGCGGTGTTCAAGCTCGCCTACATGCCGGCGGTCGTGCACGGGATCCGGGACCGAGGCGCGATTCGGGAAGGGTACTACGCGGATCTCGTTCTGATCGACATGGACGCCCTTGCGAAGGGGGAGACCTGGTTGGCGAAGGATTTCCCGGCGGAGAGCGAGCGGTTCGTCGTCGACTCGCGCGGGTACGTCGCGACCATCGTGAACGGCGAAGTCGTGCTCGAGCAGAACAAGCACACGGGTGCCCTGCCGGGACACGTGCTGCGCTGAACGCTGTTTCCGCGCGCAGGATCGGGCTTCGATCTACGGCTTCGCTTCTCCGCGTAGCGCGCGCAGCTTCGCTGCGAGGTTCAGTCGCGCCGCCAGGAAGAGGTGCCGTACGAAACCGAGCGGGCTCTCCTTGAACTTGCGCTTGAGCAGCCGCTCGAGATGGGGCTGGGCGTCGAAATTTCCCTCGCGCTGACCGTGGCCCAGGTGCATTCCGAGCTTCGGGATGTCGACGACGTCAAGGGGGACGTCGAAGCGGAACGTCTCCGTCTTCGGGAGGAGGCACGTCTCGTCGTCGCACGCCTGATAGCGGACTGTGACCTGGATCGGGACTGCGTCCTGGTCGAGCGGTCGGCATTCGCTGGCCAGCTCGCCCACGGCATGGAACGGGATCTCGATGTCGAAGGACCCGCTCCAGACCTGAAGCTCGACGCCCATCGACCCGATCTGGAGGGTCTCGGTCGGCGGCGCGACCGGATCGTGAACGACGAGGCCGGGCGGGCCGGAGATCTCGACCTGGGTGGCGATCATGCCCTTTGGAACCGGCTCGCCGTAGAGGTGGAGGCCATCGGCGAGCTCGAAGCGCGCGAACGCATGACGGACGATGCCCTGACGGATCGTGCCCCTGCCACCGCGAAGGGCGACCTGGACACGGACCTCGTCGTCGCCCTGCGGTGCGGCGATCTCCACGTCGTCGAGATGGGCGCGCCCGAGGGCCGCGTCGAGGAGCGCTTCGGGGCTGTCGCGGATCTTGTAGGACCCGTGGAACGACTTCGAGACGACGATGCCGTCTCCGTCCGTGATGTACGCGCCGGGGTAGGGGATCCCGTAGAGGATCAGGTCACCGGGCTTCACCTGCTCATTCAGGATGCCGTATCGGCGGATCACGTCCGAGTCGACGTCGGAGAGCAGCGGGTAAGGAATCGACTGCTTCTCGCTGAACTCACGCAGGACGATCGGGTCGTCGTAGGAGAGGGCGTAGAGCGCGACGTCGGCTTCTTCGAACTTGGCGTAAGCGTCTCGCAGCTCACCGAGCTGCGTCCAGCAGGGCGGTCACCAGACCGCCGAGCGGTAGAACACGACGACGGCGGGGCGGCCGGCCCGGGCTTCGTGGAGCGTCACGTTCTTCCCGAAGGCATCCGGGAGGGTGAAGTCCGGAAGTTTTTCACCGACTTCGGGGCCGGTCGGATGTCCCTCCGGTAGCCCCGCCCGTCCTGGGTGTCCGAGGGGTGCCGGGGCATCGAATCCCAGCTCGTCTCGTTCGATCGTCATGCTCGCTTCCTCGCGTGGGTGCCCGAGCGAGGGTCGCGCAGATCCGCCGGAAGGGTGGATGAAGAGCCGAACTCGAGGTCCGAAAACCGAAACGGCCGCTCCCTCCGAGGAGAGAGCGGCCGCTCAGATCGACGTCGAGAGACGGGCGAACCCCGTTCTCGTCGTGGACGAGCCTAGCGTCGGCGGATGCCGGCGAGGCCCGCGAGACCGAGACCCATGAGCAGGGCGGTGCCCGGCTCGGGAACGACCGTCACGGTCTCGACCGCGTTGCTCCACTGACCCGAGAGGGAGCCCGAGGGGCCAACGACGTCGTAACCCTGCTGGCCAATACCGAAGGTCAGGTTGACAATACCCGGGGAGGCCGAGCCGACGCCCGCGTTCGGGACGACTGAGAACGTCACCTGGAGGTGGACGTCGGAGCCGTTGGTCTGGCTGCCATTGATGCCGGAGTCGTTGGTGCCGTCACCGCTCACCGGACTCGTCGCGATGCCGCCGAAGAGGCGGGCGAAGCGCTCGTTCGACGTGATGGGGTTGCCGAACTCCTGCTGCGGCGCCGCAGCGGGAAGGCCGCCGAGGTTCAAGCCGCTGGAGAAGGCGGCACCGAAGATACCCGCGCCGGTCTGGGCGCTCTGGAAGCGCAGGTTGTTGTCCGACTCGAGGCCGATGGCGCCCTCGTCGTAGCCGAAGACACCGACGTCAAGGCCGTTGATGAGTTCGCTGGTGCTGTTCTCGACCAGCAGGTCGAACGTGATGATGTCGCCGGTGCCGACGACCAGACTGCCGGAGCTGCTGGCGATGTTGGTCACGGAAATGCCGAGCGCGCTCGCGGAGAGCGGCGCAACGAGCGTGAGCGCGACCAGACCCAGGCTCCACTTCTTGAAAGTCATCTGCTTCTACCTCTACATCAGCAATCGGAGCAGGCGGGGCCACCGCATGGATCGACGCCGATCTGCACGTCCGTCTAGCGTGCACACAAGAACGGACGGGAGCACTTCCCGCCACGGAGCGCACCGTGCGCCGCGTGAGAGCGTGCTCAAATGAGCAGACCTGG
This sequence comes from Deltaproteobacteria bacterium, assembly GCA_002709835.1. Classification (GTDB taxonomy): domain Bacteria; phylum Myxococcota_A; class UBA9160; order UBA9160; family UBA4427; genus UBA4427. Next base: position 60,778 of record PAQX01000071.1, read on the forward strand.
TAGAGGGAAACGTTGTCCACGAGACGCGAGATGAGAGGCGAGGGCCCTTCTCGAAGAGGACGAACGCTCCGGGCTTCCCAACCCATTGCCGTTCGAGCTTCCTATCTCTTGTCTAGCGGGTGGCCGCCTTCGCAGGACGCGAAGCCGGGCCGCACGCACCGATATCCTCAAAAGGGAGGGGACTTACCCTCACCCGAAGCCGATCGAAATCGAGAGACGGATGGAGGTGGGTCTCTCTCCCTACCTTCCCAGGTCCCGGCCATCATATATCCAGGCGTTCAAAAAGTGGGGCGAAATTTGGCGGACCCAGATTCATTTTGACTGCCCCGAAGGGTAATTATCCCCCGGGGAGTTGAATTCGACCCACTGATTTCGTCGCAACGCCTTAAGATAGGGACGCATGTCGGGCCCGAACGCAGATCGCCTCGAAGCCGAGATCCTCCGCCACGCCCTTCGGGTCGCCGCCGAAGAAGCCAGCATCGTGGTCGTCCATTCGGCCCATTCCGCCATGATCGCGGAGGGAGCCGACGCCTGCGCCGGCATTCTCGATCGCGAGGGGCGGCTCGTGACGCTGTCGACGGCGACCAACCTGATGCACGCGGCCAGCCTGCGCTGCTCGCTGCCCGCGATTCTCGAAGACCATGATCTCGAGGCGATGGCGCCGGGCGACGTGTTCGTGATGAACGACTGCTTCCGGGGTGGGATCCATGCCAATGACCTGGTCGTGTTCCGACCGGTCTTCCGGGAAGGGCGCGTCGAGTGGTGGACCGGGACCCTCATCCACGTCTCGGATCTCGGCGGTAGCTCCGCGGGGGGCATCGTTCCGACCGCCACCGACGTCTTCGCCGAAGGTCTCCAGCTTCCGCCGGTCCGGCTCTACGCCGGCGGCGAGCCGGTCGCGGATCTCCACCAGATCCTCGCGCTCAACAGTCGAACGCCCGACCGGGTGATGGGCGACGTCGGTGCCCTCGTCGCGGGGGTGAACGTGGCCGCTGAGCGGATGGAAGGCCTCGCCGAGCGCTATGGAACGGCCCGGCTCCGCGCCGGGATCGAGGACTACCTCGCGGGCAGCGAGACCCGGATGCGCGAGGAGCTCGCGAAGCTCGCGCCCGGGACGTACCGAGGCGAGTACCGGATCGACGGCGACGGCCTCGAGCCGGACCGACAGCCGGTCGTTCGCGTCTGTGCAGAGGTCGGGGGCGGCCGGGAAGGCATCCGCCTCGATTTTTCCGAGACCGACGACCAGGCCCTCGGCGCGATCAACGCCGGGTTCTCGCAGGCCCTGACCGGCGCGCTCTATGCGGTCCGCTGCTTCGTCGATCCCTCGATCCCCATGAACGAAGGGTGCTTTTCGCCGGTCGACGTCGTCTTCCGGAAGGGCTCTCTCCTCGATCCGCACCCGCCCGCGGCGTGTGGCGGGCGGGTCGTTTCGGTGACTGCGGTCTGCGAGGCGGTCGTGCACGCCCTCAGCCGCGCGCGCCCCGAGCTGGCGACGGCGGCGAGCTCGGTCATCCACCCGTTCACGCTGGCGGCGCCAAGTCGACTCGAGCCCTGGCTGCTTCTCTCCTACGAGTACGGCGGTCTTGGGGCACGGCGAGGCTCCGACGGTCCCGACGCGACGGGGGCCTTCTTTCTCGGGGGCCGCAACGTCGTGCCCCAGATCGAGCCCCTCGAGGCGTCGCTGCCGATCGTCTTCGAGCGTCAGCGCCTGCTGCCGGATTCCGGAGGGGCGGGGCAGTGGCGTGGCGGCCTCGGGGTCGAGACCCGGATTCGCGTTCTTCAGGAAACCGAGCTCGCAGTCCGCAGCGAGCGCGTCCTGCTCCCACCGAAGGGCAGGGAGGGGGGTCAGGACGGAACCGCCGGCACGCAATACGTAATCGAAGAGGGGGGAGGTGAGCGGTCGCTCCCTGCGAAGGGCGCCAACCTGCAGATGGCGGCGAACGAGGTCCTCGTGCTCACGACCTCCGGGGGCGGGGGGCTCGGCGCGCCGGGCGATCGTGCGGCGGAGGCCGTCGCGCATGACGTGGAGGAAGGGTTCGTGTCCGCCGAAGAGGCCGAGGCGCATTACGGCGTCCGCGGGAGCGGCCCCCGATGAGCGAGGCCTGCGTCCTCGGCGCGGACATCGGTGGCACCTTCACCGACGTCGTCCTGACCCGCGGTGACGGTCGTCTCCACGTCGCCAAACAATTGACCTCGCCCGAGGCTCCCGAGCGCAGCGTGCTCGAGGCGGTCGGGCGTGTGCTCGCCGAAGCGGCGATTGCGCCGGGCGAGATCGAACGCGTCGTCCACGGCACGACCCTCGCCACGAACGCGGTCATCGAACGCAAGGGCGCCCGCGTCGCCTTCGTCACGACCGAGGGCTTCGGTGACCTGCTGCGCATCGGTCGGGAGGCTCGGGTCGAAGACGATCGGTACGACCTCCACTTCGCGCCGGCCCCACCTCCCCTGGAGCGCGCCGCGATCTTCGAGTTGCCGGAGCGCGTCTCCGCGCGTGGGGAGGTGCTCAGGCCCGTCGCCCCGCCCGGTCTCGAAGCCGTCGTCGAGGGGGTCCGCGCCTACGCTCCGGAAGCGGTCGCCATCTGCCTGCTTCACGCCTACGCACACCCGGGGCACGAGGAAGCCCTCGAAGAGGCGCTTCGCGCGGCGATGCCGGACGTCGTGGTCGTGCGCTCTTCACGGGTGCATCCCGAGATGCGCGAGTTCGACCGCGCGAGCACTACCCTCTTCACGGCGGAGGTCGCTCCCCTGATGGCCCGCTACCTGGCGCGGCTCGCGTCCGGGCTCGAGTCGCTGGGCATCCGGGCACCGCTTCAGATCATGGAATCCTCCGGCGGCGTCATGGCCGCGAGTGTGGCGGCCGAGCGGGCGGTCGCGACGCTCGAGTCCGGCGGCGCCGCCGGGGTCATGGCTGCGGCCCGCTTTGCGGGCTTCTACGAGAAGTCCCGGGTCATCTCCTTCGACATGGGCGGCACCACGGCGAAGGCGGGGGTCGTCGAGAAGGGACGGCCGGCGGTCGTTCGGGAGCTCCACGTCGGCGGGCGCGGGAGTTTCGGCGGAAGGCGCGCCGGGACCGGCATGCCGATCAAGACGCCGACGATCGACCTCGCCGAGGTCGGCGCGGGGGGCGGCTCGATCGGCTGGCTCGATCCCGAAGGCGTGCTCCGGGTCGGCCCGCGCTCGGCGGGCGCTTCGCCCGGCCCAGCGTGTTACGGGCAGGGCGGTCTCGAACCCACGGTGACCGACGCGAACCTCGTTCTCGGCTACCTCTCGCCGGAGAACTTCGCCGACGGGCGGTTCGCTCTCGACCCCGCGCCCGCGCGGCGCGCGCTCGAAGATCGCATCGCGTCACCGCTCGGGGTCTCGGTCGAACGCGCGGCCTGGGCCATGCACGAAGCGGCGAGCGCGAGCATGGCGTCCGCGATCCACGTCGTCACCGTGCAGCGCGGGCTCGATCCACGCGACCACACGCTCGTGGCCTTCGGCGGTGCAGGGCCGATGCACGTGGTCGGCATCGCCCGCGAGTTCGGGATCGATCAGGTGATCGCGCCGACGCATGCCGGGGTGGCGTCGGCAATCGGGATGCAAGCGACGGACCTGACGGCGGAGCACGGATTGACGTACCTCGTGTCGAGCGACGCGCTGTCTCCCGCGGAGGCGCGGGCGCGATTCGCGGAGGTCGAAGTGGCGGCTCGGCGGAAGATGGGGGTCGGAGACGACGAAGAGGGGCTCGAGGTCGGGCGCCTCGTCGATGCCCGGTTCGTCGGGCAGGCCCACGAAGTGTCCATTCCGCTCGCGTCCTTCGACGTGATCGGTGAGATCCCGGCGCGCTTTCGTACGCGATATGCGGAGCTCTACGGGGTGGCGCCCGCGGGCCGGGTCGAGTTCGCGGCGCTGCGGGTCCGATTGCGTCGCCCGGTCGATCGCCCGCCGCTGGTCGATCAGGTCGCATCGGCGAGCGAAGCGCCACCGATGGAGCAGAGGCTCGCCTGGTTCGGTCCAGAAGCGCCGGTCGAGACCGGCGTCGTGCGCCGCGCGGACTTCCGCCCGGGGGTCGCGCTCTCCGGTCCGGTGATCATCGAGGGATCGGTCGAGACGACCGTCGTGCCCCCGGGTTGGAACGTGCGAGTCGATCTTGCGGCCAGCCTCGTGATCGAGCGGGATCGCTAGGCTCCGTCGCCCGCTCGTCGCGCATCGAGCTTCGCGCGAATCTCGGCGTGCTGATCCTCGTCCAGGGTGAAGCGCGTGAGAATCATCGCGCCCAGGAGCATCGTGCCGAAGGGGACGAGGCCGTGGAGCGATCGGATCAGGAGCTGGACCGACTCCGGCTGCGCCGCGCCGGGGGCGAAACCGACGTAGCCGAGGGCGAAGCCGGTGATGCCCGCCATGATCCCGCTCGAGGTCTTGTAGAGGAAGGTATAAGCGGAGTAGTAGGCGCCTTCCTTCCGCTCGCCGGTCTCGAGTTCGTCGGCATCGATCACGTCCGCCAGGATCGAAGAGCCGAGCACCGTCGCGCACGCGCTACACGAGCCCGTCAGCACGACCGCAGTCTTCATGTACGTGATCGCACCGGCGCTCAGATTGAAGATCATCAGGTACCCGACCATGCCCGCGACGAGTCCGATCACCCAGGTGGCCTTCTTGCCGATCCGCTTCGAGAGCGGGACCCACAGGAAGAGCGATACGAGCGAGGAACCCACGTAGAAGAGAAACACCTCGCTGACCGCGTGGGGGGCCTGGAGCACGTACTCGTACGTGAAGGGCGACAGGACCATCGACGCCCCCGAGCCGGTGTGTTCGATGAAGATCATCACGAGGAGGAGGCGGGCATGTCGGTTGCGCCAGACGTCCCGGGCGACGCTCGTGATCGCTTTCGATTCCCTACGGCGATTGCCGCCGGGCTCGCGAAGGAAGACGGTCGAGACACCGATCAGGACGATCGCGCCGGCGCCGACGGCGATGGCTAGCTCCGACGCATCGGCGCGGGGCGAAGACGAGGTCATGAGGTACTGCATCGCGAAGCCCAGGCAGCCGATCATGCCGATGTACCCGGCGGCTTGCCGGAAAGCGAAGATCTTGGACACCTGATGGTGGTCGAGGGTGAGCTCTGCGCCGAGGGCCTGGTGGGGCGTGAGGAAGAACGTCATCGCCGTGTTGAAGCCGAACACGGCGACGGTCATCCACAGGATCAGCCCAGCCTGCCCAAGGTCCATCGGGGCGGCCCAACACATCCAGCCGAAACCGGCGATCGGGATCGCGGACGCGAGGATCCAGGGGCGCCGCCGACCGAGGCGGTGTTCCGTCCTGTCGCTCCAGATCCCGGCGATCGGATCGGTCACTCCGTCCCAGAGCCGGCCTGCCATGAAGATCATGCCCATGGCGGCGGGCGGCACCAGCAGGACGTCGATCGCGTACTTGCTGATGTAGGACATGAAGAGCACGAGCGAGAAGTTGATCGGGACCATCGGCGCGGCGTAGGCCAGCAGCAGGGCGATCGGGACGCGCGCGTGGGTCGTCGGGGCGTGCTCGCTCATGAGCGCCAGCATAGGGGAGTGAGGCCGGGACGGCGCCGTCCGATTTCGGGGGTGGGGCGGTGCCGCTATCGTATGCCCGCGCCGCGCAAGCTCGCGACGTCCGCAGTCACGGAGATCCCATGTCCCGAATCCGAACGATCCTCGCGCTTTCGGTGATCGCGCTCTCGATGAGCGCTTGCAGCCGCCCTTTCGTATTCTTCCCGGGCGGGCAGCTCGCGGGCGAGGTCGCGCCCCCGCCCGCGGACTGGTCCTTCACCGACGAGATCTCCACGATCCAGATTGAGACGAACCCCGCGGATCCCTACTCCGTCAACATCTGGGTGCTCGAACTCGAGGGGGCGCTCTACCTCCACGCAGGCGCGAACCGCGCAGCGTGGGTCGAGCATCTCGAGGCCGATCCGCGACTCCGGATCAAGGTCGATGAAACGATCTACGAGTTGGTCTCGGCGCGGGTGACCGACGCCGATGAGTTCGCCCGCTTCGCCGAAAAGTATGAAGAGAAGTACGGGGGCCGTCCGCGCAACGAGAACATCGCCGAGATCTACCTGCTCCGGCTGACGAACCGGTAGCGATTCGTCGATGGACCTCGTGGATCTCGAAGCCGAAGCGAAGTCGAAGATCGAAGAAACGTTCTACGACTACATCGCCGGTGGCGCCGAAGACGAGCTGACCCTCGACGACAACGAGGCGGCGTGGTCGCGACTCAAACTCCGTCCGCGGGTTCTGCGGGATGTCCGGACGATCGACACGTCGACGACGGTGCTCGGGCGAAGGGTCGCGAGCCCGGTCGCGGTCGCGCCGATGGCGATGCAGCACAAGGCGAACGAGGACGGACCGGTAGCGACGGCGCGGGGCTGCGCGGCGACCGACACGCTCTTCTGTATGGGGCTCTTCGGGGCGGGTTCGGCGAAGGACGTCGCCGCGGTGCCCGGCGATGCGCCGAAATGGCTGCAGGTCTACGTCATGGCGGATCGCGAGCGGAGCGTGGAAGCGATCGCGCGGAGCGCCGATCAGGGTTACCACGCCGTCGTGATCACCGTCGACGTCGCACGGCAGGGCAACCGCCGACGCGACGCGCGCAATCGTTGGACCTTTCTTCAGGCGGACGGTCAGGTCGAGGACCCGAACGAGCTCTTCGACCACGCGCTCACCTTCGACGACATCGCATGGTTCGTGGAGCGCTCGCCGATCCCTCTCGTCGTGAAGGGGGTGATGCGCGGGGACGATGCACGGGCCTGTGTCGATGCGGGCGCGGCGGGCGTCGTCGTTTCGAACCACGGGGGGCGACAGCTCGACGGAGCGCTCGCGACGGCGGACGCCCTGGCGGACGTGGTCGAGGGCGTCGAGGGCCGCGGTGAGGTCTACGTCGATGGCGGGATCCGGCGCGGGCAGCACGCCGTGAAAGCGCTCGCGATGGGGGCGCAGGCCGTCTTCGTCGGGCGCCCTGCCATGTGGGGGCTGATCGTCGCAGGGCAGCCCGGCGTCGAGGGCGTCATGCGGGGCTTCCAGGATGAGGTCGAGCGGGCGATGGCGCTCTGCGGCGCCCGAACGATCGAGGAACTCGACGCGAGTCTGCTCGTGCGATCCGGGTCGGCGGGCGCATGAGCGCCGACGCGATCGTCGCCTGCATCCACCATCCGACGACGCCCGATCTCGATCAGCTTCGAGCGGTCGCGGGGGAGACTTTGCGGCCGCTGGAGGTTCGCGCACTGCCGATCCGGGAGAGCGTGAAGCTCCGGAAGGCGCGTTCGGCGGGCGAAGTCCGTGCCGATCTCCTGGCGACCGCGCCCGAGCCCGACGCGGCGACTCAGGAAGCGTGGGCGAGGGCCGAGGTGGTCTGCTCGATCGACCTCCCGACCGAGTGGATCGATGCGATGCCCAACCTGCGACTCGTCCAGGCATATAGCGCCGGCCTCGAGCAGTTCCCGCTCGACGTGCTCGCGGAGAGGGGGATCCGGCTCGTGAACGCCGCCGGTGCCGGCGCGCCCGCGATCGCCGAATTCGTCTTCGGTCGTCTGGTCGAAGTCTTTCGGAACGTGCGCGAGATCGAATCGATGCAGCGTGCCCGTGACTTCCACCGCCCGGGTGGCCGGACGCTCGCCGGTAAGACCCTCGGCATCGTCGGGCTGGGGGCGATCGGGTCGGCCGTCGCGCGCCTGGCCCGTGCCTTCGACATGAAGACGATCGCGACCCGGCGGTCTGCGAGGACCGGAGACACGTCCGAGCAAGTCGATGCTTTGCGAGGGCCGGATGGACTGACCGAGCTGCTCGCGACGTCGGACGTCGTCGTGCTCAGCGCGCCCGCTTCGCAGGAGACTGCGAACCTGATCGATGCTCGCGCTTTCGCGTTGATGAAGGAGGGTGCGGTGCTCTGCAACGTCGCGCGGGGATCGCTGGTCGATGAGCCATCCCTGATCGCTGCCCTGGAATCCGGGCGACTCTCGGCGGCGATTCTCGACGTGACGCGGAAGGAGCCGCTTCCTGCGGACGATCCGCTCTGGGATGCGCCCAATCTCCATCTCTCCCCGCATGCGTCGATCCCGCCGGACGCCTACGACGCCCGACTGCTCGCGCTCTTTGCGCGGAACCTGCGCGCCTATGCCGCCGGCGAGCCGCTCGAGAACGAGATCGATCTCGGTAGCCGCCGCCCGTGACGCTGCGTAGCGCACTCGTCGTTCTCGGTTGTCTCCTCTGTCAGATGGGGGCAGGTTTCTTCTACGCGACGCGGGCCCTGTCCGGGGACGTGATCGGGGATCTCGGTTGGACGCGGACGATGTGGGCGAGCGGGATGTCGCCGATGCTCGTGGTCTCCTCGGTCGGTCAGGCGTTCGTCGGTGCCGCCTGCGCGCGATACGGGGTCCGCCCGGTGGTGGTGGCCTCGCTGATCTGCCTCGGGGCGGGCGTCGTCCTCTTCGCGTCGATGCAGACGATCGTGCAGTTCTACGGTGCGATGATGCTGATCGCGCTCGCGAATGCCGGGATCGGCGCCGTGTCGATCGGTAGCGTCCTGACGAAGTGGTTCGCCAAGCGCCGGAGTCTCGCCCTGGGGCTCGCCATGTCGGGGTCGAACATCGGTGCGATCGTCTTCCTGGTGGCGCTGGGTGTCGCGATCGACGACGCCGGTTGGCGAGGCACGGCGCTCTACGTCGGATTGGGGGGACTCGCGGTGATCCTCCCCGCGGCGCTCGTGTTCGTGCGGGACCCCGTGATCGGGGAAGAAGAGGATACGTCGGCAGGATCCGAGAACGAGGCCGGGGGTCCGGACGCCGACCTGAGTCTGGAGCTGACCTATGGCGAGCTGGTACGTCGCTCGGAGTTCTGGATCCTCTTCTATGCACTCTTCTGCTACGCGCTGGTACAGCTCGGGCTCTTCGATCAGTTCGTTCTCTACCTGACGGACCTCGGCTATTCGAAGCAGGAGGCATACGGCGCACTCGGCCTTGCGGCGTGGGCGGGGATCGTTGCGAAGCTCGGGGCGGGCGTGGTCGGTCATTTGGTCCCGCCTCAGGTCGGGTTCCTCGCGAACACCGCGCTGCTGGCGACGAGTCTGGTACTCGTGCCCTTCGCGACGAGTCCCATCGTGCTGACGCTCTTCAGCGTCTGCTTCGGATTCGCGACGTCTTCTCGAGACGTCTTTCTGCCCCTCTCGGTCGCCGACGCTTTCGGGACGCGCAGCTTCGCCCGGGTCTACGGTCTGATGATGCTCGCGTACGTGCCCGGTGGTGCGCTCGGCCCGATCGTCCTCGCGGAGGCCCATCGCCTCTTCGGCGACTACCGGCCAGGCTTCGTCGCGTGCATCGGCCTCGTGGCCGTCGCGGCGGCGGCCGTCGCGCACCTCGCCCGGCGGACTGCGCGCTTCACCTAGCGTGAAAGGTGGAGCCGGGTCGGCAGCCGCGCGAATCCGCGATTGGTGTCCGAGGGCAGACGGTCGAGGCCCTCGAGGTCGAGGGCGTAATCCGGTGCACGGGAGAGCAGGGTCTCGATCCCGACTCGTAGCTCGAGTCGCGCGAGGCTGGCTCCGAGACAGAAATGGATGCCGAAACCGAAGGCGAGATGGTTGTTCGGGGAGCGCTCGACGTCGAAGCGATCCGGCTCGTCGAAGATACGCGGATCACGGTTCGCTGCGGCGTAGAGCAGGTGCACGCGCGCGCCCTTCGGGATCAGGTGACCGTGGATCGGGACGTCCCGGGTCGTGACCCGGGAGAGTCCCTGGACCGGGGAGTCGAAGCGGAGGATCTCCTCGGCCGCCGAAGGGATGAGCGCAGGATCCTCGATCAGCCGCCGACGTGCATCTCGGTGGCGTTCGAGCAGGAGCATCGCGTTGCCGAGCGCGGAGGTGGTCGTCTCGGTTCCCGCGACGAGTAGCAGGAAGCAGAGTCCGAGGAGCTCGTCGTCCGCGAGGGCGCGCCCTTCTTCGGAGCTCGTCAGGAGCAGACTGATCAGGTCGTCTCTGGGTTCGCGCTTGCGCGCCTCGAAGACCGTCTGCAGATAGTCGGTCAGCTCGCGCTGCGCAGCGAAGAGCGTCTCCGGGTCGGCTCCACTCGAATAGACGATGGCGTCGCCACATCTCTTGAACATGGGGCGCTGCGCCGCGTCGACGCCCAGGAGCTCGGCCATCACGTAGATCGGAAGTGGATCGGTGAACCCTTCGAAGGCATCGACGGTCGTGTCTTCAGTGGCGTTCTTCTCCAGCGCGCCGAAGAGATCCTCCGCGAAGCCGCGCACGCGTTCCGCCATGGCATCCATTCGCCTCGGCGTAAAGGCGCGCATCACCGCTTTCCGCATCTGCGTGTGGTCCGGCGGGTCGAGGGCGATCAGGGTCGGCTGTTCGGGCTTGAACCCGGAGGGCACGACGCCGTCCGCCGAGGAGAACGACTCGGGATCCCTGATCGCGGCGAGGACGTCTTCGTGTCGCGAGAGAACCCAGAGGTCTCGATCCGCGACGTAGTGGACCGGGTGCTCCTCGCGGAGCACGGAATAGACGGGATGCGGATCATCCGCCGTCGCCTGTGCAATCGGGTCGAGGTCCATCGCCGCTTCTCCACATCGGTTCGCGTCTCGTCGTGAATCTACCGAGCGTGATCCCGGCAGGCCACGTGGCTCGCCTTTGCGAGGCGGGCGGACGTGATAGGATCGTTCGCCTGCGAAGTAGGAGCTGCGATGCCTGGAATCGACGATTTCGATGGAAAAACCGCGTTGATCACCGGCGGTGCGGACGGCATCGGCGCCGCTCTTGCGCAGGCGTTTCAAGCCGAGGGCGCGAAGGTCTTCGTTTCCGATATCCACGAGGAAAATCTGAAAGCGACGGCGCAGCGGCTCGGTTGCCCGAGCGCCCTCTGCGACGTGGCCGACGCCGACGCGGTCGAGGCGGTGGTCGAACAGGCCTGGAACGAACTCGGTTCAGTCGACCTCGTCTGTGCCAACGCGGGTGTCGCCCTCTTCGGGTCGATCCTCGAGACTCCGCGTGAAGAGTTCGACTTCTGCTTTGGCGTAAACGTCCACGGGGTCGTGCACACCGTTCGCGCCCAGGCGCGGAAGCTGCGCGAGACCGGGCGGACGGGCACGTTCCTGTTGACGGGCTCGGAGCACAGCCTGTCGCTTCCCGCCTATCTTCGGCCGGTGCCGATGCACGTCTATACGATGACGAAGCACTCGGTCCTCGCGATCGGGGAGGGGCTGCGCGCGGAGCTCGGGCCGGAAGGGCACGGCGTTTCGGTGCTTTGTCCGGGGCCGGTGACCAGCGGGCTCGCGGAGAACTCGACGTCCGCCCGGCCGGATTCGCTGGGAGACCCTCCGAACCTCGACATGTCGAAGATGGAGCCCAAGGCGATCGAGGCGCTGATGACCGCCTACCTTCCGTCGGAGAAGGCGGCAGCGATTGCTTTGCGCGGTCTTCGCGCCGGGGCGTTCGTGATCCCGACGCATGCATTCCAGAAAGACGACGTGGACGCGCGCTACCAGGAGATGGTCGCGGGCTTCGACCTGATCGAGTAGGACACGACCATGGCGATGAAGATCGGACTCTGTTTTCCCTATACCCAGGAATCCCTCGACCGCGACCTGAGCCTGGAGTGGTTCAAGCGCGTCGACGAAGGTCCCTTCTCGACGCTCTCGTGCGGCGAGCGGATGATCGGGACGAGCGTGGACATGATGGCCCTGATGGGCGCCGCCGCGGCGGTGACCTCGCGGGTCCGCATCGTGCCGACGCTCTACGTCCTCCCGATGGACCCCGCGGTCAAGGTCGCCAAGCACGCCGCGACCCTCGACTTGTTGGCGGGCGGGCGGGTCTCGATCACCGTCGGTATCGGCGGCCGTGTCTGGGACTACCAATGCATGGAGAAGGAACCCGTTGCTCGCTATGCGCGGATGGACGAGCAGGTCGCGCAGATCCGTCGCGTGTGGGCCGGCGAAATTCCGGTGGAAGGCGGGGAGCCGATCGGTCCCGCGCTGGTCAAGCCGGGGGGGCCGCCGATCCTCGCTGGCGTGATGGGGCCGAAGGCGACTGCACGCGCCGCGAAGTGGGCGGACGGGGTCTATTCCTGGTCGGGCAACGGCAACGGCGAGGAGATGAGGGTTCAGCAGGCGCGAGTCGTCGAAGAGTGGGAGAAGGCGGGCCGGGACACGGCCCCCGAACGCGTGGCGGGTTTCTGGTGCGCGAGCGGTCCGAACGCCGACGAGAACCTGAAGAACTACGTCTACAAATACATCAAGGTGCTCGGCGAGGGACCCGCGAAGGCCATGGCGGGCATGGTCGACCGCTCGACGCCGGACGCGATCATGCAGAGTCTCGACGCCTATGAAGAAGCAGGTGTCGAAGAGTGCTGGCTGAACACCGCGACCGCCGATCTCTCGGAGATCGATGGGATCGAAGACATCATCGCGAAGCGAGGCTGAGCCCCCTCTTGGCCCCCGCGGCCCTTTCGGCTGGGCGTTCTTTCGGATTCGCCCTCGCTTCGTATTCGTGGGGGCTCGTCGCGTGCAGTTCGGACCGGAACTGGGCGGGCCCGTGGCGCTCGGCCAGGTCCAGCCGTCCCCCCTCTACGGGGCAAGGTGAAGGGGGGCAGGTGCGTCGCGAGGGCGGGGGCCTTCTTCGGCTCAGTTGCCGCTGCGCTTGCCCGGTCTGAACTTCACCGGGAACTCCTCGATACCGGTGATGAAGTTGTTCGGCCGTCGCTTGAGGGGTTCCTCGCTGGCAAAGTGGATGTCGGGCATCCGGCTGAGAACTTCTTCGAAGAGGATCTTCAGCTCGAGCCGCGCGAGGCTCGCCCCGAGGCAGTGGTGCACGCCGTAGCCGCCGAAGGCGACGTGTCGGTTCGGCCATCGCTCGATGTCGAAGTCGTCGGGGTTCTCGAAGGCGCGCTCGTCGCGGTTGCCCGCCGGATAGAGCAGGAGCACGCGATCGCCTTCGGAGAGCTTCTCGCCGTGTAGCTCGGTATCCCGGGTCAGGGTCCGGTTCATGTTCACGATCGGGGAGACCCAGCGAAGCATCTCCTCGACCGCGACCTCGATCTTCGACGGATCGTCCGCCAGCTTTCGCTTCTGATCCGGGTGGAGCATCAGCTGCTCGAGGCCGCCGGTCATCACGTGCCGCGTGGTCTCGTCTCCGCCGATCAGGATGAGCAGGCTCTCCTGGAGGATCTCCTCGTCGTTCAGGCTCTCGCCATCGACCTCGCCGGACACGAGCAGGCTCACGAGGTCGTCACGTGGGTTCACCTTGCGATCGGCGATGACCCGGGCCTGGTACTCGAAGTAGCCCTGACTGTAGGTGCGCTGCTTCTCCCGGCGCTCCTCGTCGTCCATCACCTCGGCGATCTCGCCCCCGCCGAGCATCCAGTCGCTCCACTCGAGGAGCTGCTCCCGGTCTTCGGGCTCGACGCCGAGCATGTCGCCGATCGCGACCATGGGGATCCACCGGGCGATGTCCCGGACGAAATCGCACTCGCCCCGTTCGATCACATCGTCGATCAGCTGCACGGTCAGAGCGCGGAGCTTCGACTCCTGATCCTGGACCCGACGCGGCGTGAAGCCGCGGTTGACGATCGATCGCCGCCGTTTGTGCATCGGCTCGTCGAGGGTGATCATCGACGGGATCCAGCTGTCCCGCTCCGGCCGCGAGCTCTTGCCCGAGCAGAACGTGTCGGGGTCCTTTGCGATCGCCATGATGTCTTCGTAGCGGGTCACGCCCCAGAGACCGCCGTCCGCCGTCGGGTCCCAGTAGACCGGCGCGTTGTCGCGCATCCACTTGAAGCGGTCCCAGGGATCAAGATAGAAGAAGCGGTCGAGCAGACCGATGTCGTCGCGGTTCTCGTGATTCGGCATGGCGTCCTCTTGGCGGGCTTTGACGCGATCATATCCAAACGCGCGGGGCGTTGGGCAAGCCTAGGCGCCCATCGTCCAGCCCGCGAATTTATCGTTTCCGTAGGCGGTGTCCATGAATTCCTCGACGTGGCGGATCCGGTCGCCTTCGAAGTGGAGGATCAGGATATAGAGGTTCTCGTAGTCCTCACCCTTGAAGGTGACGGCCCGGAGCGAGGTCTTCACGATCACCGTCTCGCCGTCTGCGTAGATCGCATGAATAGTGCGCGCGTGGCTGTCGGGTTGGTAGAGCTCGGACGAGGCCTGCAGGATCGCGCGAACGCCGTCCGCGCCAGGGAAAGTCTTGGAGAAGAACGTCCACCCGGGCGCCTCGCTCATTCGCGCGAGGGCCGCGTCCGGATCGCGGGTCGACATCAAGTCCAGGAACTCGAGCGCAAGGCGCTTGCGATCTTCACCGTCGAGGGGCATGGCGACTCTCCTTCATGTCGATGGAAGCGACGTTCGTTGGCCTTCGGAGGAAGTGTGACCCAGCGTTCCCGGGTGTGCAGGACGCTGCCCTGCGCCGATCAGCGGCCTATCTTCCGGTGGCGCGCCACCAGCGGCGCTCCGTTTTTCCCTGATCGTGAAAGGGCCGACCGTGCAGCACTTTCGTCGCTTCCGATCCGCCGTCTTCCTTCTCCTTCCGCTCGCGATCGCGTGTTCGAATGAAGACCGATCCCTCGCCATCGGGAGCGACGAGTCCGGCGCCCCGTCGGTCCGGTTCCCCACCCAGGACATCTTCGGACCGGACTACACGCTGATCGAGCGCGAGTCGCCCGGCGGGCCGAACGCGAGCCGCAACGCGTACTTCGGGGATCTTCATGTCCACACCACCTACTCCTTCGACGCGTTCGCCTTCGGGACGATCGCTACGCCGGCGGATGCCTACCGGTATGCCCGGGGCGAAGTGATTCGCCATCCGGGTGGATTCGACGTCCAGCTCCGACAGCCCCTCGATTTCTATGCGGTGACCGACCACGCGATGTTCATGGGGGCGGCGCGCTCGGCTGCGGATACCTCGAGCGAGCTCTCGAAGTTCGACTTCGCCGAGGGGCTTCACGACCTGAATGCACCGGGCAACATCAACCTGTCGAGCGTGCCCCGACGGATCGCGGCTTTTTCCGGGCTGCTCCCTAAGCTGGGGGCCGCCGTGGCCGAGGGGCGCCTCGAC
>PAQX01000072.1 GCA_002709835.1 Deltaproteobacteria bacterium
CGTGGGCTGGTCGATCCTTCGGACCCTCGCGGCCGCGCGCCTCGAGGATTCTTCCGCGCTCGATTTCGCCCCCGAGGCCCTCCGCGCTGCGCAACGAACGGCGCCGGAGCGCGCCGCCGACGCCTTTCCGACTGCGGCCTCGGTCGCTCGGTTCTTCGCGCCCGATCGCCCTTTGCTCATGCTTGGTGAGGGCGGCGCGACGGATTTCGTGGAGCAGCTCACGCTCAAGATCGCGGAGGGCATGCTGCGGCCGCAGCCGCGCGCGCTCGATGTCCTGCAGTTCGCCCACGGTCCGCTTCAGTCGATCGCCGATCGACCGGCGTCGCTGATCCATCTCGCGTCCTGCGACGACGATGAGGTCTGGCTGGATCGACTGCGCGCGACGCTGGATCCCGCACGCCACGACCTCCGGGTCGTGCGCAGCACGCTGCCCTGGCCTTTCGCCGCGGTCGAGTTCGAGGCGATCTTCGATCACCTGGTTTCGGTGGCGCTCGACGAGACCGGCTCGGACGTGGTGGCCTGGCCCCGCGCGGCGCGCGAGGACGCGCTCTACGCGGTCGGGCCGGCGGCCCCCAGCGTGGCCGATACCGCTTCGTCGACTCCCGCGGTTTCCTGGGAAGCGAGGGTCTGGCCCGAGATGGAGGCGCTGGTCGCGGGGGGGCGGCGGACGGCGCTGGTGGGCCTCGGATCGATCGAACAGCACGGCCCCCATCTTCCGCTCGGCACCGATCGTTGGATCGCCGAGGCCTTGCTCGCCGGTCTCGAAGCGCGTCTCGACGACGCGGTCGCGGTGCCGGCGATCGCGGTGGGCTGCGCGAGTGAGCATCTCGACTTCGCGGGCACCCTCCACGTCGAGCCCGACACCCTCGAAGCGATGCTGCGGGACCTGCTCGGCTCGCTCACCCGGCACGGATTCGAGCGGGCCTTCCTTTTCACCGCGCACGGCGGGAACCTCGACGCGATGGCGGCGATGAACGCACGATTGACCGAAAGGGTTCGCCCGCTGGAGCTGCGGATCGAGATGGATCAGCGGGTCGGCGCGATGCAATCCGCGGTCGTCGAAGCCGCTGCGTTGTCCCCGAAAGCGGCCGGCCCCCATGCCGGCGAGTACGAGACCAGCGTGATCGCGCATCTTCGCCCAGGGACGATCCGGACCGACGCGCTGGTGCCAGGGCGAATCGTGTCGCCCGGTGAGTCGCAGGGACTCTTCTATCCGAGTCTGCGCCCGAACGCGGAGACCGGCGTACTCGGTGATCCCTCGCAGGCGGCGGCCGAACGGGGCGCCGTCTACCTCGACGCCTGGATCGAGCTTCTCGCCGACGCCTATCGCGCGGCGTTCGGACCGGTCGGGGCGACGGAGAAGAAACGCCAGTAGGCGAAGGGCACCCAGAGCGCGTAGTAGAGCTGGTTCGGGACGATGCGAACGCCCCAGCCGAGATCGAGCTCGGCGACGACAATCAGGACGTCCGCGCCCAGCCAGAGCGCATAGTAGGCCGCGCCGTAGCCGAAGAGCGCGCGGAGGTAGTCGATCTGCGCCAGGGCGGCGGGTTCGCTCCCCAGGCTACGCGGCACCCAGCGTCGCGAAAGCGCGATGCACAAGCCCATGAAACCGGCCTCGTAGATCATCCACAGCACGTGGCCGTGGAGGTCTTCGATCAAGAAGCCGAGGCTCCCATAGGTCACGCCCGCGAAGATCGGAACGACGAGGGTCACGCCTGCAGCCCAGCCGACGTTGTCGCGCAGCGTTCTTTCGGGGCGCGCGACGCCGATCGCGAGCAGCAGGACCCGGAAGTCGCCGAGCAGAACGAAGAAGAACATGATGAGCGTCGCGGCGAATGTCCCCTCGATTCCCGGCTGCTTGGCGAGGATCCCCGTCGAGAGCGGATCGATCATCGTGAGAATGGCGAAGGCGAGCGTCGATCGCGCCACGAAGCGCGATGCATCGGGGACACAGGCACGAGCCGGATCTGCAGGGCTCGCGGCCCGCCAAGCGAGGAAGGCGACCGGCACGACGATCAGAGCCCAGACGGTCTGGAGTTCGCTGTAGTAGGCCGCTTGCCACGTGAAATCGGTCATGGGTCAGCGTCCGGCCTCGTCGGTCTCCGCTTCATCGATGTCGCAGGTCGTCCCGACGAGGCGCTCGAGTCCGGTAAAGAATCCCACGCCATCGAGCACTGGGTTCAGCCAGCCCGAGGTGACGCAATAGGCGCGATCGTGATTGCCCCGGTGATGTCGCGCGTGGCGTGCGGGAGTCAGGATCAAGCCCGCTCGCTGGAGCTCACGCGCGATTCGCGGGGGGCGCCTCGCGTGCGCCCAGCCATGGAACAGGTTGGTCGCGAAGAGGGAGATCGCGAGGCTGGTCCCGAAGACGAAGAGCAGTGTCGTTGCGAAGTCGTGAGGCAGGGGCATCGCGAGCAGTCCGCTTGCGAGGGGCACGCTCACCAGGGCGTTGTTGCCGGCGACCTCGAAGAAGTCGTGGCGGGAAATGCTCCCCGGGTCGTCGTGATGGGCGCGAAACGGCTCGATCAGCATCGGGCCCAGGATGGGCGTTCGTGGGTCGAAGCATCGGTCCGCCAGCCAGTGGACCGCGCCGGCGAGAAAGTCGGCGAGGAGGTAGCCGCCGAGGAGGCCCACGGGCAAGGCGAGCGCGAGCTCGGGGCGCCAAGCGTGGGGGGCAGCGCGAACGAAGGCGAGGCCGGCGAGCGCGGTGAAGAGCGCGACCGCGAGACGATCGAGGACCCACTTCGTTCGCGGCCCGGAGAAGAAGGAACGCGCGGTCGGAGCTTCGTGGGTGTCGGCGGCCAAGGGGGTCCTCCGCGACCGGCGGTCGGCCGGGCGCCTCCCGAGTGTGCCACGAAAGCCCGCGCTGGGGGATGGCCGACTTCCCGGGGATCCCGGGGGCCGAACGGAGACCGGGGCGCCGCCTCGGCGACGCCCCGGTCCGTCTCGTTCGACTCTTGAGGGCCGTGTGGGGCCCATCGTCCTAGCGCCCGCGACGGAGCGCGAGGTGGGACAGGGCGTCGACGTGGGAACGGTCTTCCCGACGATCTCGCTGGCGTGAGGTGCGACGATCCCCGTCCCGCTCCCCACGGCGCGCGTGTCTGCGCTCGCGCTCGATCCTCCGTTCCCGGTCTCGATTGCGCTCACGCTCGAAGGCGAGCTCGCGTTCGAGTCGACGCTCGCGTTCCCGTTCGCGGGCGATCTCGCGATCGAGGCGACGCGCGCGCTCACGCTTCTTCTCCAGGCGCCATTCCCGCCCGTTCCACCTTCGGTCGAAGCGGTGGTGTCGGCCGTAGCGACGATCGATTCGGGCGTTGCGCAGCGCGCGGTCGCCCTTGCGATCCAGCCGGCGCTCGATCCGATCGCCCTTGCGGTCGAGATACTCGGCCAGGGCGTACTCCCCGTTGGCCGCCGCGACCATCGCAAGCAGGTCGAGCTGGAAGTCGATCACCTCACCGCGTCGGTCGAGGCGGCGGTCGTCGCGCCGCGCCTCCCGGACGGACGCACGGCCGTGATGTCGCGTGTCTTCGTGGTAGCCATGGTCATGGCGATGACGTGGGCTCCATTCATGCGCCTCGGCGGCCCCGGGCAGGGTGAGCGCCGCGAGGCTGAGCCCCGTCGTGGCGAGCGCGCGCTTCCACATCTCGTTCGATTCGCGATTCTTCGAATGCACCGGATGGTCCTCCTCGTGACGGGTCTTCTCCCGCACTCGAAGAGTGAGGACCTCTCGAGCTCCGATTCGTTCCGCGCCCACGGGGCCGTCATCGAAACGTCGAAAAGACCCCCGCAAAGGCGGCGAGGGGCCCGGACGCCGGGTCACGCCCCGCGGAAGAGGTCCCTTTGGGCGTCGGAAAGAAGCCCGTAGGGGGTGGTCGGATCGCGGCGTTTCGGAACGCCGCGTTTCACGAACGCGGATCGCGCGACGCGTCGGACTAACGCGGCGGCCCGAGCACCAGGGTGCCGTTGTGGCCGCCGAAGCCGAAAGAGTTCGAGAGCGACGGGCCAGGGGTCCACGAGCGCGGTTCGCTCTGCACGACGTCGATCGGCGGCAGGGCGGGGTCGTAGTTCGTGAGTCCGTCCGTCGGCGGAACCACGCCATGCTGCATCGCCAGCAGGACCGCGACCGCTTCGAGGGCACCCGCAGCGCCGAGGGAGTGTCCCGTCACGCCCTTGGTCGAGGTGACGATGGGACCCGGTGCGCCGAAGAGCTTCGCGATACCCTCGGCCTCCGCTGCGTCGTTGAGTGCGGTGCTCGTTCCATGCGCGTTGATGTGGGCGATGTCCGAGGCCGAAAGTCCGGCGTCGTCGAGGGCGGTCTGCATGCAGCGCAGGGCACCTTCCCCTTCCGGTGCCGGGGCGGTGATGTGGTGCGCATCCGCGAGACTGGCCGATCCCAGGACCTCCCCCAGGATGTTCGCGCCGCGCGCCTCGGCCTGGCCCCACTCCTCCAGGACGCAGACGGCACCGCCCTCGGCGATCACGAAACCGTCTCGGGAAGCGTCGAAGGGGCGAGACACGCCAGAGGGCGAGAGCGCCTTCATGTTGGTGAAGCCGGTGATCGCGATCGGGGTCATCGCCGCTTCGGCGCCCCCCGCGACGACCGCATCGCAGATGCCCCATTGGATCCATCGCGCGGCGGCGCCGATCGCGTGGGTCCCCGTCGCACAGGCCGTCGCGAGGGATTCGCAGGGCCCCTGGAAGCCCCACCGGATCGAGACCGCGGCGGCACCGGCGTTGGCCATCATCATCGGGACGACGAAGGGCGACACGCGCCGCGCGCCCTTCTGGTCGAGGATGAGGGTCTGGTCCTCATGGGTCTGGACGCCGCCGATGCCCGTTCCAATCAACACGCCCCGCTTCGCCCGGTCGGCGGTGAGATCGCCAGCCTGCTCGAGGGCCTCCTTCGAAGCGGCAACGGCAAACTGCTCGAAGCGATCCGCGCGCCGGATCGCCTTCGGCTCGTCGTAGAAGTCCTTGGGTTCGAAATCGTGGGCTCGGCGTGCCTCAGTCGGTTGGGGGGCGAGCAGCCCCTCCCAATAGGCGGCCTGGCCGATCCCGACCGGGGAGACGACACCGAGTCCCGTAATTGCGACGCGTCGCTTCTCGCTCATGCGGACGCTCCCTGCGCTTCGGGGGGCGACTGCCAGCGAAGGAGTGCGCTGCCCCAGGTCATGCCGGCGCCGAAGCCGGTCATCAGTACGAGGTCGCCTTCCTCGAGGCGACCGGCGTCGATCGCGTCGACGAGGGCGAGGGGGATCGATGCGCTCGACGTGTTGCCCGTCTTGTGGAGGACGATCGCCGTGTTCTCTTCGGGGATCCCGAGGCGATCACACGCGGCCTGGATGATGCGGATATTCGCCTGGTGGGGGACGAGGAGCTTGACGTCCTCCGACCGCACCTTGGCCTGC
Organism: Deltaproteobacteria bacterium; assembly: GCA_002709835.1. Classification (GTDB taxonomy): domain Bacteria; phylum Myxococcota_A; class UBA9160; order UBA9160; family UBA4427; genus UBA4427. The sequence goes on from PAQX01000072.1 coordinate 5,409, forward strand.
GCGAGCGTGCGCTTTGCGGAGTCGACGAGCACGCGGACGGCTCGCTTGAAGACTTCCCGCCCGTCCATCTGGACGAAGCCTCCGAGGTCGCACTGGAGGATCTCCCGCGCGCTCGCGTCGAGCCCGAGGTCCCAGCCGAGGAGTTGCCCTTCGCCGGCTTCCCGCTCGAGCATGAGCGCGCCGCCGCCGTCGCCGAAGAGGACCGCGGTGTTGCGGTCGTCCCAGTCGGTGATTCTCGAAAGCGTCTCCGCACCGACCACGAGAACCCGATTCGCTCCGGTCTCGAGCAGTCCATTCGCCATCACCAGCGCGTAGACGAAGCCCGAGCAGGCGGCGTTCAGATCGAAGGCTCCACCGCCGAGACCCAGCTCGTGATGAACGTGGGCCGAGCAGGCGGGGACCGCCTGGTCCGGCGTGGTCGTCGCGAGGACCATCACGTCGACGCTCGCCGGATCGACGTTCGACTTCGAGAGCGCCGCGCGGCCGGCTTCGATCGCGAGGGCGGCCGTCGAATCGCCGATCCGCCGCTCACGGATCCCACTGCGTTCGACGATCCACTCGTCGCTGGTATCGAGCGTCTTCTGGAGGTCGTGGTTCGTCACGACCTTCTCGGGCAGAGCCGAGCCCCACCCGAGGATGCGCAGTCCCATGCTTTCTCCAGACGAGGGTGGGTACGTCGGCGGCACCCACCCCCCGAAAAGAAGTCGGCCGGAGTTTTACCACAGGCAGAAGCCTCGACGTCATAAACCGTCGGACGAGGTGCGCCCGCGAGTTCGAAGCCGGCTCCAAACGCAAACTGGCCCTGACGGGGCCTGTTTCACACGGCGGAGTGCCGGATTCAGCCCCGCCGAGACCTCAACGCAAGACGGGCCCGGAAGGGCCCGTCGCGAGGCGCCGAGCGCCGTATTTGCGAGAGATTCGCGCTAGAACAGCGAAATCGGGCTCTTGCCCCGTTGCCGCGAATGGCGCTCGCGGTCTCCGCGACGCCGTCGGCGCATGCGGCCCTGCAGCGAGACGCGGCGCTTGTCGAGGCTCTCCGCGGTCGCCTTTTTCTCCTTGCGCTTCTGCTTGCGGAACTCGACGAAGGCGTCGAAGGCCTCGATCTCGTGCTTCAGATCCTGGACGACGAGCTCGACCATGATCGCGTCGTCTAGGTAGCCGAGGCCCGGAACCTTGTCCGGAATCAGGTCGTCCGGATCGGCGAAGTACGCGAGGGCGTTGAGCACGCGTTTGCGATCCGCGCCCTCGAGTCGCCAGTCCGCGTCCTCGAGCATGTCGATGAGCTTTCCGAGCTGGCCGATGCGGCCCTTCACGAAGCTCGGCGCGTCGGTGTCCTTGACTTCGTCGAGGAGCGCGCGCGCTTCACCAAGGATCTTGCCCTCGTTCGCGGCGTTGCGTCCCTTGCGAACCTTCTGGAGGACCTGTCGGAAATAGCGGAGATCTTTGTCGCTGAGCTCGAAGGAAATCTTCATCATGGCGCCTAGTCTAACCGAATTCGAATTCGCCGCGCGTCGAAAACACGCACGACTCGGTCTCGCTCATCGGGGCGAGGCACCCCCGACCCCCCACGTGCTGCTATTCGCGAGGTTCATCGAGGGCGAACTCAGCGCTGGGCCCGCGCCGCCCGCTGGATCGCGCCGGTGACACCGCGTAACTCCTCGGGTGGAACGCCCAGGCCGCGGACCAGTTGGAGTAGCGAATGGGCGATACCGGGGTTCTTGAGCGCAGCGGGGTTCGCGAGGTGCTTGATGGCCGCCCAGGCGATGTCCTTCTCGCCCGCCGCGGCCGCGGCCGCGGCGCGCTGGTAGTAGGTGGGCGTCGCTCGGTGCCGCTCGAGGAGATCGTCGAGGAGCGCAATCGCTTCCCTGGCCTTCGCGGGGTCCCCGGAATGGGTTCGCCACTTCGCACGCAGAATCGTCGCCGTATCGAAGAGGAGGTCGCGCTTGTCGATTTCCGCGAGGGCCTCGTCGAGGCTCTTCACGGCCTCGAGCTCGCCGGCCGCTCCGTGACGCAGCGCCTTTTCGACGAGTCGCTCCCGTTCGGTCCAGGGGATATCAGGGGGGAGGGCGTCGAAGAGCTTCGGCGTGAAGGTTGCCAGGAGGCCGGCGCGCGCGGCCGCGTTGCCCGGGTTGGCCGCGACGGCGGCGGCAAAGCGCCGGCGTGCGAGCGGCGCACGCATCCGATCGAGGCTCTGCCAGCCCGCCGCGACTTCGCGCTGATCCTCGGGAAGAAGCTCGATGAGCCTCGCGGCGCGGACATTCTGCCCGGTCCAGTCGAGTCGTCGAATCATCCGATTCGCATCGATCTCTGCGAGTCGTTCGGCCGTCCAGGGTTCCCGCTCGGCGAGCGCGGCCTCGAACAGGTCGCGGTTCTCGTCGCGCTTCGCCGGGGGGAGACGCGTGGTGGCGAGGCGATTGTGATCATCCGTGTTGAGGGGGCGACCTTCGCCGAGGGCCCGGACCCCCTCGGCGTCGAGGGTCAGGCCGGCCAGGAGGTCTTCGACGTCGTCGATGCCCTCACGCGAGAAGTCGTCCTTCGCGAGCGCGAGGGCGCGGGGACCGCTCTCCTTCAGGTCGATCGGTTCCCGCGAGGCGACGAAGACGAGCGCGGCGGGTACCGGTCGATAGACGTGGACGTATTCGAAGACGTCGGTCATCGCGGCGGCGAGGCTCCCGAAGAGCGGCGCATCCACGAATCCCTGGCCGATCCACTGCACGAAGATGCCGCCCGGCTCGAGCTTCGAGTCGACGAGTTCGAAGAACTCCCGCGTGTAGAGGTGGGAAGCGCCGCTCGTCCACGGATGGGAGGGCTGCGACACGATCGCGTCGTAGGTCTTGTCCGAGAGATTCATCGCGCCGCGGGCGTCGCCGAGTCGGAGGGACACGCGCGGGTCGACGAAGGGGTCGATCGGGCGGGGGACGAGCTTGTTCGCGACGACGACTTCTTCCTCGAGCTCGATCACGTCGATCGATTCGATCGTGCTGGCCGTCGCGCTGAGGGTCTGCGCGCCGCCGAGGCCGATGATCAGCATGTCCTTCGCGTCGGGCCGAGCCGCCGTGGGCAGGAGCGAGAGCCAGGCGGTCTCCTGGAAGCGGAGGTTCGGGAGCGCTGCGCGATCGAAGCCGGACTCCGGAAGGCCATTCGTGAAGAGGCGCCAGCCACGATTCGTTTCGGTCACGAGCACCGTCGCGGAGCGTCCGACCCCGAGGTAGTAGATCGAGCCCGGCGTGCGCGTGCCGCTGATCGCAGAGTGAAGGAGAAGGCCGTCCGGGCGGGGCAGGCCGACGATCGCGGTCGCGAGGAGGGCGATCGCGCAGGCGCCGGCGAGCGCCGTCTGTCGAGGCGCGGAGAGAGCGGCGGCGATCAGCCCGAGGGAGAGGCTCGTGAGGACGCCGACGAGGGCGGTGTTCTCGAGTCCGAGCATAGGGAGCAGGAAGAAGCCCGCGAGGATCGCACCGAGGATCGAGCCGACGGTGTTCCAGGCGTAGACGCGGCCGCTGACGGCCGCCGCTTCGTCGGCGTCGCGCGCGAGCAGGCGCACGCCGAAGGGGAAGGTCGCGCCGATGCAGAGGGTGACGGGTAGGAGCACGATTCCCGCGGCGGCCGCACCGGGCGCGGGCGTCGCTGCGTTGGCTCCGACGGCATGGGCGAGGTCCGGGAGGAGCTCCGCCGATCGGAACGCGGCGTAGCCGAGCAGGCCGGCGCCGAGCTGGACCAGCGCGAAGCCGCGCGCGGCGGCCTCGCGGCTCGTGGCGAAGCGGGAGGCGAGGGCGCTGCCGAGCGCGATGCCGAGCAGGAAGCTCGAGAGCATCGACGCGAAGGCCGCCGTGCTGCCGCCGAGGATCTGGCCGAGAAGGCGTGTCCACAGCACTTCGTACACGAACGAGACGATTCCCGAGACGGTCATCGCCGGCAGGATCCAGTGGAAGCGTGGGCCGCGCGGCGCGTCCGGGGACTCGTCCTGAGGCATGCCGGCGATTCCGCGGGCGAGCGCCCAGGCGGCGAGGAAGACGACCGCGTTGCCGGCGATGCCGATGTAGACCGTCTGTCGAAGGCCGTAGGCGGGCAGGAAATAGAAAGCGGCGACGAGGGTGCCCGCGATCGCGCCGAACGTGTTGACCGCGTAGAGGACGCCGATTCGCGGGCCGACCTGCGCGTCGTCGCTGACGGCATAGCGTGCGAGCAGCGGAAGCGTCGCGCCCATCAGCGCCGTACAAGGGAACAGCACGACGAACGAGCCGACGAGGTGGAAGAGCGCGGTGCCTAGGGACATCGTCTCCGGCGGCGCATCGAGTCCACCGGCGACAGAGATATAGAGGCCCTGCACGAGCTGGATCAGCAGCGGCACGCAGAGCGCGCCGATCGCGATGCCAAGTTCGAGCACGCCGTAGGCGAGGACCGGTCGTGTCAGTCGGCGGACGAAACGCGCGGCCACCGCGGCACCGGCGGCGAGCCCGGCCATGTACGCGGCGAGCACCGCGACCACGGCAAGCTCCGACGTGCCGAAGAGGAACGCGAACTCACGCGTCCACGCGGTCTGGTAGAGCAGCGCCGCGAAGCCCGAGACGAAGAAGCAGATAAGAAGAAGGAAGAATCGGAGGTCCATGCTTCGGTTTCCGCCTCGTAAGTGGCCTTCTTGCCCGCGAGCGTGACGCGGCGGAGGCAGACGAAGGTGTGTAGCAACGGCATCCCGAACGTGCCGTGGGATCGCACGTCCGTCGAAGCGCTTGCCGGCCGAATGCGGGATTTGCCCGCCCGCTGCCGTCGCCCCGCGCGCTGAGTGCGGTGGAACGGACCGAGGCGCAGGCCCCGCGTTTTTGCGACGTCAGTCGTCGAGCAGGACGAGATGCATCGTGCGCGGACCGTGCGCGCCGAGGACGAGGGCCTGCTCGATGTCAGCCGTCTTCGAGGGGCCGCTGAGGAACCAGCCGAATCCGGTGTGGCCGAGGGTCATGCGGGGATACGCCTGGTGCAGCGTCGCGACGAGTCGCGATCGACGGGTCAGGATCACGAGGTGCTCCGCAAGGAGAGCCGCGCCGCGTTCGAGCGCCGAAGCGGGGACGTGCCACGAAGCGCCGTTCTCGACGACACTGAACTCGGCCTCGAGGACGCAGAGGTCGAGGGGGGACAGGTCGTGCACCGCCTTCGCCTCGAGTCCGACACCGCGCGACGCCACCCCGTGTTCGGGGAGCGCAGTCCCTGCCTGGCAATGGACGTGCGCGAAAGCCGCCGGGGAGGCCGGAAGGTCGAGGTGTGTCGGCCAGTCGGTCGCTGAGGCGTTCGTCACGAGCACGCCGCCATTCTGTCCGAGTCGGGCTCCGAGGAGGGACGTGGGATCGTCAGGCATGGCCGGTGCCGGCACGCGCTGGAAGGGTTCGCCCGGCTCCGGGGCCGCCGCTTCGAGCCGCGCGAGGATCTCACTGCGCGCGTCGTCACCGTCCACCTTCCTTCCCGTCTTCTCCCTTGCGCTCACGGACGTTCCTCTTCGCGGGCGGCCAGGGCCTGGTGGAAGCTCTCGGCTGGAATCGAAGGCAGGGCGCGGCTTCGGGTCCACGGTCCGCCGAGCCGATCGAGCCATCGGCTCGGCAGGCGTCGCGCGATCCATCGACCGGCTCGCGTCGCCCGGTCGTAGAGTCCCGCATTCGACAGCACGCGCGCGGCGATCCGGAACGCGAGGCGGCGGCGTCGCGGATGGTGCCCCGACTCGGCAAGATGCGAGCGCCAGGTGAGCAACTGGTGGTGGAGCGGCACGCGGACGGGGCAGACATCGCTGCACGAACCGCAGAGACTGCAGGCGTGAGGGAGCTCGGCGTGGCGGGCCGGGTCCTGGCTCGGCGCAAGGACCGAGCCGATCGGCCCCGGCACCGTCGAGCCGTAGCTGTGCCCACCGCTCCGTCGGTAGACGGGGCAGGTGTTGAGGCACGCGCCGCAACGGATGCAGGCGAGCGCTTCGCGGAAGGCCGGCTCCGCGAGCAGGCGACTCCGGCCGTTGTCGACGATCACGACGTGGAGCTCGGGCGGCGGGCCCCCGTTCCCGTCGTCGGCGCGAGGCGCGCGGAAGTGGGAGGTATAGGTGCTGATCGGCTGGCCGGTCGCCGATCGAGCGAGCAGGCGGAGGAAGGGGGCGAGATCGTTTGCGGTCGGGACGATCTTCTCGAGGCCCACGCACGCGATGTGCAGTCGAGGCAGCGCCGTTCCGAGATCGGCGTTGCCTTCGTTGGTCACGACGACGAAGGAGCCGGTCTCGGCGACGGCGAAGTTCACCCCGGTGATCCCCGCTTCAGCGGCGAGAAAGCGCGCGCGCAGATCCCGGCGGGCCACGGCGGTCAGCTCGTCGGGATCGTCGAGGCCGGCCGGCGTTCCCATCTCCTGATGGAAGAGGTCGCCGATCTCACCCCGCTTCAGGTGGATCGCCGGCATGATGATGTGGCTGGGGGCCTCTTCGCGGAGCTGCACGATCCGCTCACCCAGATCGGTATCCACGACCTCGATTCCCTGGGCCTCAAGATGCGGGTTGAGCCCACACTCCTCGGTCAGCATCGACTTGCTCTTCACGACACGTTTCACGTCGTGCGTGCGCAGGAGTTCGTGGACGATTCGGTTGTGTTCCGCGGCGTCGCGGGCCCAATGGACGGTCGCCCCGGCCGCGGTCGCCTCTTGCTCAAAGCGGCGCCAGAGCTCTGGAAGGCGCCCGAGCACGTCGCGCTTGATCCCAGCGGCCTCGTCCCGGAGGGCCTCCCATTCCGGGAGCGTGTCCGCGGCCGCGTCCCGCTTGGCCCGGACGAACCACAGCACCTCGTCGTGCCAGGTCGTGCGCTCGGTGTTCGCGACGAAGTCACGGGCGCGATCAACGTGACCCATCGGCGCCCCTGATTGCGTTCGTTTCGAGCCAGCCCGCGCCGAGGTGGGTCTCGGCCAGGATCTCGGCCACGTGGAGGACCTCCAGCGGCGGACCTTCGCGTCGGGCGAGGCCCTCCAGGTGGAGAAGGCAGGACACGTCCGTCGATGTGAGCACCTCGGCGCGCCCGCGGCGGTGATCCGAGAGCCGGTCGAGTCCCATCCGCGTCGAGACGGCTTCTTCTTCTACTGCGAATACGCCGCCGAAACCGCAGCACTCGTCCCGGCGGGTGAGATCGACCAGTTCGAGGCCCGGGATTTCCCTGAGCAGCGCCGCTGCCGGGTCCGTTCGGGCCTGCTCGCGAGTCTCCGAGGGCGTGCCCTGTCGCAGCTCGCGCAGAGCATGGCAGCTTGCATGGAGCCCTACCCGCCGCGGGAATTCCGTGGGGGGGGAAGGCAAGGCCCCGTTATCGCTCAGGAATCGTGTCAGCTCGACGACCCGCGCACGCCCGCCGGGCGGGTCCGGGACGAGTCGGCGGCCGTGGATCTCGAGGGTCGAGGCGCAGGAGCCGGACGGCGTGACGACCGACTCGAAGGCCCGGGTTCCCTCGACGAAACGCGTGGCAACGTCCCGGGCGAGCCGCTCCTCGCCCGCGGTCAGGAGAGGCTGCCCACAGCAGGGCAGACCGTCCAGGACCTCGACGTCGAAACCGGCCGCCCGCAGCAGATCGAGTGCGGCGAGACCCACCCGGGGCTTCAGCTGGTCGACGTAGCAGGGCACGAAGAGGGCGATCGACATCGCGTTTGGGGGCATCCTCGGCGGAGCGGGCTCGAATCGGGTCGGGCCAGGCGGGTTTCCCTGCGAGGATAATTCGAAGGACGGCGATCGAGAAGGGTGCGCCTGGCCGGGGGCCCGCGTCGGCGCGCGGGGCGTTCGCCGCGGCTACCCGCACCGTGGATCGGGCCGGAGCGGGGCCGCCAGCGAGATCACAGCCGCTGACTCCGGGTTCCCGACCCGGCGCGCGATCAGGGGCGGGCGATGCGGATCGCGTCCGAATGCACGGGCAAACCGGGCGAGTCTGCCGGCGCAGGAACTCGCAACAGTTCGAGTGAAGTCCAAAAAACCGCTTGGAAATCCCGTCCGGCTGCGAAAGAATACGGGGCGCGCCCCAGACACTCCGGAGCGAATCCCCGATCCCGGCCCCCGGTATCGTGGGTTTCGTTCGAACTCCGGTCCCTCGCTCGATCGCTCGCGGCTTCCGCCGCAGGTGCTCGACGGACTCAGACCGCTTCGTCCCCGGAGAGCCCTGTCAGGACGTTCTCGTTCGTTTCGGTCCCCGCAACTCCGCGGCGCCGATGAGGGAATGCTCGGACCGGTCCCGTCGACCGGCGCTTCGATCGAAGAGCGCAGAGTCAACGGAGGACGAGGACGACACCCAACGCCTGGCATGAGGCCCCGCCGACCGACGGCCGCGACGCATCCCCCCTGGCTGGGGTAAGCGTGCGAGACCCGAGACCGGGGCGCGAAACAGTGTCAGCCATTGTAGTGTAGGTCGCCCTGCTCGGAGGCCCGGGGGCCTGAGCAACCAAGAAACGGTTTCACGCGTCGCACGCACTCGGTGCTTCGCGGAACAGGGAGTGTCGCTGAGCCGCCTAACACAGGTGCTCGCGACCGCGAGTCGAATCTGGACCGGTGGGGTCCGAGGAGAAAATTCATGATGACCTTCAAGGCGATGGCGAGCACGGTGCTCGCGCTTGCCCTCGGTGCGGGCGTCGCGTCCGCCCAGCAGCTCGATCCGCCGATCGATGCGCAAGTTGATGCGAACGCCGCGAGCGCGGATTCCCAGGTGCGCGTCGAGGAAATCTCGACGGCGACGGACAGCCTGACTGCGGACTACCGCCTCACGTTGAAGAAGATCGAGTCTCTCAACATCTTCAACCGGCAGCTGACGCAGGTCATCGATTCCCAGAACGAGGAACTCGAGAGCCTTCAGCGTCAGATCGACTCCGTGGAAGAGGTCGGCCGCTCGGTCACGCCGCTGATGCTCGAGATGATCGAGGCCCTCGACCAGTTCGTGCAGTTCGACGTGCCCTTCCTCGCCGATGAACGCAAGACCCGGGTCGACGGTCTTCGCGTGCTGATGCGACGCTCGGACGTTGCGGAGCCGGAGCGATATCGCCGTATCCTCGAGGCCTATCAGATCGAGAACGACTACGGCCGAACCATCGACGCGCACTCGGGTACGATCGACAAGAACGGGGAGCAGGTCCCGGTGGACTTCCTCCGAGTCGGTCGAATCGCCCTCGTCTACAAGTCGCGCGACGGCCAGGAATACGGCGTCTGGGATCACGCAAGCAAGGCTTGGCAGGTCCTCGACTCCAACGATTACGCCAACTGGGTCGACGAAGGCCTGCGCGTCGCGAAGAAGCAGTCCGCGCCCCAGTTGATCCGTGTCCCGCTCCCGCAGCCCGGAGGTGCGAGCTGATGTCGCGCTCGATCATCGTTCGAAACATGAAGAAGTTCGTCGCTGCCACCGCGCTCCTCGGCCTGCTCCCGCTCTCCGCGGTCGCGCAGGAGACCGAGCCGGGCCAGATGGTCATCGACGTCAAGCAGGCCTCCTCCGTCGATGACCTGCTCGAAAAGGTGAAGGAGGGCTTCCGCGTCCAGTCCGAAGAGGACGTCCGTCGCGAGGCCGACTTCGAACGCCGGCGCGGCGAGCAGGCCGATCTCCTCGCGGACGCCAAGGCGCGCGAGGCGCGAGCCGAAGCCCGTTCCCAGGCGCTCGAGATGGAGTATCAGGAGAAAGAGGTCAAGATCGCGGAGCTCGAAGAGGCGCTCGCCCAGCGAATGGGCAACCTCGGTGAGCTCTTCGGTGTGACCCGCCAGATCTCGGGGGACACCCGCGGCCTCGTAGAGGCGTCGATCACGACGTCGCAGTTCGGCCGCGATCGCATCGAGTTCCTCGAGAAGCTCGGCGCGAGCAAGGAACTCCCGTCGATCGAGGAGCTGCGCGGTCTCTGGTACGAGATGCAGCGCGAGATGACGGAGCAGGGGAAGGTCACGACGTACACCACCGACGTCTATACCCCGACCGGCATCGAGCAGCGCGAAGTCACCCGAGCGGGCGTCTTTAGCGTCATCTCCGACGGTGAGTACCTGCTCTGGGACCCGAACAAGCAGCAGCTGCAGCAACTCTCCCGACAGCCTCCGGCCCGCTTCCTCGATACCGTGACAGATTACTCCGGCGGGGCCGCGGGTTCGCTGACGGGGCTTGCCGTCGACCCGTCGAGTGGCTCCTTGCTCGCGGTCCTCATCGAGACCCGGACGCTGATCGAACGCCTCCCCGACGGTGGCGCGGTCGGTTACACGGTCATCACGTTGGGCCTGATCGCCTTCGCGCTCGGCCTCGTGAAGATGGTCTGGCTCTTCCTGGTCTCGCGAAAGGTCAACGCCCAGAAGAACAACAGCAACCCGGACACGAGCAACCCGCTCGGCCGCATCCTCGCGGTCGCGAAGGACAACCCGGAAGCCGATCGCGAACAGCTCGAGCTCATGCTCGACGAGGTCGTGCTCCGCGAGTCGGGCAAGCTCGAGAGTCTCGTCTGGCTCGTCCGCATCGTCTCGGTCGTCGCCCCGCTGATGGGTCTTCTTGGAACGGTCACCGGTATGATCCGGACCTTCCAGTCGATCACGCTCTTCGGTGCCGGTGATCCGCGAATGATGGCGGGTGGTATTTCCGAGGCGCTCGTGACCACGATGCTCGGCCTGGTCACGGCGATTCCGCTGGTCCTCCTCCACGCTGCTCTGGCCAACAACACGAAGAAGATCGTCGACACCCTCGACGAGCAGAGTGCTGGCCTGATCGCGCAGCAGGAGTAAATCAGCGGATACCGGAAACCCCGGTAAGAGAGGATTGACTCCATGAGTCAAATGATCCTGGACGTGCAGGCCTTCCTGGAGACGGGTGGGGATGTTCTCAACTTCATCGGCTTCATCACGATCGTGATGTGGACGCTGATGTTGGAGCGCTTCTACTACTTCTATTCGGTCTTCCCGAAGGTGGCGGAGTCCGCCCAGAAGGAATGGCAGGAGCGGGAAGACCACTCGTCGTGGGGGGCGCACCAGATCCGGCGGCTCAAGGTCTCCGAGCTTCGGATGCAGCTCGAGGACGGACTCGCCTATATCCGCGTCCTGGTGGCGCTCTGCCCGCTGCTCGGGCTGCTCGGAACCGTGACCGGGATGATCGAGGTCTTCGACGTCATGGCGGTCGCCGGCTCCGGCAACGCGAAGGCGATGGCCGGCGGCGTATCGAAGGCGACGATCCCCACCATGGCGGGAATGGTGGCCGCGCTCTCTGGCCTGATCCTTTCGGCGCGCCTCGAGCAATTCGCGGCCGACGAGGGGGAGCGGCTGGCGGACCGGCTCGAAATCGAGCACGGAGGTGACGCGTAATGCGACGACGACGCTCGTCCGGAATGGAAGAGGAAGCCGAGGTCGACCTGACGCCGATGCTCGACGTCGTCTTCATCATGCTCATCTTCTTCATCGTGACCGCATCGTTCATCAAGGAGGTCGGTCTCGACCTCAATCGTCCCGACGGTGGCGATGCACCGCAGGTCGTGACGGAAAACGAGAACATCCTGATCCAGATCACCAACGACGGCCTGATCTTCATCGATCGTCGTTCGGTCGACGTTCGCGCGGTTCGCGCGAACATCGAGCGCCTTCGGGCGGAGCGGCCGAACGGCCAGGTGATCGTGGCGCCAGGCGAGGCCTCCCAGAACGGGCTGCTCGTCGAGGTGATGGATCAGGCGCGACTCGCGGGAGCGCAAGAGATTTCGCTCGCGTCGGAGGTGAACTGATGCCGGCCATCGTCCGATTCATCATTCCCTTCGGCCTCGCGGCCCTCGTGACCTTCGGCCTCTTCTGGCTCATGCAGAGTCTGATCGGTGTCGAAGGTGAGCTCGACAAGAGCGAGCGAACGAAGGTGGTCGACTTCGTCCGTGTGAAGCGGAGCGAAGAGGTCAAGAAGAAGGAACGCGAGCCGCCGAAGAAGGAACAGATCGACGACACGCCGCCGCCGCCGGACTTCCAGATGGACCAGAGCACCAGCCTGGACAGCGGAGGGCTCGGTATTTCCGCGGGCGTCGACGCGAGTATGTCCCTGGATACCGGGGGCGGCTTCTCGATGGCTTCGGCCGACGGCGACGCGGTGCCCATGGTGCGGGTGCCGCCGCAGTACCCGGAGCGCGCGCTTCAGCGCGGCATCGAGGGCCGTGTGCTGATCGAGTTCACGATCAGTCGGTCGGGTTCGGTCAAGGACGCGAAGGTCATCGCGTACGAGCCGAGCACGATCTTCAACAAGGCTGCCCTCAAAGCCGTGAAGCAGTGGAAGTACAACCCCAAGATCGTGAATGGGAAGGCGGTCGAGCAGCCCGGCGTCCGGATCGCGATCCCGTTCAGGCTCGGCAGCGACGCCGCTTAGCGTTGGAGACGGACGTATGACGAACGCCGACACCATCGGGAACCGAACCGTGTGGATCCGCTGGACCGCCTTCGTGGTCCTGGCGCTTCTTCTCGCAGGCCCCGCTTTCGCGCAGAGGGCCCAGTACCAGTTCACCGACCGGAACCTGAAAAAGATGGCGAAGGTCTTCGGGTTTCTTCAGGCAGAGGGCACCGAGGAAGAGCAGGCCGCCAACAAGGAAAAGGCCAAAGACATCCTGCTCGGCATCAACCTGAAGCGGGCCCGCCCCTATGGCCGCGCTCGCATCCTCTGCACGCTCGGCGGTCTCGAGGTTCAGGAAGGCAATAACGAAGCGTCTCTCGAGTATCTCGAGCGATGTGTTGCAGAAGAGGCGCTCCAGCCGGAAGATCAGCTGCGTAACCTCTTCATGGTCGGTCAGCTCCAAACGATGCTCGGTCGCTATGACGAGGCGATCGTCACCCTCGAGAGCTGGATCGCCCAGGTCGAGACGCCTTCGCCTTCATCGTATTACACGCTCGCCGTGACGTACTACCAGGCGGATCGCGCCGAGGAGTCCCTCGCTCCCGCGAAGAAGGCCGTGGAGCTCTCCGTCGATACGCCGCGGGAGAGCTGGTACCGGCTTCTTCTGTCGCTTTATCTCGAGCGATCGGAGTACGACGAGGCGCTCGCGCTTCTCGACGACATCATTCTCGCCTACCCCAAGAAGGCCTACTGGGCCCAGATGGCGGCGATCTACTCGGAGAAGGACAACAGCGCCAAGAGCCTCGCGGTTCAGCAGCTCGCCAAGCGCGAAGGATTCGTCACCGAGTCGAAGGATCTGATGCGCGTCGCTCAGATGCTCATGGTGGAAGGCCTCCCCCACCAGGGAGCCGCAGTCATGAAGGCGGGTCTCGAAGATGGATCGATCGAGCCGACCAAGGCTGCGTACCAGACCTATTCGGACACGCTGTTGCAGTCTCGCGAGTGGGCGCTCGCCGTCGAGCCGCTCTCGAAGGCGGCGGAGATGCAGGAAGACGGCGCACTCTACGTCCGTCTCGCGCAGGTGAATCTCCAGCTCGGACGCTGGGGCGATGCCCGTGGCGCCCTCGACAGTGCCTTCGACAAGGGGGACCTGAACGACGAAGGGCAGGCCCACATCCTCTACGGCATCGCCGCCTTCAACGACAAGAAGTGGAAGACGGCGACCCGCGCCTTCACGCGCGCCGAGCGCTTCGACGGCACGGCGGAGACCGCCGGCAAGTGGAAGGCCTACGTCGATCGTGAGAAGGCTCGTCTGGGCGTCACCGACTGATCGTAGGTTTTGCCGATCGACGCTGCGCTCCTCTTGACGCGCCCCTTTCGGGGGCGCGTCTTGCGTTCAGGACTGTGATGCCGGCTTCGCCGGTCGGTGCTCGGCGCGGCCCCTTTTCAGGGCGCATCTTGCGTTGAGGGCTCCTCTTTCGGGTGTGACCTGTCGGTGTGCGCGGAGTGTACGGATTGACGGCAGGGGCCCGCGGGAACGTGAATCGGCGCGTTTCGCCCATTCCGCCCGAGGCGGTTCGGCGGTACTCTCGGACGCGTTCTCGGGTCCGCTCCCCACGGACACCCCCCACGAGCCGAGA
>PAQX01000073.1 GCA_002709835.1 Deltaproteobacteria bacterium
CGCGATCGTCTTGCCGGCCAGGCGCCCGGCCTCGCTCTCACGGATCGAGCCGACGACGCTCCAGGCGCCGAGCGGGTTCTCGGCGGCCGCGGGGCGGCGGTAGGGGCGATCGACCGGCGGCGGAGACGCGGGCTCGGGGAAAGACGGGATCGCGTCGAAGGCGCCGAGGTAGCCCTTCGCCGCGACGGCGTAGTCCTCGGCTTCGTGGGCGTCGATCGACAGACCGGCCGCCTCGGCCAGTCGTCGGATGTGGTTGGCGTCGATCTCGGTAGATTCGGGCATGGTTGGCCTTTCGCGGGGGCTGTCATGGGGGGGCGGAAAGCGTATCGCGGCGCGGCACACTCGCCGCTGCAGCAGATTCGTGGGCACTCTAGGGGCCACGCAGTACACGACGCGCAGCGAGCGCGATCCGAGGACGAGCCGATGAACTTGAGAGAGACGGACCCGCTTCGCTGGAAGCACTTCAGCATGCCGGCGCAGTTCGATCACCCGATCAGTCTGTGGAGTACGCTCCTCGACGGGAGGGCGGATGGAAACCTGGATCTTCTCTATCGTTGGGAACCGAACAGTGCGTGCCCGCTCCACCGACATACCTGCGCCGTGTCCTCCCTCGTGCTGGAAGGGGAACTCACGGTCGTCGACATCGACCCCGAGACGGGGAAGGAACTCGGGCGCGTGGTGAAGCCGGCCGGGACCTGGGTGCACAAACAGCCCGGTGACCTTCACGTCGAGATCGGTGGGCCGGAGGGTGCGCTCGTCCTCTTCAATCTCTACACCGAGGACGGGCTTCTCCTGGAGACGCTCGCGGCGGATGGCCGCGTGATCGATCGCCAGACGATGGAGCCGATCCTCGCGGCGGTCGCGCGCCGTGAGGCCGCGGGGGCAGGCGAAGGGAACTGACTTTGCCGTCTTCACGCGACTACCTCGACCTCCAGCCGGGATCCGGCGAACCCGGCAAGAGCTGGCGTCTGCCGCTCGCGCCCCGATACACGGGCGGCCGCGGATCGCTCTTCGGCGGCGTCGGACTGGCTGCCGGGATCGACGCGATGTCGCGGGCGACGGACAAGCCCGTGATCTGGGCAACGGGTCACTACCTCTCCCTGACGCAGACGGGGGAGGTCATCGACCTGGACGTACAGCTGCCCGCCGTCGGTCGGACGGTGACCCAGGGGCGGGTGGTCGGTCACGTCGGTGAGCGCGAGGTCATCACGGTGATCGGTGCGCTCGGGGCGAAGCCGCAGCATCCGGTCGGCGGGACCTGGGTCGACCATCCTCGAGACGTTCCGCCGCCGGAGGACTGTGAACTCCTCGAACGTCCTGTCGAAGAAGGCTCTCTCGGTGCGCACACCGAGATCCGACTCGCGCGCGGGATGTTCGGCTTCTCGGGGAAGGGCATTCCGAACTCGGAGAGCGGTCGGTCGCTCCTGTGGGTCCGGATGAAGGAGATCGACCAGGACGCGGGGGCGCTTGCGGTGATCGCCGACTACGGGCCCTCGGTGCTGGGCAACGCCCTTGGGCGGATGATGCACTGCACGAGCCTCGACAACACGATCCGGTACGGCACCCTCGTCGATACGGACTGGGTGCTCTGCGACAACCGGATGGAGTACGTGGGCGACGGTTTCGGATACACCACGATCCATCTCTGGAGCCAGGACCGGACGTTGCTCGCGACGGCGAGCCAGTCCATGGTCGTGCGGATTCCGCAGGACTGACGGTCGAGCCTGGGCTCGGCGGCCTATGGCCTCAGGTGAGCCAGTCGATCACCGCGCTCCCGCCGAACGTGATCGCGGCGAGCCACGGCAGCATTCCGATCGCGGAGCCGGCCAGATAGTCGCGGAAGCGGACTGGCGACAGGCCCAGAAACCAATGGGCGGGCGGGGCGAGGAAGAAGATCAGGCGGATCGTGATCACGGTCGTGAGGCCGCGCTCCACGACCCGTTCCTCGAAGCGGCGCACGCGCTCCGGGAGATGGTCGGCCACCCATTCCCGTCCGATCCAGCGCGCGTAGCCGAAGCCCATGACTCCGGCGGCCTGCGCGCCCAGGAAGTTGTAGAAGAACGCCAGCGGCGGCGGCCAGAGGGCGATGGCCGTCAGCATGAAGACGATGCCCGGGACGCCGAGGCCTTCGAGGCTGAAGAGCGCGACGAAAAGCAGGGGGCCCCAGGGCCCCGCGTCCTCGACCAGCTTCCGGAGGACTTCGAGGTCGAAGCGCTCGAAGAGTCCCGCCGACCACACGACGAATCCGAGCGCGATCAGAAGTCCCCAAGGCAGCAGTTGCTTCATGCCGCGTCGACATCCGTGCGTGTCACCGCTAGGGCCGACGACTCGAACGTGGTCTTTGGTCGACGAGGCGCGGTTCCTACCCCGTCTGCGAAGAGGAGGCCGTCGCCGGCTCGCGCGGCCGTTGGCCTTCGTCGGGGGGATGCGTCGTCGGGGTCGCTCGGCATGGGGACTGCGAAGAGTACGGTCGTTTTCGAAAATGGCGAATCCGTGGGGGCGGCTGAGATCGGTTCAGCTCGTTTCGAAGAATCCCACGACGTCTCCGAGCGTGCGCTTCAGCTCGCGCAGGCGACGTTTTCCGATCGCCCCTTCGAGATCGTCCTCCATGGCACCCAGCACGCCGAGACCGCGGAGCAGTGCGCGCCGCCCGCGCGCCGTAAAGACGACACGTTTAGCCCGACCGTCGTCGGGGTCATCCACCCGGGTGAGCACGCCCAGCTGCACGAGTTCGTCGACGGCATGCTTGACGTTCTGCTTCGTAGCGCCGACGCACTCCGCGAGCGCGGTGAGGCGGATGCCCTCCCACGGGATATGAGGGAAGAGTCGGAGGTGGGACGGCTTGGGCCGACCCAGGCCAGGGACGTTTACGCGCTCGCGGGCCGACTCGTCATAGAGGCGAGCGGCCTTCAGCAGAAGCTGTCCGAGGTTGCCTTCCTTCGCCGCCTCGACGTCGGCGACGCCGGTCGAATGGGAAGGTGGGCGGGCGTTCGGGGGAGGGTGGTGCGGCATGGTCTCATCTCCGGGGCGGGTTTGCCCTTGCTACGCGTCTGGCATTTAGTAAAAATAATTTACAAATGATCTGACCGCCATGAGGACCCCGACATGACGCATCCGAAGCAGACCCCTCGCGCGCTTGCCCCCGACCTCTGGGTCGTCGAACACGCGCTCAAGCTGTCTGCGGGCGTCGCCCTCGGGACCCGCTCGACGATCGTGCGGCTGCGCGATGGCGGGCTCTGGGTCCATTCGCCCGGGCCGCTCACGCCGGACCTCGCCGAGGGTGTCCGGGCGATGGGCGAGGTGCGGGTCCTGGTCGCGCCGAATCTCTGGCATCACCTCTTCCTTGAAGACTGGCGGGTCGAGTGGCCGGAGGCGCGGGTCTACGCGACGCCGGGCCTTGCGGAGAAGCAGACGAATCTCCACGTCGACGAGGTGCTCGCCGACGCCGCGCCGGCGGTCTGGAAGGGTGAGATCGAGCAACTCCGGATCGCGGGCATGCCGAAGATGAACGAGTTCGTCTTCCGTCACGTCGAGAGCGGCACCCTCGTGCTGACGGATCTCTGTTTCAACATGCGGGAGAGCGACTCGTGGTGGACGCGCTTCTTCATGCGAATCAACGGCGTGTGGCAGACCTTCGGCCCGTCTCGCCTCTTCAAGACGATGGTCGAGGATCGTGATGCGCTCGAGCAGTCGGTAGATCGCCTGCTCGAATGGGAGTTCGAGCGGGTGATCGTTGCGCACGGCGACGTCGTCGAGTCGGACGGTTATGCGGCGCTCGAGCGGGCGCGCCCCGCCTTCTCGAAGTAGCGCACCGGGGTCGCTCAGCTCCCGACGATGCCCCCGTCCTTGCGCCGGATCGCGAGGGTGCAGTCCCGGGGAATCGTCTTTCCGTCGTCGTCGGCGGGAAAGCTCGTCACCTTCGGGTCGCCGTTGCCGGGGTGCTGGACGTTCACGAAGAGTGTTCGTTGGTCGGGCGTCGCGGCCAGGCCGGTGATCTCGCAGCCGTTTACCCCGACGAGGAGACGGGACAGCCTTCCCGTCTGCGTGTCCGCGACGAGGAGCTGGTTCGGCTTGTCCTCGAACTGATCCCCATCGGTGCAGATGAAGAGCCGGCCTTCCGGGTCCGCCCAGAGTCCGTCGGGGCTGCCGAGGCTGTCTTCCTTCTGGTAGAGGTCGTCGGCGATGAGGAAATGATCCCAGGAGAATCGCGTCCCTACGTGATCGTCTTCGTCCCGCCAGCGGAGGATCGAGCCGTTCGGGTTGGGTGCCATGGGGTTCGCCGCGTTGGCTTCCTTCCGTCTGGTGTTGTTGGTGAGCGTGCAGTAGACGTCGCCAGTCGGTCCGACGGCTACCCATTCGGGGCGGTCCATCGGCGTCGCGCCGACCGTCGTCGCCGCGAGTCGCGCGTGCACGAGTAGGTCGGCGGTATCCTCGAACTGCTCAGCGAGGGCGGGGTCGTCCATCGAGAGCGGGAGCCAGATTCCGGTGCCATCCTCGTCGAAGCGCGCGGCGTAGAGGGTTCCGTCGTCGAGGGGACTCTGACCGGCCGCGATCGCCTCGCGCCATCCGATCCGGGAGACGAATTTGTAGACGAACTCGAAGCGCTGATCGTCGCCCAGGTAGACGACGGCACGGCTGTCGCGCCCCTCGACGACTGTCGCGCCTTCGTGCTTGAACCGGCCGAGGGCGGTGCGCTTGACTGGCTTGGCGTCGGGGGCCTTCGGGTCGATTTCCACGACCCAGCCGAAGCGGTTCGATTCGTTGGCGTAGTCCGCGTGCCCGAGATCGAAACGCGGGTCGAAGGCGTGCCATCCGTAGTGGCTGCCCTTAGGATGGAGGTTGTACCGCTGCTGTCGCTCGCTCGGGTCGAAGCGGTCCCGGCTGCCGAAGTAGAGATTGAAGTTCTCTTCGCAGGTGAGGTAGGTGCCCCAGGGCGTCTGGCCGTTGGCGCAGTTGTTGAGCGTGCCCATGACCGGATTGGCCGCGCGATTCGCGAGCAACGCGTGACCGGCGGCCGGTCCGGACACGTCGACCTCCGTGTTGAGGTGGATCCGCCGGGCGTAGGGGGAGTCGGGAACGAGGTCCCAGGCTCCGTTCGTCTCCCGGATCTCGAGGACCGAGACGCCATGGGCGTGCTGCGAGGTGCGGACCTGGTCGAGGTTCGACGGTCCTCGGGAGCCGATGACGTGCGGGTTGATGCCGAACTCGTGATTGAGGGCGAGGAGTCCGTGGCGCCCATCGCTCGAAAGAGGGAAGAAGGTCATCCCATCGTGGCCGATGCCGACCTGGCGCGCTTGGGCCTCGCCCGTCGGAGGCCAGCGGAAGTCCGGCCCGTCGCTTTCGAGCGGCTGACCCCAGGGCAGGAACGACTGCACCTCGTACTCGTCGGCGACGAGGAGTGTCCGGCCGTCCGAGGCGGTCCGGGGGACCGGTGTGAAACCGACCAGCGGAGTCGCGCGAGAAGACGCGATCGGGGCGGCGGCGCCGGTCAGGTAGCCGACGGCTGCGGCGAGGGAGCCCTTCAGAAGGGTGCGACGGGGGATCTTCACGGAGGGGGCCTTTTTAGGAGGCGGCGATCGCCGCGAGAGTACCGCCTGACAGCGATCAATCTGGCTCGGGTGAGCTGGCGCCGCGGGAAAATTTACCACGACTGTAAGGCTCTGGCGTGCCCTGTCGTCTTTAGAACCGAAAGCCCCGCGATCCCTCTGTGAATCGCGGTTGAAGAATTCATGAGGAGAGACCGATGGCCGAAGCCGATGACTGTGCCTGCCCCACGCCGTGCGCGTGCGAGCGAACCGAATCCGGATGCTGCTGCGGAGATACCTGCGCGTGCGCCGGCGCCTGCAAGTGCGAGCCGAGCTGCGCCTGTCCCTAGGCCCGGGGTAGACTCTCCCTCGAGGAACGATGTCCGAGCGATTGCCCCAAGACGAGTTCGTCGCCGAAATGATTCGGCAGGAGGGAGCCGCCCTGCGGCGGTTCCTTCGTGCTCGCTTGCCCGGCGACGAAGTGGATGACGCATTCCAGGGCGCGGCCATGCGCGCGCTCGCAGGGGCGGAATCCCTCGAAGATCGCGACCGGGTGATGCCGTGGCTCTATCGGATCTTTCGCAACGCCGCGATCGACCTGACCCGCCGCCGCGCGCGCCAGGATCGGCTCTTTGAAGTCGCGACGCCCGCCACGGACGATGCGCCGGACCCGACGAGCCTCGAGGCCACCGATCCGTGCGGCTGCTCCGTCTCCCAGAGCAAAGACCTGTCCGCGAATTACGCCGCGGTCCTTCGCCTGGTCGACGTGAAGGGAATGCAGCTCCGAGAGGCTGCGCGCGAGCTCGGCATCTCGGTGAACAACGCCACCGTTCGCCTTCATCGCGCGCGCAAGGCGCTCAAGAAGAAGATGCTCGAGCACTGTGGCGTCAGCAGCCTGGAAGACTGCCTCCACTGCCGGTGTGTCTACGACGGATGTTGCGAGGCCTGATCCCGCGAGCTGCGGCAAGCCATCGCCCTCTCCGTGCTCGTCGATCGCACTCTCTGTGGACCCATTTACGGCGCCCGGGTCTGCTCGGGTCGACCCTGTTCGTACGGGCATGCCGCCCGTCAGGAAAACCGGGCGACGCGCGGGCCGCGGGGTTCCTGACCAGTCCATCTCTCTGCGAACGCGCTTTCTCTCCAGCCCTCCTACGTTCGTCGTCTGCCCCTCGTTGGGCACGACGGAAACGGGATGCGACCTGACGTGGCCCGGCGTGGGGGGCGGGGCGGAATGGACCACGCCGATCCTCGGGTGGCAGCACGAGATCCGCGCGCCCCCGCGAAGCGTCGAAGGCCTCTTCCGCGGGTCAAGGAGGCCACTCGCCCCTCTTCGCGACGAAGCCGGTCGACAAGTTTTCGCTGGGTTTGATGGAGGCCCTTGCGACGGGGGAGGTGCTCCAAGGGCGCGTGATCCTCGAGTGCGTGACGCAGTCGGCGGACGGCGAGACCCATCACAATTCGATCGACCTCGTGGATGCGACGATTCCGAGCATCCGCCCGGAAATGCTCTTCGACGGAGATTCGACCCGCACGCTCTCCGCGGGGCCGGTCCTCATCGAGGAAATCGGCTACACCGACGAGGCCGTCGAGCACCGCGGGCCGGGTCGCCAGGGCGGTCACATGACGGTGATCTGGGACCCAGAAGCGGGGACCGAATCCGATTTGGAAGCGCGCGGCTGATCATCGTTCGCGCCGAACGCGTGGAATTTGCAGCCCTGAAGCCCGTGGGCTAAAGAACACGCAACGACGGTGAAGGGTGTCCCGCGGAGAAGCGTCAAGGTGGCGTGATCCGGGGGGCGGGTAGGACCTGGTCCTGCTCACGGGAAGCCGGTGAGAATCCGGCGCGAGCCCGTCGCTGTAACCGGGGACGAACTGCACAGGGGCGCAAGTTCCCGCCACTGGCCGATCCGAACTTCGCTTCGTACGACTCGTACGAGGCGGTGATCTCGAGGAAGCTGGGAAGGCGTGCAGATTCGGACGATCCGGAAGCCAGAAGACCGACCCTTCATTGGTGCTGCGTCTCTCCGAAGCAGAGAGCGTAGGGCGAAACGAAATCGACGAGCGATCGCGACGCGGCCAACTGGCAGCGGAGCGATCTCGATCGGACCTGGATGGAGCAGCGAGACGGCCGCGTAGATTGCCTGAAGGCGATCGGCCGGTGGGCGCAGCGGCATCCGGGCACGACGCCGAATCTCGAACCTCCCCCTGCGAGTTCGTGCTCCGAGGAGTGACTCCGGACGGAAACGTCCCGGGTCGGCAACACCGAATGCCGTCCTCACATGGCCGGAATCCTCCGGCCAGCAGTCCCCGGCGCGGAACTGCAAGGAGCTCTTCATGTTGATTCAGTTCTCTTCTTCTCTTTTTTCCCGGCCAGAGTTGAGCGCGACCGCGATCGCCGCAGCCCTCGTGCTGCTCGCTCCGATGAAAGTTGAAGCGCTTACGGCCACCTTCGAAGACCTCGGTCTCGACGGAACGCCCCCCGGCGAGTTTATCGACCCCCCGACCTCCGGCGGCAGCTTCGTCTCCGGCGGCGTGACTTTCCTGAATGACGGGTCGTATGGAGGCTTCTCCGCCTCGACGACCTCGGATACGACGACGGCGGGCTTCACCAATCAGTACAGCAACATCACCGGCGGCGGCGCCGGCGGCTCCGACGCCTTCGGCGTCGCTTCGGCGTTCTCGCCCGTCGAGCTCTCCTTTGCGACGCCCCAGACGGTCGTGAGCGCCGAGTTCGTGAACACCACCTACGCGACGCTCTCGATGCTGAATGGCGACTCGTTCGCCAAGCAGTTCGGTGGTCCGACCGGGAACGACGAGGACTGGTTCCTCCTCACGATCGAAGGGCTCACCGGAGCCGGCGCCACGACCGGCGCGGTCGAGTTCTACCTCGCTGACTACCGATTCGCGGACAACAGTCTCGATTACATCGTCGACGAGTGGACGAACGTCGGGCTGAGCAGCCTGGGAGCCGTCAGCGGTCTGCGCTTCAGCGTGACCGGGAGCGACGTGGGTGCCTGGGGGCTGAACACGCCCGCGAACTTCGCGATCGATGACCTTGTAACGGTCGTGCCGGAGCCGGGTACCGCGGTTCTGCTGGGCCTCGGCCTCGTGGGCCTCGCGCGAAACGCGCGAGGGTCTCGCGACTAGTCCGTGCTTCGCGCTTGCGGTGTGGAAGCCCGGTCGTTCTTCACGGACGGCCGGGCTTCTTCGCTTCGGCGGGCACGCTGAGGGTCAGAGTGACTCGGCCCGAACACCACACAGCTGGCCGTCCGGCTGGCCGACGATCACGAGCAGGTCCGCTGTCGCGTAGTCGACGCCCGGGACGCCTGGTCGCGCTTCGATCGACGTCGGAGCGCGGACCTCGCCGACGGCGTCGTTCGGGGCGAAGGGATTGCTCTGCTCGGTCGGGACGAAGCGGTCGCGCGGCCAAGGGACCGGTGGCGTTCCCGAGAGATCCAGCGCGAACTGAGTGAGGGTGCCGTCGCAGAAGTCCGACGCGAAGAGGGTCGTCCCGCTCGAGTTGATTCCGACGTCGGTGAAACCCTCGCAATCGCCCGAGCTCCGCCCGTCGCTGCGCCCCGGGAGTTCGAGAGGGAAGTCGGCGGTGAACACCCGTGCATCGTCGAAGCCGACGGTGAGGCCGTCGAGGATCACCGGCGGTCCGCTGCCTGCGTAGAGCACCGGGTCGTCGAGTGGCCGAAGGTCGACGGCATAGGCCTGTCGCGCGGAGCTCGCGCCGAGCCACGCGATTCGCCCGGCTGGGTCGACGGAGGCGACTTCGAAGGAGGGTCCGGCGAGGCCGAGCGGAATCGTGGCGACGATCCGAGGCACCGCCGGATCGATCACATCGACGAAGGCGTCGGTCAGGACGTTCGAAGCGCCGCTTCCCGTGCCGATCGCGCCGGTCACGGTGACGAGGACGAGCTCCCGCCCCCCGCTCGTGGTGAACGGCGTGAGGCCGGTCGCGTTATATCCGCTCGTGAACAAGAAGGGCGCGTCGACCGACGGGCGAACGGTCGCGCCGCCCGGTGTGCGAATCCAGTCGAAGACGAGCAAGCTGCCCGGGAAGAAGCGCGACGAGCGGAAGAGGTTCGAGGTCGTCACGAAGAGTCGCCCACTCGAGACCGCTGTCGCGGAGGTGAACGTGGTCAGGAAGCTCGGGTCGGTCGCGCTGCAGACGGGCTCGACCACCAGCGGTTGCCCGTTCGAGAGGACGGGGTCCGGCGGAAAGACGCACGCGAGAGTCGAGATTCCCGTTCGGCGCGCACTCGCGCCGGGCGGGGGGAGGAGCGGGAAACGCTCGGGGGGGATGGCGGCCGGGACCTCGATCTCGACCTCGATCGGCAGACCGGTCGTCGGGTCGACCACGAGGACCTGTTCGTAGTTGCTCGTGGTCACGAGGGCGAGCGTGTCGTCGACCGCCTGGATCGAGCCCGGGTAGGCGTAGAGCGGAAAGCCCAGGATCGGCTCGATCGTATCCGCGTCGTCCAGACCGTCGCCGTCGCTGTCGAGCCCGATCTCCTCGACGGCCACGATTCGAGGTCGGGTGGGGTCGGCGTCGAGGTCGAACACGACGACGGCATCGGGCTGGAGCTGGATGACGGTGGCCAGCCCGGTCGCTTCGGAGAGGATCGTCAATCCGGAAGGGAAAGGGCTCAGGGCCGGAATCGGGGTGCAGCTGTCTGCGGTGATCGACGTCGAGATCACCAGACCCCGTCCGCCTCCGTCGCCTTCGCACGCCGTCGCGAACGCGAGAGGGAGAGCGAACAGCGCCGCGACGAAAGAACGAGATGAACGACTCACCAGCGCACCTCGAATCCGGCACTGGCGTTCCGCCCGGGCTGCGGGAAGGAGACCGAGTCGCGCACCGCCTCGTCGCTGAGGTTGTCGAGCCTCCCGTAGAACCACAGCTCCTCGGCGAAACCGTCGAAGGGCAGGGCATCGATGGCGGCCACGTCGACCGATGCGCTCAGGTTCCAGATCGTGCGATCAGGCAGTTCGAGGCTGCCCCCCTCGTCGACGAGGATCGCGGTCGCGTGACGCATCTCGGTCACGATCTTCCAGGTCTTCTCGGGGCCGACGCGCAGCCGCACGAAGGTCTCGTGCTCGGGCTGTCCCGCGAGCCGAGCGCCGTTGTCGTCGCGCTCAGAATCGGTCCAGGTGTAGTTCGCCGAGACGCCGACCCAGGGGCCGGCGTCGAAGCTCGCTTCGAGCTCCACCCCGCGACTGGTCGCCGAGCCCGTGTTGATCGGCGCGATCGTCTGAAGGCTGATGCGGACCCAGACGATCGACTCGTCGATCTCGCGAAGGAAGCCCGTCGCCGAGAGACGGACGCTGGAGAGCGGGCCCAGCGCCTCCAATTCGACCTCGAGGCCCCCGTCGAGGTTCCAGGCGTCTTCCGGGGAGAGGGTGGGGTTGCCGCGCAGGAAGCCCTGGTCGGGGAGAAAGAGCTCATCGAAGGTCGGGGCGCGATAGGCGCGTCCTGCCTGGCCCCGCAAGCGGATCCACGGCGCCGGATCGATCACGATGCCCAACGCGGGGAGGACCTGTGGGTCGAAGCCGTCCGTCCAGTCGACGCGAGCGCCGGCGGACAGGAGCAGGCGATCGGAGAGAAGGCCGAGCTGCTCGTGGATCGCCCCCGCGACCATGGGGCGGGATCGTCCTGCGCGATCCGTCGATCGGACCTCTTCGCGGGTCACGTCGAGCGAGAGGCGGCTCTCGAGGGCCTGGCCGAGGGGCACGTGCTGCCAGGTATCGCGGGCACGGAATCCCGTGTTGACGAGTCGCGTCTGGATGTCGATCGGATCGTCGAATCGGACCCTCGGATCCCGAAACCCGTTCCGTTCGAAACGGTGATAGGCAGCGAGGGAGAAGTCGTCGCCCCAGCCGGTCGGCGAACCGCTTTCCCACCGGAGCTGCGCGAGGTTGGCGAGGTTCCGGCTGTGAGCGTCGGTTCGCTGTCCGGCGATCACGCCGTTGCGGGAGTCGATCCCTGGCTCGCCGCTCGACGCGTAGTAGGCGAGGTCGAGGAAGCTGAGCCTGCCCGGGCCGACGTCCCAGCCCAGCGCGAGGTTCGCCCCGTGCTGGACCCGCTCGTTGTTGATCCGGGTCGTCTGCTCGGGGTCGAAGCGAGTCTCGAAGCCGTCGCTGCGGATCACGGGGCGCTGGAATTTGAACTCGCCTTCGGTGCTCAGGCCGCAGTAGCCCATCGCGTAGTCGAGTTCGTGCCATCGGTCCGCATGGAGGAGCGAGCCCGAGACCGTGCCGAAGGACCCCGCGTCGAGCGCGGCTCGAGTGGTCTTCCGGGTCGCGGCCCCGCGGCTCAGGAGGTTCACGGTGCCGCCGATGGCGCCGCTGCCTTCCTGGATGCTGCCTGCGCCGCGTGTCACCTCCACGCGGTCGATCAGGGGCAGGCAGAAGTTCGACAGGTCGAGGCCGCCGGTCAGGACGCTGTTCGCGCGGATGCCGTCGACGGTCACGACCACCTGGTTCGCGGTCGATCCGCGGATCGAGATCTCCGAGGGGTCACCGGGCCCGCCGAAGCGACGAATCGTCACGCCGGAGCTCTCCTGGAGGAGGTCGACGAGTCCCTTGTTCTCCGCCGTGTAGTCGTCGACGTCGATGGAATCGGTGCTGACGGAGGGGACGGGATTCAGGCGTCCGGTCCGCACTCCCCACACGAGGATCTCTTCGATCCCTTCGAAGAGATCCTCGCCGCCGGTGGAGTCACGCACCTCGGTTTCGTCCGCCGCGCCCGTCGAAGCGAGGAGCACGAGAGCGAGGGCGAACACGCGGTGACGCGCGCTGCCCCATCGTCGCGCCTCTGTCAGCCCGCGCCGTCGCATCGGCGGCGTCCTGCATGTCGCGCGGCGAGTGAGAGCGCGCCGACCGCGAGACTGACGGCGAGACCGGGCTCGGGCGCGTCGTAGATCACCCCGACTGCGTCGAGGTCGAAGCCACCACTGCTGAAGGCCGTCGGGTACGGGTCGAAGATCGGGGACCCGGCCTCGTCGAGCGTCGAGCCATCGCCGATCACGTCGATCAGTCGGACGTAGCGGATGTCGGTCAGATCCACGTCACCCCCGAGGACGAGCGGGTCGTTCGCGACGCCCCGCAGATCGAAACCCGTTCCAAGTCCGAATGCCTGGTCTCCACCGAAGTTGTGGTAGTCGGTCGGGTCGACGGGGTCGAAGGAGGCGACGGGGAAGGCGTTGAGCGACGTCGCGGGCAGGCGTGCGAAGTCGACGCCGCTCGAGGATACCTCGACGAAGGCGAACTCGGCGAAGAGGCCCCCCACCGTGAAGAAGCCGTTCTCGAAGACGGCGAAGTCGTCACCGACTCCGTCCCCGATGCCCGCGGCGAAATAGAGCGTGATGGTTCCGGCGTCGCCGAGGGAGACCACGTCGGAGTTGTCTGCCGTGACCGGGCCGAGCGCGTTCTCGGGCAGGCCGAAGGAGGCGACGCCGAGCGCGGGCTGGGTGACGTCCATCGGACCGGCGACGAAATCGTCGACGGCGCTCGCCCAGCCGACCATGGCCGATGGGTCCCAGCCGAGTTCCGTGAAGGGACCGGCCAGAGCCGGCGGGGCCGACGGGAGGCCGAGAGTCAGGAGCGCGTAGGTGAGGCCGAGGCAGGCCGAGAGCGAAGGGGCTCGGCGCGCGCCGCGTTGCCACGCGCTCGAGGCGAGCCGGTTCTGAAGCACTGGGCGTCTCCTCTTCCGCGTTGCCGCGAGCGGAAGCAGCGAGCGAAGAGGGCCGGTCTTCTGACTTCCGGATCGTCCGCTCGTCACACCTTCCCAGCCAGTTGCCCTGGCCAGTGGCTTCTCGTGACGCGCGTCCCCGGTTACAGCGACGGGCTCGTGCCGGATTCTCACCGGCTTCCCGCAACGTACCGAGGCCGGCGGATCGCCAGGCCTCGTCACGTCGCCTCTCGGTTCGAGCCGCAGTGGCTCGCGGGCGAGAGGACACCCTCTTCAAATCTGATGATGTCGTTGATACCGGCCCGTCAGGGGGGCGTCAAGCAAGGGGCTCTCGCGGCCGTTTGCGGGGCGTCCGAGCGGCTTCGAGCGCTTCTGGGGGCTGTGCGGGCGGGGAGAGCCGATCCTCAGAGATCCCCGAGTCGGGCCTCGATCGCGGCCCGCTGGGCCGCCGGAGCGGTGTAGTCCGCGTCGAGGAGAACCACCGTGGCGAAGCCCTCGCCGAGGCTGACCGAGTCCGAGCGGTCGACGTCCTCGCCGCTGCCCTTCGGCCGACGGAACGCCGGAGCGTAGACGCCGGGGGCTTTCTCCTCGAAACCGAGGCCGAACGGAGCGCTGCGGCCCTGGACGCCGTAGCGCACGCCGCCGATCTTGCTCCACGGGATCCCCGGGACGTTCACGTTGAGACGGGTGCCGGGCGGCAGCAGCGGCCCCTCGCCGGCGCTCTGTACGAGCCGGTCGATCACCTTGACGGCGAGGGCGGCGCTCTCCTCGAAGTGTTTGCGGTGTTCCGGCTCTCCTTCTTCGCCGACTTCGTTCGCGCTGACGGCGAGGGCGGGGGTGCTGCCCATGTCGACCGCCGCGGTCGTCGCGCCGACGGTGCCCGAAATGCCCGTAGCCGCACCGGCATTCGCACCGGAATTCGTTCCCGAGACGAGCAGATCGAAGGGATCTCCGGGGTCCGCGAAGGCGGAGAGGCCGAGCAGGGCGCAGGTCGCGGGCGTGGCGTCTGCGCTGTACTCGCCCGGTGCCTTTTCCTCGACGCGAATCGGACCGAAGGTCATCGAGGCGCTGCTTCCGCTGCGGTTCCCGGCCGGGGCGACGACGGTCACGCGATGGCCCGCGCCGCGAAGCGCCTCCTTGAGCGTCTGGATCCCGACGGCGTCATAGCCATCGTCGTTGGTGAGGAGGATATGGAGCTGTGGCGAGCCGACCGACGCCGTCGGCGCGCAGGCGACGATCGCGAGGGTCAGAAGGAAGGGGAGGAAACGAACGATCGGCATGGGGCTTCTCCTGGGTGGGGCCGCGCGGGGCCATACGCGCGTGGGCGGCCGTTTCGTGTGATAGCAGCGTACACACGGTCGTGCCTGGGACGATGGATCCCGGTGTGCTCGACACGCGGAGCGGACTGGAGGATCGTGAGGGCATGCCGAACGCTGCCTTCCACGAAGTCGATTTCTACCTGAGCGATCCGCACGACCAGTATCGCGCGCTGCGCCGGAACGACCCGGTCCA
>PAQX01000074.1 GCA_002709835.1 Deltaproteobacteria bacterium
AAGCCGATCTGCAGCCGGGTCGGCGACTTCTCGGAGTTCGAGGCGATGGCGGGCGAGCTCAAGAAGCTCGGACGCGGCGTGATCGAGGCGACCCTGGGCGCCGAGTTCGTCTTCGACAGAGTCTATGACTTCCAGCGTCGGGTAGGCGTCCCGCTCACCTACACCGCGCTGCTTGCGATCCCCGGTCTCTGGCAGCACGGCGCCGAGGTCCACCGTCAGCAGCTCGCGAAGGGCGAGACGGGCGTCTGGCCCCAGATCTCGGTCCGGGCGGTCACGCTTCAGCAGCAGCTGAAATCGCCGTTCTCCTTCGATCAGGCCGACTGCTTCTCGTCGCTCTACGCGGAAGCGCCCGAGATGCGCGAGGTCCGGTACAAGGACGCCGAGTGGCGGAAGAAGGCCATCGAGGAGCTCAAGAACATGCCGCTCCCGACGCGCTGGGAGAACTTCTATCTCGCGGAGAGCGAGGTCTACACGGAGCACCTCGACCGGAAGCTCGAGGACATCGCGAAGGAGCGCGGCGAACATCCCTTCGACACGATGGTCGCAATGTCCCTCGAAGAGAACCTCGAGTCGCGCTGGCGATACGTGCTGGCGAACGACGACGAGGAGGGGGTGACCCATCTTCTCCAGCAGGATCAAATGGCCATCGGCCTCTCGGACGCAGGGGCCCACGTGGGCATGCTCTGCGATGCGCCGCTGCCGACCGACCTGCTGGGCAACTGGGTCCGCGAGCGGGAGGTCCTCTCGCTCGAGAAGGCCGTCCACAAGCTGACCGGTGAGCCGGCCGGGATCTTCCGCTTCGAGGACCGCGGCGTGCTCCGGGAAGGGGCGCACGCCGACGTCTGCGTCTTCGATCCGAATGAAGTAGCGCCGGGCCGGATCCGCCGCGTGCAGGACTTCCCGGCCGACGCCGACCGCTTGACTGCGGACGAGCCCTCGGGCATCCGGCACGTCCTGGTGAACGGCACCGCCATCTGTGAGGACGGAGAATCCAAGGCGCAGGCGCTCGACGGACGGCCGGGCATGCGCCCGAATCAGCTGCCCTTCGCCTAACTCGGAGTCCGACCGAAATGGCCTTCAGCGATCCGGTGATTCTCGAGGTCGCGCTCAACGGCGCGACGCCGACCGAACGCAACCCCCACTCGCCGCAAACGACGGAGGCGTTGATCGACGACGCGATCCGCTGCATCGATGCGGGGGCGGCGATCGTTCACACGCACGCTCCCGACATCTCGGTCGGGGGAGAGGAGGGCGCTCAGCAGTATCTGGCGCACTACGCGCCCGTGCTGGAGAAGCACCCGGACGCCATCCTCTATCCGACGATCACCTTCGGCGCGACGATCGAAGAGAAGACCAGCCATGTCGAACCGCTGAAGAAGGTCTTTCCGCTCAGGATGGGCTTCGTGGACCCGGGGTCGGTCAACCTGACGCCGACGGACGAGGCCGGCGTGCCGATGCCTGCGGATTGGGTCTATGCGAACTCTCCGGCGGACGTGGGGAAGAAGTTCGCGCTCTGCGAACGCCTGGGGCTCGGGCCAGGCATGGCGATCTTCGAGCCGGGGTTCCTCCGGGCGGCGCTGGCTTATCACGACGCAGGTCGGATGCCGCGCGGCGCGTTCCTGCGCTTCTATTTCGGCGGCGAGCGCAGCTACCGCGGGGAAGGGCCAGTCGACCTGCTCTTCGGGATGCCACCGAGCCGGGCCGGGCTCGATCTCTATCTGGACATGCTCGGCGATCGATCGATCCCGTGGTCGATCGCGGTCGTGTCGGGCGACCCCTTCGATGGCGACGTCGCGCGGCACGCCCTCGAGCGGGGGGGGCACCTGCGCGTCGGCATCGAGGACTATGCGGGGCTTCGAAGCCCCAGCAACCTGGAACTGGTCCAGGAGGCGGTCGCCCTCTGCGCCGAGGTCGGCCGGCCGGTCGCGACGGCGGCGGAAGCGGCACGGATGCTCGATCTCCCGGACTAGCGACTGGATCGGGCTCGACCTGCCGACGTGATCAACCGATAGACTCCGAAATCCCCCTTCGCTTTTCCTTCGGAGATCCCGACCCGCATGACCCGCTCTTCCGATTCCGCCCTCGACGAGGAGGGGGGGGCCGCTGCCTACGAAGGGCACGGTTGGTGGCCTTATCTGACCCCCTATCTGGTCTTCGTCTTGATGACGGAGTTCGGGCCGCGCTTCGGTGACGCTGCGCAGCCCTGGCTGCTCGCGATCAAGCCGGCGATCGTGCTCGGACTCGTGCTGTGGTTCCGTGCCGGGGGGGCTTATCCCGAGTGGCAGGGGGCCGGCAGCCGGATCGGCCTGGTTGGCGGCACGATGGACATCGCGGTCGGGCTCGCGCTGACGATCGTCTGGGTGGCTCCGTACTGGCTCTTCCCGGCTCTTCGTCCCGAGCCAGGGGACGCCTTCGATCCCGCGATGGCGGGCGACGATCTCGTCGGCCTGATCCTCGCGCTCCGGCTCTTCGGCTATGCGGTGGTGACTCCCATCTTCGAGGAACTCTTCATCCGAAGCTTCGTCATGCGGCAGGCGGATGCTTGGGAGGTTTCGGACTTCAGAGACCTTCCGATCGCGCGCTACACCCTGCGCAGCATGATCGTGACGGTCGTCGTCTTCACGGCGGGCCACGTCCCCTGGGAGTACTGGGTCTGTGTGCCCTGGGTCTTCTGCTCGAACCTCTGGTTCTACTACCGGAAGAGCCTCTCCGCCGTCATCCTGCTTCACGGCACCACGAATGCCGCACTGCTCGCCCTCGCGATCTGGGGCGGCGACCTGCTGACGAATCCGGATGGGAGCCCGTTCAGCTTCTGGTTCTTCGTCTAGGAGAAGAACGGTGCGTCAGTCGTCGAAGAGCGCGTCGAGGGCCGACCGGGCTTTCGCGCGCTCGTCCTCGGCGGCGGACGGGGCGTCTCCGTCGGCGGGGCGGAAGTAGTCGCAGCGGTTGCCGCGATCGGCGTCCAGGATCCGCTCGGCGCTCGACTCCTGGCACGCGTTGTACGCGCTCGGCGCGTGGTGCGCGCAGTTCAGGCAGACGTGCAGATCTCGGCCACAGGCGCCGCATTCGTCTCGGAAGCCGACGGACGTCCCGCTCGGGACCTCGACTTCGCTCTGGCAACTATGACAGCGCATCGCCGGCAACACTGCGGTAACTCGGGCACGGCCGCCAGCGGCGAGCGATCGGCCGCACCTCGTGCTCTAGTTTCGGCGAAGGGCCGCCGATGTTCGGATCAGCATGTTCGAACGCAAACCGCCTATCCGATCTACCCAGGAAGACGTCGTCGAGCTTGCCGAGGACATCGATCGCTTCGTGATCGGTCTCGGCGAATCCGTCGATGCGATCCAGGACGCCGAACTGGCCCAGAAATTGGCCGAAGTCGCCGTGCTCGCGTGCACGCTCTCTTCGAATGCCGATCGCCTCGGGTACCCCGGACTGGCGATGAGCGCGAAGGGCGTCGCGATGGCGGCGGAGGTCGCCGACGGCGAGGAAGATCTTCAGGAGACGATCCTGGAGCTCACCGACCTCGCGCACCGCGTCCGCCAGGGGCACCGCGGCGCCGCATAGACGCTCCGGGACGCCTGCGAGCGCCCGCGTGTGGGTCTCGGGAGCCGTGCGCGCAGCTAGCTGAGCCGGCCCGAGAGATCGCGCGCCATGCCGGCTTCCCGTGTCGCGCCCATGGACTTCGCCTTTCCTTCGACGAAGTCGGGCGAGATCGGAGCGAGCTGCTTCGAGTAGGCGGAGAGCAGCACGCGATCGGCCAGGAGGCTGATCAGGCGGGGGCATCCCTGCGAGAACCAGTAGAAGACGTTCTCTACGCCGGGCTCGAAGATCTCTTCGTAACGCCCCCCGGCGACCGCGACACGGTGGGCGAGGTAGGGCTTGACCTGCTCCGGCGTGAGCGCCTCCATGTGATGCTCGACGGCGATGCGCTGGCGCAGCTGGCGCAGCTGCGGCGACGAGAGCTTGCGGATCAGCTCGGGCTGTCCCGTCAGCACGATCTGCATGAGCTTCGCCGTGTCGGTCTCGAGGTTGGAGAGCAGCCGCACCTCTTCCAGCGTGGCCTCGTCGAGGTTCTGCGCCTCGTCGATGATCAGGACCGTGTTCCGTCCCGTGCGCAAACGCTCGAGCAGCATGCGGTTGATCGCGATCAGGTAGTCCGCCGTCGACTCGAAACGGCCCTCGATCCCGAACTCCGCCGCGATCAGCTTCAGCAGATCGAGGGGCGTGAGGCCGATCGTGTTGATGATCAGCGCGGTGTCCGTGTCGCGGGGCAGTTCGCGCAGCGCCGCACGGAGGAGCGTCGTCTTGCCCGTGCCGACCTCGCCGGTCAGCAGCAGGAAGCCTTTGTTTTGCGTGATGCCGTAGACGAGGGTCGCGAGACCCTCCTCGTGGGTGTCCGACAGCCACAAGAAGCGCGGGTCGGGCGTGAGCGAGAAGGGGAGTTCGCGCAGGCCGAAGAAGCTTTCGTACATCTTCGCTGGGTTCTCCCGGAGAAAGGGGAATGGCCGATCAGGGCCCGATCGTGGGTGCGCTCGGGCGCCACGTAGGGCGCGGGGTTTCCGTCATTTCTCGCGGAATACGCGACGAAAACGACTGTAACGCGAGAAGGCTCGCACGGCACCGGCAACGGGATCGCACCCCGTGTGTACCCGAGCGGCGCGCCCTTTCGGATCCTTGCGGACCCGCGCGAAGGTTCCGGTCCGGCGGCCCCTAACGGAGCGCGTCCCCTCCAGCCACGATCGCTCCCGCCGTCGAGCCCGCGGTGATCAGCGGCTGGAACGGGAAGAACAGGGCCTGCATCGCATAGCCGAAGCGCGCGAGGAGGGTCGGCGGGACGACGATCAGGTCGCCCTCCCGAAGCACGTGGTTGGTGCTCATGTCCCCGAACGAGATTGCGTTGAGATCCACCACGAGGATTGCGGTATCGTTGCCCCGGCTGCGGATCAGGCGGATCGCATCGAGGTTCGCGAAGGGGCGGGTCCCGCCGACGCGACCGATCGCTTCGGAGACGCGGGTCTCGGTCTCGAGAGCGAAGATGCCGGGCGCGGCGACCTCCCCGTAGACCGTCACGAACTGGCTGGGCGAAGAGATGACGGTGACGTTCACGACGGCGTCCCGCTTGAAACGGGAGATCTGCTCCTGGATGTCGAGGGCGATCTCCATCGGCGTGCGGCCCGCCGCCTGGATATCGCCGACCAGATCGATCGAGATCATGCCGTCCGGGCGGACGCGGACTTCGCGGTCGATCTCGGGGTCCGGGAGGATGTGCACCGCGAGCTCGTCCGGTGCCCCGACGATGTAGCCCTCGACCGAGGGGGCAACCGGCGGCGGCTGCGGCGTGGTGGAGCAGCCGAGCGCCAGCAGGGCGAGCACCACGACGGCGGTCGTGACAAGGCGCGCGTCGAGCGCGAGTTTCGCTGCGTGATGGACCACGGTTCTTCCCCCCCCGACGAGCCGCGGGCGGGCGCTGCAGCGTTGCAGGCGGGCCAGCGCGCGGTCGACCCGGAAGCTATCGGGCCGGGCGGGGGGGCCGCAAGAGAAGCGCGGTGCGAGGTTCGATCAGTCGCTCTTGAAGAGTACGAAGCGAAAGAGCGTCCGTCCGATCTGGAACTGGTCGCCCTCGGCGAGGGCCGCGGACCGGATCCGCTTGCCGTTCAGCTTCGTGCCGTGCGTCGACGCCAGGTCCTCGATCACGTAGCCACGGGCTTCTTCGTCGAAGAGGACGAGCGCGTGCTCGCGACTGATGCCCTCGTACAGGAGGGTGATGTCGGTGGTCGGGCTGCGTCCGATGACGACCTCGTCCCGGATCAGGTCGTACTGCATGCCTTCGAAGCCGCCATTCGTGATCTCGAGTCGACCTGTGGCCATCTCCCCTCCGGTTGCGCGCTGGCGCCTGGACGGCGCGCTCGCGGCTTCGAACGGAATAGGTGTGCCGTGGACGGCTCTTGAGAGAAGAGTGCTCTGGGACGGCATACGGGGCGTCTCGAGGCGGGACGCAGCGGCGAGGGGTCTACGCAGGCGAGGGAAGGCGCCGATTCTCGAGTGCCGGAATGGCGGCCCGCACCCGGTCGATTTCCTCGGTCGGGCAATCCGCGACGAGTACGGTGGGCCGGTCGCCACCCTGGGCGATGACGAGGCCCCAGGGATCGATGATGAGGGATCGGCCATGGCTGGCGCGGTCTTCCGAATGGCGACCGCACTGCGCCGGCGCGAGGACGTAGGCCTGGCTTTCGATCGCCCGGGCTCGGAGGAGCACTTCCCAGTGATCCTTGCCGGTCTCCTTCGTGAATGCGCTGGGCACGACCAACCAACGCGCGCCTCGAAGGGTGAGCGCTCGATAGAACTCGGGGAAACGCAGGTCGTAACACACGCTCATGCCGATGCCGCCGAAGGGGGCCTCGGCGACGACGAGCGATTCGCCGGCGGCGAACCATTTCGACTCTTGATACGCGTCCGCCTCATCCGGTCCGAGCTGTACGTCGAAGAGGTGCATCTTTCGATAGCGCGCGACCTCTTCGCCCTGCGGTGAACAGAGGATGCTCGTATTGTATACCCGCTGGTCGCCCGGGATCTCCTCGGGAAAGGTGCCTCCGAGCAGCCACACGCCGTACTGCCGCGCCCAGTCTCGGAGCGCGCGAACGATCTGCCCGTCCGGTCCCTGTGCGCACGGAAAGCGAACGCCCTCGCGCCGCATGTAGGCAAAATTCTCGGGCAGCGTGACGAAGATCGCGCCCCGTTCAGCCGCCTCTGCGATGCCCTTCTCGGCGCGCGTGAGATTCCCGGCGAGGTCGTCGGTCGAGCAGACCTGGACGATCGCCGTGCGCATGCCTCGCGGTCGCTCCGGGCCCTAGCCTCGGAAATGCTGCGGGTCGACGCCCGTCCGGCGGATCACGTCGTAGAAGTCCTTGCGGTCCTTCTTCGCCATGCGCGCGGCACGGCTGATGTTGCCGGAGCAGCGGCGCAGCAGGCCTTCGACGTAGCGGGTCTCGAAGGCGCGCTTCGCATCCTTGAAGGACGGGACCTCGTCGCCTTCCGTCGAGAGCATGAGCGCCTCCGCGGAGATCGCGCCCTGGCCGGCGAGTCGGATCGCCTGGCGGATGCGTTCGCGGAGTTCGCGTACGTTGCCCGACCAAGGCTCTTCCACGAGCCACCGACGGGCATCGGCAGTGAAGCCGACCGGCTCGACGCCTTCCTCCGCCGCGAACTCGGCGAGGAAGTGAGCGGCCAGCGGCAGGACGTCTTCCACGCGTTCGGCGAGCCTCGCGATCGCGAGGCGTTCGCCGCCGAGGGGGGCGAGGGCGCCCGCGCCTTCGGGCGAGGTCGTCGCGAGGAGTCGGACGCGGCCTTCCGCGGAGCGGAGGGCGTCTGCGAGGCGGGTCAGCGCCGACGCGCTCAGTTGGTCGGCGCTCTCGAGAAGCAGCGTTCCGCCCTGGGCTTGGGCGATCGCGCCCGGGGCGCCGTCCTCGCCGAAGAGCTCGCGGAGCTGTGCGGGCTCGCTCGTTGCCGCGAGCTGGACCTCGATCAGCTCACCGCCTGCGCGGGGACTCCACTGATGGATCGCGCGCGCGACCTGCTTGCGTCCGCTGCCGCTGTCGCCGGCGATCACCACCGGATTGTCGGACCGCGCGATCGCGCTCGCCTGATCGACCACTTCCTGCATCTGCGCGCTCGCGGAGATGATACGCTCATCGCGGCGTCGATCGGTTGTGCGTCGAGCGCCTGATTCGGCGATCGCAGGTTGCGCGGGTGTGGTCGGTTCGACGCGGGTGGCGCCGAGAGAAGTCTGCTGTTCGGACATTGCACGAAGCCCCCAGGTAGTATCGTGACCCGACCAGAAGTATTGGGATTCCGGACGTTTGTCAATGGTTATTGCGGGTTGCCCGCGTCTTCCGCGAAAAGTTGACGGTGAATCAGGGGCATGGTACCCCGGCATCTTCTCTTTGTGGGAAATATCTCGCAGGTGCATGCGATGAGAAAACCCTACGCTCTTCAGGGGGTTGCGTGACATCTTACCCGTCCGGCCAGGGGGCCACGCCGCCCGACGCACTGTCAGAAGAAAAGGGCCGAATCCGGCTCCTTTCCGATGCGTTGGTCGACCAGATCGCGGCGGGCGAGGTCGTCGAGCGACCGGCTTCGGTCGTGAAAGAGCTCGTCGAGAACGCGATCGATGCCGACGCCCGGACGATCCGCGTGGAGGTCCGCGACGGCGGGGCAGCGCTGATCTCAGTGACCGACGACGGGCTCGGCATGACGCCCGAGGAGCTGCCCATGGCGCTTCAACGCCACGCGACGAGCAAGCTGCGATCCGCGGCGGACCTGATGCGGATCGGCAGCTTCGGGTTTCGCGGGGAAGCGCTCCCGGCCATCGCCTCCGTTTCCCGTTTTCGGATCGTCAGTCGCGCTCGGGGTCGAGGCGATGGCTACGAGATCCTGATCGAGGGCGGCGAGATCAAGAGTGAACGCGCGGCCGGCGGTCCCGTTGGGACGCGGATCGAAGTCGCCGATCTCTTCGCGTCGGTCCCGGCACGGCGAAAATTCCTGAAGCGGGCGGGGACCGAGTGGGGCCACATCGCGGATTGGCTCGCTCGGCTCGCGCTCGTCCACTCCGACCTCCACCTCGAAATCCAGCGCGACGACCGCAAGGCGACGGTCTGGCCGGCCTGCCGGACCCTTCGCGAGCGGATCGGGATGGTGCTTCCCGAGGAGGATGCGGCCGCGCTCGTCGAGGTCGAACACGAAACGCCAGAAGCGAAGGTCCATGCCTTCGTGTCGACCCCTGAACGCACGCGGCCCAACGGCAACGCGCTCTATCTCTTCGTCAACGGGCGGCCGGTTCGGGACAAGCTCCTGCGCCACGCGCTCGTGCAGGCCTATCGCGATCTGATCCCGCGCGGGCGGTTCCCTGTGGGTGTGCTGTACGTGGAAGTCGACCCGGAAACCGTCGATGTGAACGTGCACCCGGCCAAGTGGGAAGTCCGCTTCACCGATCCCCAGGCGGTTCATCGCGCGATCCGTCACGCCGTCCGGCAGGCGATGGGGACACGCAGTTGGCTCGGTGACATGCGAGCGCCCGGAGGGCCGCCCGTCGCTGCGGGGCTCGGCACGCGGAGCAGCGGCGAGAACGCCTTCGCGCCGCAACGAACCCTCCCGCCGATGTCGAGTCCGACGCGCCCGCAAACCGACGACTGGGTCTTCGCGCAGGGAAGGCCGGGCGGTGATCGGGTGGGAGAGGGTGCGGAGCAGGTCGCTCCCTCGCGGCCCCTGCTCGACTTCGATCCGCCGCAGCGAAGCCCGGAGCCCTACCGCGCGCCGGATGCGCGGGGCGGGGCGACGCCGGAAGCCCCGGTCTCGTCGTTCGGCGCCCTCGCGATCCTCGGCCAGCTGCGTGCCAGCTACATTCTGGCCGAGACCGCGGACGGCCTGATGGTGATCGACCAGCACGCCGCGCATGAGCGGATCCTCTACGAGAACCTCCGGAAGTCCTGGCTCGACAACGGCGTCGCGCGCCAGGGGCTGCTGACGCCCCTCACGATTGAACTCGCGCCCGGCGCCGTTGCCGCGATCACCGAGGCCCCGGAGCTGGTGGGGCGACTCGGCTTCGAGATCGACGCCTTCGGAGAGGACGCCGTTCTGGTTCGGGCGATTCCGGCCGAGATCGGCGGTCAGGACGTGGGAGAGTTGGTCACCGAACTCGCTAGCGCGCTCGAGGACGTGGACGGCGGCGACGAAGCGGACGAGAACATCATCCGATGGCTGCCGAGCCTTGATCGGCTCTTCGCTACCATGGCCTGCCACTCCGCGCGCCGCTTCGGCGATCGGCTTCCGCGCGAAGAACAGGAAGCGATCCTCGCTGGTCTGGACACGATTCCCTGGGCCCCCACGTGCCCCCATGGCCGGCCCGTCGCGATCCTGCTC
This sequence comes from Deltaproteobacteria bacterium, assembly GCA_002709835.1. Taxonomy (GTDB): domain Bacteria; phylum Myxococcota_A; class UBA9160; order UBA9160; family UBA4427; genus UBA4427. The sequence continues at coordinate 9,919 of PAQX01000074.1, forward strand.
ACCCACGCCGATCTCGAGCTTCGCTTCAAACGTCGCTAGGGGCCCGGATCGCGTTTGCCGGTGCCCTGCGCGGCGCCGGGATGGATCTCGGCTAGGCTTGCGCGCCTTCGCGCCCGGCCCGAACAGCCGGAGCGCCTCCGCAGACGCGATGGGCTCTACACCCGGACGCGACGAGGAATCCAAGCATGGCTCCCGAGCACTCGGACGACCGGCCTCCGGTCGTCGTCGTCACCGGTCCGACCGGCTCCGGCAAGACCGATTTCGCGATCGGACTCGCGCAACGCTTCGACGGTGAGATTCTGAATGCCGACTCGATGCAGGTATTCCGGCACATGGACATCGGGACGGCCAAGCCGAGCCCCGAAGAGCGCCTCACCGTTCCGCATCATCTCTTCGACGTTGCGAACCCGGACGAGAACTACTCCGCTGGGCGTTTCGGCAAGGAAGCGCGCGCGACCGCCGAGATGATCCATGGACGGGGTAGGCGGGTCTTCCTCGTCGGAGGGACGGGGCTCTACATCCGGGCGTTCCTCGACGGCCTGATCGAGACGGGCAACGTCGATCCGGTTCTGCGCGAGCGCCTCGAGAACGAACATCGTCACGCCGTCGAAGCGGGCGATCCGACGCGACTCCATCGACGCCTGCGGGAGAACGATGCCGACGCGGCGGACAAGATCCACCCGAACGACGTGCGTCGAACCGTGCGGGCCCTCGAGATCCTAGAGATGTCGGGGCAGCGCGCATCCCGCGTCCGCGAAGAACACGGCTTCCAGGATCGTCCGTTTCGCGTTCTCCACCTGTGTCTCGATCCGGGGCGGGAGGTTCTCAACGAGCGGATCGATCGACGGGCCGAGCAGATGATCGAGGCGGGGCTGCTCCGGGAGGTCAGGGACCTGCGCGAGCGCGGGTATGGGCCGGAGCTCAAACCGATGCAGGCGATCGGGTATCGCCATATCCAGCCGGTCGCCGATGGCGCGGACACCCTCGTGAACGCGCTTCCGGCGATGCAGGCGGATACGCGGCGCTTTGCGCGCCGACAGCGGACCTGGGTCCGGGCCGTCCCGGACGTGCACTGGCACGATCCTCGCGAACCGGAGCCCGTCTTCGAGCGGGTCGGGAAGTTCCTTGAAGCCGATCGGAGCGCAGGGCAGGGAGGCCGATCCGATGCAGGATGAACGCCGCCTCCCGATGGTCGCCCTCGTGGGCCGGCCGAACGTCGGGAAGAGCACGCTCTTCAACCGGTACGCGGGCTACCGTCGGGCGCTGGTCGCCGACCAGCCGGGCCTCACACGGGACCGGATCGCTGAGAAGGTCGAGATCGACGGCCGCTGGATCTGGCTGGTCGACACGGCCGGCCTCGATGCACCGAAAGGCGAGAAGGAGCTCGAGGCTGCGGTCCAGAGTCAGGCGCGCTCCGCCGTCGAAGCCGCCGACGTGATCCTGTTCGTCGTCGACGGGAAGCTCGGGCTCGTTCCGGAAGACGAGACGATTGCGACGACGCTCCGTCGGTCCGGCAAGCCGCTGGGGCTGCTCGTCAACAAGATCGACCAGCCGATGCATCACCAGGACCGGGTGAACGAGTTCTACGCCCTGGGCATCGACCAGACCTACGCCGTCTCCGCCGAGCACGGCGGTGGGGCCTTCGATGCGCTCGAGCGGGTCCTCGAGACGCTGCCGTCCGAGGATCCGGTCGAAGTCGAAGAGGAAGCGGCGACGCGGGTCGCCATCGTCGGCCGACCGAACGTCGGCAAGAGCTCGATCGCGAACCAGCTCGCCGGCGAGGAGCGGATGGTCGTGTCCAACACGCCGGGCACGACGCGCGACGCGATCGACATCCGCATTCGTCGTGGCCATCGCGAATACATCCTGGTCGACACCGCCGGGATCCGGAAGGTCGGCAAGCGGCAGGGGCCCGGAGAGCACGGCGGTGCGCTGATGACGCTGCGTTCGCTCGAACGGGCCGACGTCGCTTTGCTCGTCGTCGATGCGGCGGAAGGCATCGCGGACCAGGATGCGCGGGTCGCGTCGCTCATGCGGGAGCAGGGCTGCGCTTCCGTCGTCCTGGCCAACAAGTGGGACCTCGTCGACAAGGATGATCGCGAGGATCGGCTGCTCGACATCGATCATGGGCTGCGTTTCATGAGTGACGTCCCGGTCGTGTCGGTGTCGGCGCTGACCGGCCAGGGCTTCCGTCGGCTATTCGATCGACTGGACAAGGTCTCGCAGGCCGGCGAACAGCGGATCCCGACGGCGGACCTGAACCGCTGGCTCCAGGACGTGTCGGAGAAGCATCCGCCTTCGATGGCCAGCAAAGGGGCGATGCGGAAGCCGAACAAGCTCTTCTACGCCTCCCAGGTCGGCGTGCGGCCGCCGACGATCGTCGTGTTCTGTACGGATCCGAAGGCGATCCAGACGTCGTATGTCCGTTTCCTCGAGAACCAGCTCCGCGAGAGCTTCGGCTTCGAGGGGACGCCCGTGAACGTGCGGCTGCGCAAGCGCAGCGGCCGGAAGGGCGCGGATCGACGCGAATAGGGCGCACGACCGGCGAAATCCGCCGTCGCGCGGCGGGGCCTCGAAGTCCAGCGGGTCGGCGGTACACTCCGGCGCGCCCCGGGGGTCTCCCGGGAGATCGCCGATGGCAGGGCGCTCGTTCCGAATCCGCCCACCGATCGACATGAAGGACCGACCCTTGGCCCGAAGAAGCAAGCAAGTCCCGAGTCCCACCTCCGAGACGCTCCGTGAAATCGAAGAGTCCGGTGATCGCGTCGCAGAATGGGCGAGCGAGAACGCGACGATGATCCTCGGCGTGATCGCCGCGATCCTGGTGATTGCGGGCGGAGCCGGGCTCTATGTCCAGGGGAAGCAGAACACCCGCGACGAGGCGGCCGATGCGCTGGCCATCGCGACGAGTCAGTTCCGCACCGCCATGGGAGCCGACCCGATCGGCGGACCGATCCCGGAGCCCGCCAACCCCGAAGTCGCCACGCGCACGCGCAGCGAGTATGCGGAGCGCTTTGCCTCCATCGCGGCAGAGCACGCCGGCACGACCGCCGCGGCGGTGGCGTGGCTCGAGACGGGCCAGCTCCAGACCCAGCTCGGCCGACTCGAAGCCGCCGCCGAAAGCTTCGGGCGCGCCCGCGACGAGGCGAAGGGCTCGGCCATCGAAGCGCTGGGCTCGGTCCGGCTGGCGGGCCTCGCTGAGGGTCGCGAAGACTTTGCGGTCGCCGCCGGGTCCTACGAGCGAGCTGCGGCCGTCGCGGCGTATCCGCTGCGCGCGAACGCGCTCGGGGACGCTACGCGCTGCTGGGCCGCGTCGGGGGACACGGAGAAGGCCTTGGCGACCTTCGATCGCCTCGAAGGCGAGTTCCCGGACGCGAACGTGCCGCCGCAGGTGGCCGCGCTCATCGCGGAGCTTCGCTCGGGCCGCTGAGCGGTTCCCGGAACAGACCTGCGCGCATGGGCTGTCTGCGCCGAACAGCGGGCTCGCGTGCATCTGGTGCATGAGCGCTCCGGCAGGTGACCGCGCCATGCCGAGTCCCGTACGGGCCCGGAGGCGGGCTTCACAGGGGCCTCGATTGAGGCGCTCGGCGGGCGTCTTCGCCTGGGCTCGACCGCAGGCGACCGGTCGAACGGGACCTTTAACACCACTGATAAGATAGATTATGTCAATTGAGGGATTCGGGGTGGAGCAGGTATGCCCCGGTTAGGGGCGAGCCTGGAAACCCGTTCTGAGACGCTCGGATAGCCCGAACGGCCAGAATTCCGTTGAGTTCCGCCGCACGCGTCAGTAGGCTGGATTCTATGGCCCCTGGCGCATCGATTCCGTCCTCGATGTCGAGTCCCCGCGCCGAACATCGGCGCCTCGAGTTCCTGCAGCGCGCCGCGCGTGAAGTCGTCGGGAAGCGGGACTTCTGTGGCAGACGGCTCGACGACAGCGGCGGTCGTTTCAGTGTTTGTGGTCCTTCGGCCCTCCAGCACGCTCCGGACGACTCGTTTGCGCTCCCCCAGGCTGGGCGCGCCGACGCCGTAGACAGCAGGCTCCGGTGGCGTCGTGGCGCTCGAATCGCAGCCCGGCGGACGACCTCGGCGGCCCGTCTGCGCCGCCTCGAATTCCTCCCCAGCCAGGGCCGGTCGACGACGGCGGTGCCCTGCTCGCTTCGATTTTTGATTGGCTGTTTATCGGTGGTGCAGATGCTCGCTTGGATCTTTTTCGCGCCGGCCGCATTCGCGGACGCGGGCGATCTGGCCTCCTTCGTTGGCCAGTGGGCCCGGGTGGTGGACGTAGCGGATGACCAGGGGCGGATCGCGAGCATCGAGAGCGCGACGGGCGATCTCTCCTGGATCGTTCGCAAGATGGCGACCGGCGTTCTCGGCAAGAGCACCCAGCCCGCCGGCGATCTCACCTTCTTCTGGAGTGGCGACGAGATGCGCCAGCAGGTTCGCGGCCCCAACGGCGACTTCGACCGTCTCGTGGAGCTAGGTGCGGGCCCGAAGCGGCACGTCGAGCGCGACGGTGCCGAGACGACGATCGAGTGGATGCAGACCGCCGACGGCCTCGAGGTCCACTGGGCCCAGGATCAGGCCTACGGCCGCAATCTCTATCGGATCGATCCCGAGGGCCAGACGCTCCACGTCGAACATCGGCTCCAGGTGACCGCCGTCGAGGGGGTCGAGGAGATCGTCTACGGCTCCCGATTCGAGCGGATCGTGCCGCCGCCCGTCTCGGCCGCGCCCGCGGGTCAGACGGCCTCAGGGCCCGGTCTCCGTCCCGACTGAGCCGGCGTGCGAGCCGGCCGAGGCCCCCTGCCCGGCCCGTGTCCAGGTGGGTTATTTCTCCCGCGACCCGGGGATTCGTACGGATCTCGGTGTCCAACACTGGCTACCGGCGCGGTGAATCGCTACAAGCACGGGCGATTCGTGTGCGCAATTTCTGCTCTGCGCGCGCTCGGTCTCGAGAGGATTGCATGGCGGCCAGCAAGAAGAAGGCGGCGAAGAAGCCCGCGAAGAAGAAGGCCACAGCCAAGAAGAAGGCTGCTGCGCCCAAGAAGAAGGCTCCGGCCAAGAAGAAGGCCGCTGCCAAGAAGGCGGCGAAGAAAGCCGCCGCCAAGAAGGCGGCGAAGAAGGCCGCTGGCAAGAAGGCGGTGAAGAAGGCCCCCGCGAAGAAGGCGGCCCCGAAGAAGGCTGCGCCGAAGAAAGCAGTCAAGAAAGCGTCTTCGAAGAAGGCCGCTCCGAAACAGGCGGCCAAGAAAGCAGCCAAGAAAGCCGCCGCGAAGGACGACGCCAAGGCAGACAAGGCCAAGGCGAAGGCCGCCAAGTCCAAGGGCAAGAAGGACGATGCGGCGTCGGCCAAGAAGGCCAAGGCGAAGAAGGCCGTCCAGCCCTCCGGCCCCCGCCATCCGAAGCTCGGATACAAGTGGACGTGCTTCGAGTGCGGCGCGAAGTTCTACGACCTCGGCAAGGAAGAGCCGATCTGCCCGAAGTGTGGGGCGGATCAGCGCGACCGGCCGCCGGAGGCGGCGAAGCCGGTTTCCGAGGTGCCGAAGCCCAAGGTCGTTCGCCCGATGGCCCAGCTCCTGGACGACGAGGAGCCGCAGCCCTCCCCGGACGACGAGATGGAAGAGAAGAAAGCGCCCGGCGAAGAGATGTTCGACGACACCGAGGCCGATGATGGCGGCCTCGACATCGACGACGACGCGGGGCCTGACGAAGGGGCCGATCCGCCGGAGATCGACGAGCTCTAGCGTCGCCGCCCGCGGCCTCCGGTCAGATCGTCGTCAGCCTTCTCAGGTGGTGCATGAGTCCCTGCACGGGGCTCGCGCGGAGCGCGAGTTCGCGGTCGAGTTCGCTCAGCGCGTCCCTTCGCTCGGCAACCCCGGCAGCTGCCGCGCGAATCGCACGGCTCGTCGCGGTCGTCTCCGCGAACTGTTCGACGTTGCCCGAGATCGAGCCCAGATCGCCCTGCGGCCGCGCACGCTGCCGTTTCGCCGCGGCGAACTTCGCTTCGGAGGCGGTGAGCTCCGATTCGAAAGCGTCGCGCAGCGCCTGGACGTCCTCGGTCGAGTAGCTCTCGTAGGGGCGGTGCCCCTCGTTCTGACGCTCGATCTCGAGGTTGCGGTAGTAGTGATAGCCGCCACCGCCCACGAGCAGGAGCAGCAGCAGAACCATCGAGCCGCTGACGCGCCCCGCGCTGCGGCGCGCTTCGTGTCGAATCGAAGCCATGACCAGGACCTCCGAGGCGCGCCGTGCGGTGCGCGGGACTCCGCTGCTCATCGGCGTGGGTGCGCGGAGGCTCAACCGAAGCCCCGGGATTCTCCGAAGTCGTCCGCAGGCCCGTCGCAGCAGGCCGGCAGGCGGCCGGAAACGACGCAGCCGCCCGGCTCAGTAGAGCAGCTGGTAGGCCTGCAGGCTGCGCATCACGCGCTTCACGTAGCTCCGGGTCTGGGAGTAAGGGATCGCCTCGACCCACTCGTCGTCGGGCCGAAGATCCCCGTCGACCCAGTCCGAGACCACGTGGGGCCCCGCGTTGTAGCTCGCGATCGAGGCCGAAAGCTTCGTCGGGAACTGTGCCGAAAGCTCGGCCAGGTAGAACGAGCCGAGCTCGATGTTCGTGCGGGGGTCGAAGAGGTCGTCCGGGTCGAATGCGCGCCGCCCGCTGCGGTCGGCAAGACGGGCGCCGGTCTCGCGCATGATCTGGAGCAGGCCTCGGGCGCCGACCGGTGAGACGACCTTCGGCCGATAGCCGCTCTCTTCCCGCATGATCGAGTACACGAGCTCCGGGTCGACGCTGCCTTCGTCCGCGGTGGCCTCGTCGACGAGTCCTTCGAAGGCGGACGGCCACGCGTACCACCAGAGCTCTTCGAGTCCGGCAACGGGACCGCGGGCCAGATCGGAGCGGTAGGCGTCCACGACCACACGCTGGGCCCGATTGAAGTCGCCGGCAGAGGTCAGCAGACGCGCGAGTTCGACGCGATCGTCGAGGCCACGGGCGCGGCGAGTCAGCGAAGCGGTCTCTTCGGCGCCCGCGTCCGCGAGGCCCGCCTTCATGAGGATTCGTACCCGCTCGAGCGCGCCCCCGGGCAGCGCCGAGCTTCCGAGCTTGATCGTGTGCTCCGATCGAGCCAGCGCTTCTCGTCCCGTCGCGATCCGCGCACCCCAGCCGTAGTAGGCCAGTGGGTATTCCTCTGCGAGGGTGGCCAGGATCGTCTGGGCATTCTGCGGGTGTCCGGCCTTCTCGAGCGCGCGCGCCTGCCAGTAGCGCGGGCGTAGCCGGTCGACCGGATCGCCGGTCGCGTCTGCCAGCGCGGCGAACCGCTTGGCCGCTTCCTCGTGACGCCCGAAGCGGTAGTCGCTCCAGCCGAGCCGCCAGAGGGCGGCGCGCTTGTTGCCGCTGCCCTTCGGATCGTTCGCGAGGACTTCGAAGTGGGCTCGGGCCTCTTCGTCCCGGTCCCGTCCGTCGAGCAGCAGCGCCGCCAGGTAATGGGCGCGCATCTGGTTCGGGCCGGACTTCCTCGCGAGCTTCTCGAAGGCCGCGATCGATTCCGGAACCCGATCCGCCCGCGCCATCGACCGTGCCGTCCAGATCGGCGTGTCGCCGGTCTGGGGCAGCGCCTCGAAGGCAGCGACGGCCTCGGGATAACGACGCATGCGGAAGAGCGTCTGCGCGCGCTGCTTTAGGGCGCGTCGGGTCTCCGACTTCGGCAGCCCCATCGCCAGGGCCTTGTCGTAGGCTTCGAGGGCCTCGTCGTTCATGCGCTGCCGGAAGAGCCGGTCGCCACGGCGGCGCCAGTCGCTGGCCCGACGGAGGGTCTCGCCGAGGTGCGCTTCGATCACGTCGAGCCGATGACTCGCCAGCTCGGCTTCGGCGGTCGCCGGGTGGGCGTACCAGAGCAGGCGCCACGTGATGCCGGCGGCCTTGTCCTCGCCAGAGCGTTCCTCGCTGCGCGCGACCTTCCGGAGGAG